>JAZSLQ010000110.1:0-16411 GCA_045535455.1 Kiritimatiellia bacterium | reverse complement strand
GCCGATGCTGCCCTTAGAACCGCGAGCAATCGGGTTTTCAGGAGTGACAACCCGCTTTGTCGCGCCCACTGTCCGTATTCTCCGCGCGAAGGTGGTGAAGGCGGACGGGCACTGTGGCAATCAAGTGTGATCCTGTTGGCTCCGAGCTGCACGGCCTCGGCTCGTCCATCAACTGCCTTGGCCGCCGCGTCGCTTCCTGCACCACCCGCGACGCGAAGGAGATCGCCAAGCTGCTGGCAATGCTGCCATGAGCGCTGCCGGCGAGGAGAGTCTCAAACCCTTGCAAAATAGGCGTTTCGTGGGGTCTGTCCCTCAAGTTTCCTCAAGTTTCATGATAGTTTTCGTCTCTATAGGTGGCTAAAACGCCGTGAGACAAATGGTTTTGGAACAGGATAAAGTCATAATAGACCAAATCGCCAATTTTTGATACAATATAGCCGTTGTTATTCGACGAGGAGGACTAAAAATGATTGGAAGACAGCGGGAGCAGTATTTGTTGACAGCGGCGTATGAATCGCGGCAGTCGGAATTTGTCGTAGTCTATGGCCGTCGGCGCGTCGGCAAGACATTCCTGGTAAGGGAGACGTTTGAGGGGCGCATTGCGTTTCAGCATACCGGCCATTCGAAAGGGAGGATGTCAGAACAGCTTTTGTATTTTCGTGATTCGCTTGAAGATGCTGGATGGGATTGTCCGCCGCTGAAGACTTGGCATGACGCATTTCGTCAGCTTCAGAAGTTTCTCGAGAGCCGAGGTAATGGACGCAAGGTCGTGTTCATCGATGAACTTCCGTGGATGGCGACTCACAAGTCCGGCTGCATTGCAGCGTTGGAGCATTTCTGGAACGGATGGGCGTCGGCTCGCAAGGACATACTACTCGTTGTTTGTGGCTCTGCGGCGTCGTGGCTGCTCAAGAGGGTTATTGGCGACAAGGGAGGATTGCATAACCGCGTCACCGGAAAAATAAAGTTGAGTCCGTTTACGCTGTCCGAATGCGAGGAGTTCTCCAAGTCAAAGGGATTGGAATTCAGCCGGCGTCAAATAGCAGAATGCTATATGGCGCTGGGCGGCATCCCATATTACTGGGGGTTTCTGGAGAAGGGGTTCGGCATTCAGCGCAACATGGACAGGATGTTCTTTGCCGATGATGCTGTGCTAAGCGGTGAGTATGGTGAACTGTATCAATCGCTTTTCGATTCTCCGGAGCCGTACATGGCCATCGTCGAGGCTCTTGGCTGTGCGAAGTCGCCCATGACGCGCGACGAGATTGGCAAGGCCGCGTCGATTCCTTCGAGCGGACGGTTGACTGCGTATCTTGACGATCTTGAGAAATGTGGCTTCATTGGAAGGTTTCGTGCATACGGCGCAGAAGTGAAGGGCGCTGTGTATCGTCTGATGGACAACTACACGCTGTTTTATTTCAAGTTCATCAAGAACAACATCGACAACGACAGGACGTTCTGGTCTGACTCCCTTGAATCCCCGTTCAGGATGGCTTGGCTTGGATTTGCGTTCGAGAGGCTGTGCCTCCTTCACATTGACCAGATAAAGCGTGCGCTGGGAATATCCGGGGTAAGAACTTCTGTGTCGACATGGCGGCATCGGGCCGACAGCGAGTACCCAAAGGGAGCGCAAATCGACTTGATAATCGATCGCAGGGACGACATAATCAATCTCTGCGAGATGAAGTTCTGCCAAGGCAAGTTTCTTATTGCGAAGAAATACGACGATGAGCTTTTGTCTAAGCGTCAGGTGTTCAAGGCGGTTACGGGGACAAAAAAAGCCGTTCATCTGACGATGGTTACCACGGAGGGTGTGGAGCGAAATGCATACTGGAATGACGTGCAGTCTGAAGTGACGCTGGACGACTTATTCTCGGAATAGCCACCATTAGCTGATCAACCTTTCAACCTCTCCGCCACAAGCGGGTATAACTTGCCAAACCTGCGCCTTTTCGCGTCAAAATAACTATCCGGTTTTCTTTTCGGCCGCCAGTCGACATCTGGCTGGCCAATAGATAAGATAGACGCTATGTGCAGCTGACGGCGGCTGCTGCAATTCTTGGCAACATCGAGCTGCACGGGCTCGGCTCGTCCATCAACTGCCTTGGCCGTCGCGTCACTTCCTACACCACCCGCGACGCGAAGGAGATCACCAAGCGGCTGGCAATGGTGCCGTGAGCGCTGCCGGCGGGGAGAAACGCAAAACCCTTGAAAAATGGGCCTTTCGTGGGGTCTGTCCCTCAAGTTTCCGTCCTTCAACCGCCACGCAACCGCGAGCCAATCACACCCACGCCTCAATTGTTATCCCATCACATTCCAGCCGCCCGAATCCGCCAAACGGACGATCCCGCGCTTGGCAAACACCCACGACTCAACCATCCTTCGTGTCTAATCCAAGAACGATTTCGACACCACCATCCCACATCATCAGTATGCCTTGGCGCGGGCTGATGTGTCTCGCCATGCGGTCATTGTCATTCCGGTCGCCTTGAGGAAGAACTTTCTCAGCGAGTTTGGATTGGTGAAACCGCAGAAGTCTGAAATCGCCTTCAGCTGGACGGACGTGTCGCGCAGAAGCTCCTTTGCGCGTTCGAGCTGCACGGCGTGGATTTCTTCCAGAATCGACCGTCCCGTCGCCCGCCTGAAGCGGTTGTCGGCCTGGCGGCGCGAGCAGGGGAAGAGCTGTGCGACGCGAACGGCCTGAAGGCCGTTGCAGGCCTCGCGTCGTATAAGGTCCAGCGCGTCTGACACCGCTTTGTCTGGCACGGCAAGAACGTGGGTCGACGCACGTCGGACTACTCTGAGCGGTCCAAAGGTCTGAAGGCGCCTGCCGCGCCATTTCCCCTTTGACATAGCAAGCCCGAGAAGCATTGTCGCGGCTAGACGTCCACCGCGTCTGAAGTCCGGCTCTATGCTGGTAAGCCGTGGCGTTATGTGTTCGCAGATCGGTTCATAGTTGTCTACGCCCATGACAGCGATGTCGCCTGGCGAGCTGAAACCCTCTAAAGTTGCTGCGGAGATGACGCCCTCGGCCGTCTTGTCGTTGGCCGCGAAGACTGCGCAAGGTTTCTTCAAGGTCGCGAGAAAGCGTCGCAGTTCCTTCATCCATCCGACACTGCCGCTTTGAGCGTCGGACGGACGGAACACGGCGCATCGTCTGCCGTTGATCGCGAGTGCCTCGGCGAAGCCGCGTTCCCTTAGCTCGCACCATTTCTTCCTCTCGACCGCATTGACGTATGCGAAGTTCGCATAGCCCGTCGCAAGCAGTTCCCGGGCAGCGGCCCGCGCAGTCTCGCGCTGGTCATTGCTCACGAGCAGGCACGATTTTGGGAGAGTGTCTGGATTGTGCCCGATGAAGACTACCGGATGAGAGCCGAAGATGCCGGCGTCTATGTCGTTGTATTCGCCGCCGCAGTCTATTATCGCGCCAAGCGGATTCCAAAACGCCCAAAGTTCTTTCACAAGCTGCGAAGTCGGCTTCTCCTCGATTACCTGCACGTGATGGTGCCGCTTCTCGACGATGTCGCGCACGCCGGCGAGCTTTTCGGGCGCGAAGGTCTTGGCGGTCGGTTGAAAGTATAGTATCGTGGCCATCGGCGGCATTGTACCATATTTCCTTAAAGGGATGCAATCGTATTCCTCAAAGGGATGCAATCGTCAAGTGAACTTTGGTATACTGTTTGCGTGAACATGAACATCCCATTGACGACTTTGGATATCGCCGTGCTTGGCGTTTACGCCGTGCTTCTTATCGGTGTTGGTCTTGTCATGGGAAAGAAAGTCAAGAACGCGGGCGACTTTTTCTCTGGCGGCAAGAAGGTTCCGTGGTGGATGGGCGCGATCAGCTCCTACATGGCGATGATCAGCTGTTTCGTGTTCATCGCATACGCGCAGATCGGCTACGAAGACGGACTTGTGGGGCTGACCGTGTTCTGGTCGACGGCATTCGCAATACTCGTCGGAACGTTCGTATTCGCCCGCCGCTGGCAGAGGGCGAATCTTGCGACGCCTGTCGAATACCTTGAGCGACGGTACGGTCCGGGCGTGCGTCAGGTGCTTTCCTGGAGCGGCGTCGCGTTCCGCATTATCGACAATGCCGTGCGGCTCTACACGCTCGGCATCATCGCATCGCAGTTCCTCGGCGTTTCTCTCCCGGCTGGAATCGCCCTTGGCGCGGCGGTTGTTCTCGTCTATACCGTTATGGGCGGAATATGGAGCGTGCTTGTGACGGACATGATCCAGTGTGCCGTCCTCATGGTGGTTGCGCTGACGGTTCTTCCCCTCTCGCTCAATGCCGTAGGCGGACTAGGTGCGCTCTACCGCGCCGTCCCGGAGCATTTCTCTCTCTTTGGCGGGCATCGCGGCACATTCTACTTCCTCGCGACATACTATCTCATCGTCTTCATCAAGTACAATGGCGCATGGTCGTTTGTCCAGCGTCTTTCTTCCGTTCCCAATGAGCGCGACGCGGTGAAGATGGGCATTTTGTCTTCGGCGATATTCTTTGTGTTTCCGATTCTTGCGGTGCTGCCTGCCGTAGCCGCCCGCGTGTATCTGCCGGATCTTCCACCTGAAATGCACGAGCGCTGCTACATCGAAATGTGTACGCGCCTTCTGCCGCCCGGCATGCTTGGCTTGATGGTCGCGGCGATGCTTGCGGCCTCGCTTTCCACTCTTGCGGCGGAGTTCAACGTGACCTCAAGCGTCCTTGCCACGGACATCTACCGCCGCATATTCCGCAAGAACGCCTCAGAGCGAGAGTTGCTTGTCGTGGCGCGGCTTGGGACAATCCTCGTCGCCTCGCTTATCGCGTTTGGCGCTCTCTACGTTTCGCAGCTCGGCGGCGCGTTCGAGGCGAACAAGCTCCTGATGGCGCTTTTCGGTGTGCCAATCGTCATACCTACGGTGTTTGGCATTCTCTGGAAGCGTCCAAACGCAAAGGGGGTCTATCTATGCCTTGCGTTCGGCGTCGCGACCGGAGTGGTGTTGAAAACGTGTTTTGGCGGCCTTTCGTGGGAGACCGGCACTTTGATCCAGATCGGCGTATGTTTCGCCGGATTCTTCGGCGGCGCGCTCTTCGGCACGCCGGGTAGGGAAAAGGCAAATAAGGAAGGTTTGTTCGTGTCTCTGCGCGAGAATCGAGAATAAAGATGATTGACTACGAAACAATTTATAGCTGTGTCAAGGATCTGCCGATAGTTGACTGGCACAATCACCTCGACTTGGCAGCGCTCGCGGAGGACAAGCCGCTCGGCTCGCTTTACGAAGTTTGGGTGAAGGCCGATCCATACAAGCACCGCGCGATGCGCATCTGCGGTGAGCCAGAGCGTGTGATCACTGGCGATGCTAGTGAAGACGAAAAGTGGGCTGCATGGACGAGGACTCTTCCGAAGCTCGTCGGCAATCCGCTTTTCGCGTGGGCGAAGATGGAGCTCGAGAAGTTTAACGTTGAAAGTGGAAAGTTTAAAGTTGTGGACGGCGAGGCTAAGATAGAAAATGTCTCGCTTGCCGAATGGACGCCGTCGAAGATGTTGAAGAAGTTTGGCGTAGAGTATTTGAGCCCGTGCGTGGGAGCGGAATGCATTTCATTGTTCACAAAAGGCAATTGCCACAATTGTTCAGAAATCACAGATACGAATTCTACACGATCTACACGTTCTACACGGCTAAATCCTGTCCAAGAAAACTCTGCGGACTCTGCGTCTCTGCGTGAGATAAAGATCGCTCCCTCGCTTCGAATGAACGCGGGTGAAGAAATCTCTGTCGAGGCACTTGAAAAGTTTGACTTGGCCGGATGCCGCGTAGTCGATATTTCTGTCGACGATGTCGCCAAACTCACAACTCACAACTCACAACTCTCAACTGTCGCCGACTTCGCGGCGGCACACGGCTGGACTATGCTGCTGCACCTCGGCGCTCTGCGTGAGACGTCTTCACGCCTTCGTGCGGCTGCGGGGCCTGCGGGTGGTTTCGCCGGAATGTGCGCACCGGTAGACCCTGCGGCGATAGCAGCGTTCCTGAACGCGCTGGAGAAGATGAACGCACTTCCCAGGACGATACTGATGACTCTAAATCCAGAGGCGCATGCGTCGCTGGCGGTGCTTGCGGGATCGTTCAACGGAGCGGGATTGCCGGGCAAGGTGCAGCTCGGTCCTGCGTGGTGGTGGTGCGACCACGAGGAGGGGATACGGGACGTCCTTGAGAAGAATGCGGCTTACGGAGTTCTCTCGACGTTCGTCGGCATGACGACAGACTCGCGCTCGCTTCTTTCCTTTGTCCGCCACGACTATTTCCGCCGCATTCTCTGCAAGTGGGTCGCGGAGAAAGTCTCCTCCTCCGCATTTCCAGACGACGAATCGCTGCTTCGTCCCATGCTCGAAAATATCTGCTATAAAAACGCGAAAGGAATGTTCTCATGAGTTATTGCAAAGACAAAGTTGCTGTCGTCACTGGCGCGGGCGGGACACTCTGCTCCGCAATCGCAATCGACCTGGCGAAAAAAGGCGCGAAGGTCGTCCTTGTCGGTCGCACGCGCGAGAAACTGGAGAAGGTCGAAAACGAAATCGCCGCGTCTGGCGGCTTTTGCCGCATCGAGCCTGCCGATGTCACCGACGAAGCGGCAATCGGCGAAATTGCCGCGCGCGTCGAGGCGGAGTGGGGGCCGTGCCGATTCCTCATAAACGGCGCCGGTGGAAACAACGTCAAGGCCATGCCGACAAGGCTGAGGTTCTGCGAAAAAGGCCTATGCGTTAAATACAATCCTGTCAATCCTGTTAATCCTGTCCAAAAAGAACTCCCCGCAGATCGCGGGTTCTTCGACATCGACATGGAGGCGTTCAAGTCTGTCCTCGAAATCAACACCCTCGGAACGGTCATCCCGTCTCGCATCTTCGCCCTCCAGATGGCGAAGGCGGGCGGCGGTGCGATTCTCAACTTCGCGTCGATGAACACATATCGTCCGCTCACCCGCGTCGCGCCTTATGCGATGAGCAAGGCGGCGATTGCGAACTGGACGATGTTCTTCGCGCAGTACATGGCGCCTGCCAAGGTGCGCGTCAACGCCGTCGCGCCGGGCTTCATGGTGAACGAGCGCTCGCGCGGCTACCTGATGACGCCGGATGGAGGTCTATCTCCACGAGGTGAACAGGTGATGCACCACACGCCGTTGGGGCGCTTCGGCGAGGCGGAAGACCTGCTCGGCTGCGTGAACTGGCTTCTTGACGATTCGGCTTCCGCTTTTGTAACCGGCATAACCGTTCCCGTCGATGGCGGCTTTCTCTCCAGCGCGGGAGTGTGAGGGAAATGTAAAGTGTAAAATGTAAAGTGTAAAATGACTAACGACTATCGACTAACGCCTATCGACTAAATATGACACTTGTTGAATTCGTGCCGCCGACGCCGCATCCTTTGTGGAAGCTATGCCCGCAGATGGGGATAACGGACGTCATCGTAAAGGTGAATCCCGAACTTACGGGGCTTTCCGATCCGTGGCGGTACGAAACTCTCTCGTCTATCGTCTCGCGTCTCAAGACCGCAGGCCTCAATGTCGTCGGGCTCGAAGGCGATCCCTTCGACATGACGCCCATCAAGGAATATGGCAGCCGCAAAGGACGCGAAGAACAAGGAGGTGCACCGTCTCGGTGCGCCATGGCGAACGGCGGAGCTGGAAGCTCCACCTCCCTGGGGTCGAATCGTGAAGAACGCAAAGATAGCTTTGAGACCTCTGCGGCTCTCGGCACTCGCTTCGCTCGGCTTGGTCGCTTCCCCATGGGTCGCGCCCACCCTCAAGGGGCGGATACGCGCCTCTGCGTTAAAAACAAATTCGACATTTCACGGGAAGAGGCGCTGTCGCACTACCGCGAGCTGCTGGAGTCGATGGGGCGGCTTGGGATAAAGCTCCTCTGCTACAACTTCATGGTCGGGAAGGGCTGGTCGCGGACGGGCGTTCGCGAAGGCCGCGGCGGAGCCAAAGCGACGTACTTTTCACTAAAAGAGTTAACTCCGAAGGAGTCCGATGGCTCCGCTAACGCTTCGCCTTTCCAGAATGTCGGAGCGTTAGCGAAGACTTCGGATAAATCGGAGTTAAAAATATCCCATGATCAGGTCTGGGCGAATTACGAGTACTTCATCAAGGCCGTGATGCCGACTGCGGAAAAGTGTGGTGTTCGCATGGCGCTCCATCCCGATGATCCCTGCCTCGACTCGCTCGGTGGCTATGCGCGAATCTTCGGCTCAATCGAGGCCTACGACCGCGCCTATGCCATCTACCCCTCGCCCTCCAACGCCGTTACCTTCTGCCAGGCGAACTTCAAGTTGATGTTCACAAATAGCAATTGCCATAATTGTTCACAAATACCAAATACAAATTTCTCCGCGCACTCTGCGTCTCTGCGCCTCTGCGTTAAAAATAATCCTGTCAATCCTGTTAATCCTGTCCAAACTCTCACCGATGCTGCACGGCATTTTGGCAAGCGCATCGCGTTCATTCACATTCGCGATGTCGAAGGCACGAAGGAAGACTTCACCGAACTCTTCCACGACCAGGGCGACACTGACCAGTTTGCCCTCATGCGCACCTACCGCGAAATCGGTCTTGATGTTCCCGTTCGCGGCGACCATGTGCCCGAGATGGCCTACGACCGAACCCTGACCCCCGAAGGGATGCCTGGCTACTTCACGCTTGGCCGCCTCTTCGCCAACGGATATCTGAAAGCGCTGCTTCAGGGAACGGGAAATGTTTTAGCCGCAAAGAACACATAGATCGCAAAGAAGATTCTACACGATCTACACGTTCTACACGGCTAAATAATCCTGTCAATCCTGTTAATCCTGTCTAAAGTCAAAAGGAGAAAATTCGATGCCATCACTATCCAATATGCGTTCAAAGGCCAAGGAAGCTGGCCTTATGAAACTCGACAAGCTCATCGCGAAACGCCAGAGCGTGCCGACAAACGAATTCCCAATTCCCGTGAAGGAACTCTGCGAGCGTTTCGAGAAGCTCTACACCGGCTGCGTCAACGACGTCATGCGCGAGGCGTGCCTTCTCGACCAGAACCTGCCGCACGAGATCATGCCGCTCCGCGACGAGATGGTCGTGTGCGGCGAGGCGTTTACCGTCAAGAGCGCGCCAAACTGCATGATCGAAGGTGAAATGACGTTCCGCGCGCAGATGCTCGACGACTTCAAACCGAACGGCGTTGTGGTGTGGGATACGTCCGACGACGTGGAGGCGTCGCTTTGGGGCGGCGTCATGACTGCAACGGCGATCACGAAGGGAATTCGCGGCGCGGTGATCGCGGGTGGAATCCGCGACACGAAGCAGATACTCGAGCAGAAGTTCCCGGTGTTCTACAAGTACCGCGTTTCGAACGGCTCGCTCGGACGCTGCATGATCACGCACTACCAGGTTCCGGTGAAGATCGGCAAGGTCACGGTGCGCCCGGGCGACATCATAATGGGAGACATCGACGGCGTAATCTGCATTCCGCGCGAGATCGCATACGAAGTCCTGCTCCGTGCCGAGGGCATCGAGCGCAACGAAGTCGACATCTTCTCGTGGGTGCGGCAGGGCGACACCATCAGCGAGATCATCGACAAGGGCGGGTATTTCTAAAGTGTAAAAAACCATGTAACTGCACGGGTGTCACGCCGACGGGCGGCTATCGGGAAAAATCAAGATAGCCGCCCGAAATAGAGGGCCTTAAATCGGGCGGCTATCAGGAAAAATTAAGATAGCCGCCCGATTCTTGTTGCCTTGTTCGCCGCCTTTATGGTACAATGCACATTGAAACGACATGGAGTAAGAGGATGTTCTACGGACGCGAAGAAGAAATCAGATGCCTTGACGACCTCTGGGGCAAGGGGGATTCGTCGCTCGTCGTCTGTTCGGGACGGCGGCGCATCGGCAAGTCGACGCTGATCGAGGAGTTCGCCAGAAAATCGCGCTGCCGATTCATCGAAATCGAGGGGCTCGCGCCGGACGATGGCGTGACCAACGACATGCAGCTCAAGAACTTCTGCGAGCGGCTGGCTCGTCAGACTGGCATGCCTGAGGCGCTCGCGGACGGATGGCCGAAGGCGTTTGACGCCCTCCACGCGGCGCTCAGGGGCCGCGGGCGGACGGTGGTTCTCCTCGACGAGATCTCGTGGATGGGAGCGTTCGACAAGGCGTTCCCCGCATATCTCAAGAACGCCTGGGACCAGCAGTTTTCGAGACGTCCGAATCTCGTTTTCGTCATCTGCGGTTCGGTCTCGTCGTGGATTGCGGACAACATCCTGAACTCCCGTGCTTTCGTTGGAAGAATCTCGCTTGATCTGAAGGTCGACGAACTGCCCCTGTCCGTTTGTCGCCTGTTCTGGGGCAGGGCGGCGGATCGCGTGTCGACGCGAGAGATGTTCGACCTGCTTTCCGTCACCGGGGGCGTGCCTAAGTATTTGGCGGAAATGCGGCCTTCGCTTTCCGCCGCAGAGAACATCCGAAGGCTCTGCTTTAGCGACAAGGGCTATCTCTATGGAGACTTCGACCGCATCTTTACGGATATTTTCAGGCGATCGGCGGATGAGCGGGGCTCCATTCTCCGGGCGCTGGCCAGACACCCCCTCAGTCTCAAGTCTCTCGCCGGCGAGCTGGGCGTTTCCGCGAACGGCCATCTTTCCGGGGCTGTCAAGGAATTGGTCGAGGCCGGATTCGTCTCCGCAGACGAAGGGCTTAATCCGGTCGACGGTCGCGAGGTGCGGGAAGTTGCCTACAGGATTCGCGACAACTACGTCCGCTTCTATCTGAAGTACATCGAACCGAAAAAGGTCGCCATCCGGAACGGATCGTATGCGTTCGCTTCTCTGGAGGACTTGTCGGGATGGGATGGCATGATGGGTCTTCAGTTTGAGAATCTCGTTCGCGGCAACGTGCGCGCGCTGCTGCCGTTGATTGGATTCGGGAATTCGGTAGTTACCTCCATCGCACCGTATTTCAAGGCGGGTTCGTCAAAGGGTGACGGATTTCAGATCGATCTTCTCGTCCAGACAAAGAGTTCCGTCTGCGTCGTGGAAATCAAGCGACAGACGCGTATTCCGGCGTCGGTTGAGAATGATGTCCGTGAAAAGGTTCGTCGTCTCGCCCTGCCGCGTTCGCGTTCGGTGCGGACTGCGCTGGTGTACGAAGGCCGGCTTGCGCCCGAAATCGCCGAGAATGCGTATTTCGATTTCTTGGTTCCGGCCGAGCGCCTTCTTCGTCCGTAAGGTTCTCGCGGCGCATCTGTGTGGCATTTCCCGATGGCTCGCAAACTTGGAAAATGTCCATTTCCTAAATGGGATGTATAATCGTTCTTCAATGGGATTATGCGGCGCGTGGGATTTTGATAAAATTTCCTCGTAACGACTTGTAGTAATGAACGGCTGTTCACAAATCACAACTCGAAATAGAATGATGAAGGCAACGATGGTCATGGCGGCCTTCGCGGCGGCGATCTCGGCGCAGGGCGAGGTGGGGCTCTCCACTGCTGCCTACGGCGCAATTCCGCCGCGTCGCCTCCGAGGCGAATACCATTTATGCCCAATGGCATAACAACAAACGAAAAAGGAGAAACAAAATGAGCATGATAAAAATGATCGCAGTCGCGGCAGTCGCCGCAAGCGCAATGGCGGCGAATGCCGCAACACCAATCACGAACACGATCAACGACGTGGAATGGCGTTTCATGCTTGATACGCCAACAGGCTCGGAGGGGACTGCGATGCTCGGCATCAACCCCGTTACAAGCGGTAAGACCAACCGAGACAAAGATGATATGCACGGCTGCTCGAAAAATGTCAGCGTGAACGCCGCAAACATTCCCTGGGAGTTCGACTACGATGGCGTCCACTACACGGTCACGAAAGTCGCGGACGGAGCCTTTTACCAAAATACAAAACTTACCGGGATAGTGACGATCCCCCCTGACGTGACGGAACTCCGCGACCATGCTTTCCAAGGGTGTACGGGTTTGACCGGGCTGAGAGGCGGAGACTCCGTGACCCTATGGGGGTCATCCGCGTTCTCCACTTGCTCCAACATGGAGGGGACGTATCCGGACTTGTCGGCGGCAACGTCTTTGGGCGAGTACTTATTCGTAAGCGCCCCCTTGACCGGTACTCTCAAGCTGGGCAGTTCTCTGAAAACTATTGAGCGGTTGGCGTTCAGGAAAAGTAACTTCACAGGTCCGGCAATCATACCTTCAAGCGTGACGTCAATGGGTTACAATCCAGATGCCGCTAGTAATCATTATGGCGTGTTTGAAAGCAACCCAAACATCACGGCGATCTGGATCAAGGGATCGAACGCGGCAGGAGTCACTCTCCCGGTGTATTGCGCCTGCATGGCCAAAGAATGTCCGTCTCTGAAAATAATTCTCATGGGGAAGAACACGAAGGGGATGGACATGAAAGCGACAGGCTCTAACGCCATGCTGTACGGTGACACGGGCGTCCAGGTGTTCGTTCCGGCGAACGGATATTGGGTCGGACTTGTTGCCGGAGGAACGGACAACAAGATCTGGTACTACGGCCCGACGAGCGAGTTCGACCTTATGGTTGACGAGAATCTAAAAACCGTGACAATCGCCCCGACGAGTGTGAACACGTTTACCAACGCGCTTGCGTGGGCGTCGATGTTCAAGGAACATCTGGATCTTGAACCGCGCATCAGCGTCACGAACACGCTCGACCTGACGGACGTTACGATAACGGAGGACATGACGAACGGCGTGACGTTCGACCGTCTGGTGTTCTCTGCGAAGACGCAGAACCAATTGAACGCCATACTCGGTGCGTTTCCCGCGACCACGCCCGTTTCCATCGACCCGACTGGGCTGACGGAGAACATGGTCATTCCTGAAACGTACCCCAACGTCTTCGTCAAGACCGTCCCCGGCGTGACGATCAAGCGCACGGCCAGCGGCTTCATGATCATATTATATTAGCAGCGGCTGGCAACATGAATGGAATACAAACCGGTATAATCTGCGCGGCATTCGCCGCGAACTGCGCGACCGCGGCGGGAGGGCTTTTCGACGGGGCCGAGTGGATCGGCGAGGCGCCCGGCATGAATGCGGCCGCGCCGCGCTTTTCCACCACGTTCAAGGCGGAGAAGGACGGCCCGGCGGAAATAGCGGTCTGCGGGCTCGGACAGTACGTCGCCACGCTGAACGGCAGGCCGCTAGGCCGCGGCGACGAGTTCAATCTTCCGGGCTGGACGCGCACGTCGAAGACGTGCTTCTACAACGTGTTTTCTCCGGTCCTCAAAGCCGGCGAGGAAAACACGCTCGAAATAACCCTCGGCAACGGGATGTACAACGTCGAACCGCCGGGCAAAGGGCTTTACACGAAGTTCACAGGCAGCGAGGGACCGAAGAAGCTGATCGTGGGCGGCGCGGTGAAGTCGTCCACCGGCGGCTGGACGGTTTCGCCGAGCGAGGTGGTGCGCACGCATGTGTATTGCGGCGACGACATCGACCGCCGATTTTCCGCGGCGGCGAAGCGCGAAAAGCCATCTCGCGTTCCCGCGCCCGCCGGAAAGCTCGTTGAGGCTCCGTTCGCGTGCCGTCTGCAGGAGGTCAGGAAGCCGGTGCGCATCATGAAGGCATCGGATTCGGAGCTGACGGTCGATTTCGGACAGAACGCGGCCTACGTTCCGAAAATCGTCGCGGCGGGGCCGCGCTCGAGCCGCGTGGAAATCGAGTTTTCGGAGATTCCGCTTGCGCCTGGCGAGACGCGCATAACGAAGGCCCCCGGCGGATACCGCGGCACGGTCGCGCGCTGCGCGTTCACTCTCGCCGGCGAGGGCGACGAATCGTTCGAGACGCCGTTTTTCTACTATGGCTTCCGCTACATGAAGGTGCGGCTCTTCGCGGCGGAGAAGGACGGGGCGCTGCCGCGGCTCGTGGATGCCGAAGCGCGTGTCGTGATGGCGGACGCGCCGCCGGCCGGATCCTTCAAGTGCTCGCTCGGGCTCTTCGACAAAATCCACGACATCTGCCGGTGGTCGCAGCGTTCCAACATGCAGAACGTGTTCACCGACTGTCCGCACCGCGAAAAGCTCGGCTGGCAGGAGCAGAACCACATCCACGCCGACCAGATCCGATGGGGCTGGAGCGCCGAGGCGCTGTTCGCCAAGACGTGCCGCGACCTTGCCGACTCGCAGCTTGCGGACGGCATGGTGCCGGACATCGCGCCGGAATACACCGTCTTCAAGGGCGGTTTCCGCCACTCTGTCGAATGGGGTTCGGCTATCATCCAGATTCCGTGGCAGCAATACGAATGGACGGGCGACGATTCGCTCATACGCGAATACTGGAAGAACATGGTCGCATACCACGAGTACATCCGCTCGAAGTCCCGGGACGAAAAGCGTGGGCTCTTCATCACGCCCGGCGGCCTCGGCGACTGGTACCAGCAGACCGTCTCGTCCGACAAGCGCCCCGCGCGCAGGACCTCTCGCGACTTCACCGCCACGGCGTTCTATTTCCTGAACGCCGAGACGCTCGCGAAGTGCGCGGATCTGCTCGGCAGGAAGGCGGAGGCCGCGGCGTTCCGCGATGAGGCCGCGAACATAAAGAAGGCGTTCAACGGAAAGTGGTGGAAAGCCGGCGAACACTGCTACGAGAACAACTCGCAGACGGCGAACGCGATCGCCCTCGCGTTCGGCCTTGCGGATCCCGGCGAGACGTCGGCGATAGTCTCCAACATCGTGGAGGACGTGCGAGGGCGCGGCGCCATCGGCACGGGCGAAATCGGCTATCCGTATCTCCTGAAGACGCTGATGGAGAACGGATGCGGCGACGTAATCTACGAAATGACGGCCGACGACACGAAGCCAGGCTACGGATACATGATCGCCAAGGGCAACACGACATGCCACGAGGCGTGGGACTGCCGCGAGGATTCTTCGTGCAACCACTTCATGATGGCGGACATCGTAAATTGGTTCTACGAGGGGCTGGCCGGAATCAAGCGCACGTCGCCCGGATTCGCGACGTTCGCCGTCGAGCCGGAGTTCCACGCGGGACTCGACTGGGTGAAGGCGAGCCACGCCGTCAAGGGCGGCGAAATCCGCGTGGAGTGGCGCCGGACGGATGCCGGAATCGAAGTCGCCGTCGCGGTTCCCAAAGGCACGGTCGCCGCGATCCGCCTTCCGGGGCTTCCCGAAACGCGGCAGGGCCCCGGCGAAAAAACATATCTCGTCTCCGGTGCGGCGGCGGTCGTCTCTGGGGAAACGGCCACGCTCTCGAACGGACTCGTGTCCGTCTCGTTCGACGTAAAGAACGGCACGTTCACGATTCGCGACGCGCAGGGTTGCGTGCGTCTCGCCGACGCCGGGGTGGGCGCGAGGTGAAGTGGAGAGTCGTGTTCGGCGAAAAATAGACAACAGGGGGAGACATGAAGGGTAATGCGGTGAAGATTGCGTCAATGGTCTGCGCGGCGTTTGCGGCGTTCGTGGCCGCGGCGGGCGACAGGTCCGGCACGCCGGACGCGACGATCAGGCCGTCAGAGGCGCATCTGAGGTACCAGGGCCGCGAGATCATCGCGCTCGTCAGCTGGGGGCTCAATCCGTACACCGGGCAGGAGTGGGGCTTCGGGAACGTGCCGGTCTCGAAGGTCACGGCGAAGAAGCTCGAACCCGCGCAGTGGGCGCGGGCGATGAAGGCCGCCGAGATAAAGAGCGTCGTCCTTGTCGCAAAGCACCACGACGGATTCTGCCTCTGGCCGTCCAGGCACAACAAGGAATACTCCATGTCCGCCGTCCCCGCGCCAAATACCGGGCGCGATCTCGTCCGCGAACTCTCCGACGCCTGCCGCCGCGAGGGGATGGAGTTCGGCGTGTACCTCTCGCCGTGGGACCGCTACCAGGCTTCCTACGCGACGCCCGCATACATCGACTACTTCTTCGCGCAGTGGAACGAACTGCTCGACGACTACGGCGAGATATGCGAGATATGGCTGGACGGCGCGAACGGCGGCACCGGCTGGTACGGCGGCGCGAACGGCGGGAAGGGCGAGCGGCGCTCGATTCCCGGGGGCTACTACAGAAAGCCCGAGCTGCTGGCTCTCATGCACCGCAAGCATCCAAACGCAGTCGCATTCGGCGGTCACGGCGAATGGTCTTCCACATGGTGCGGAAACGAGCGAGGCGTGAGCCCCGAGAAGTGGTGGTGTCCGCACAAGGGGGACGACGGCAAGCTGCACTGGATGCCGTCCGAGGCCGACTTCCCGCTTCGCCGCGGCTGGTACTGGCACGGCAACGAAAAACCGAAGTCCCTCGCCCGCCTCGTGAAGATATACTACGAGTCTGTCGGACGCGGCGCGGTGATGAACATCGGCATCGCCCCGGACACGGACGGGCAGGTCTGCGCCGACGACGTGAAGAGGCTCGCCGAAT
>JAZSLQ010000161.1:0-5037 GCA_045535455.1 Kiritimatiellia bacterium | reverse complement strand
GGCCAAGCGGTCTTAGGAAGACAAAATTTGTATTCATCTCGTTGGCTCACAGGACGACATGGCTACGATCCGACTTGGTGATGTCGTACTTGCCGCCGAGGCACTTGACGCAACGCTGGTACATGTAGAGATCGGGGTAGTTGAACTTGATACCGGCGAGGTTCTTGATCTTGCCGTCTGCCGCGAGGAGGAACTTCTCCATGTCGAAGTTGACGCCGCTCATGCCGGTGTGGTAGTAGTAGAACGGCAGTTTCGTCGAAGTCTTGAGCGCCTCCTTCAAGTAGGCGACGAGCGCATCGATCGAGCCGGGCTTGAAGAAGTTCGGGGGGACGATCGAGGTCGCGTCCATGCCGCACTTGACGGCATACGCGCCGAGTTCCTGCACGTCCGGGAGGGCGAGCGCGCCGATGTGCGCGATGAGATAGAGCTTGCCCTTCGCGGCCTTGACCCACGCGTCGAAAACAGCCTTGCGCTCGGCGATCGAGCAGCAGATGCCCTCGCCTGTCGTGCCGGAGACGTACACGCCTGTTACCTTCTGCTTGATAAGCGTCTCGGCCTGTTTCTTGACAAGCGCGAGGTTGACGCTGCCATCTGCGTTAAACGGCGTATGAGCCGCCGCAATGAGTCCTTCGAGTTTCTTCATGAGTTCTCCTTTTTGGAAGTTTGACGGGAAACTTGTTTTAAGTCCGCGCACATTATACCAAAATCCATTCACTCTATGTAATATAAATCCGTACCGTGCTTTGCCATCTCGCGGCAAAATCACCGCGGGCCGGTTAGGGTCGAGTAGGGTCGATTAGAGTCAGTTAGGGTAGATTAGCGTCGGGTAGCGACAGGCGTGGACGCGCCACCGCTATACATCGAAACGACGCGGCGATACTTCAAAAAATCATTGGGGGAAAGGTGGTGCGACTGACTGGGTTCGAACCAGCAACCTTCGGCTTCGGAGGCCAACGCTCTATCCAGTTGAGCTACAGTCGCGTTGATGACGTATTATACCAAATATCACTGCATCGCGTTGCCGATTTTTTTGGCGCGCTCATCCATGATCCGGTCGTATTCATTGTCGTCGTCAAAATCGGAAAGCTCCTCGGGCTTGTCCGGCGGAATCATGAGATAGCGAAGAAGCCCCGTCGCTATGCGCCTGAACACAGGGCCCGAAGAATTGCCGCCCTGGTGGAACTTGCGTCTCTCGTCGAAGTCGAGCGTCACGAGGATGACGAGCTTCGGATCAGACGCGGGAACCATGCCGCAGAACGTCGCGCGGAAAAGCGAATCGGAGTAGTGGCCATTGACCACCTTCTGCGCCGTGCCGGTCTTGCCCGCGACGGAATAGCCGCGAATCGCCGCCCTTCTCGCCGTTCCCGCGGGAGAGGCGACGCCAAGCATGATCTTCCTCATCTCGCGCGCAGTCGACTCCTTGATCGGGCGGCCAGCCGGAGTAGGCGTATGCCTGTACACTTCCTCGCCCTGGTGGTTGAGAATGCGCTCGACGATGTAGGGCTTCATCCTGAGCCCGTTGTTCGCAATCGCCTGATAGGCAGAGCAAAGCTGGATCGCCGTCACCGACACGCCCTGCCCGATCGGCGCGCGCGACCACTTAACCTTGTCCCACTTCTGCCAGTGAGGAAGGATGCCAAACTCTTCGCCAGGAAGCTCGATGCCGGTCTTAGCGCCAAACCCGAACCTCGTCATGTACGTCCAAAGATTCTTCGGCCCCATGTCGCTCCCGATCTTGCCGACGACGATGTTCGATGAGTGGACCACCGCGTCGCCAACAGTCATCATCGGCTCCCAGACATGGCTGCCGTCGCCGGGAAGCCGGTAGTAGCGCTCGTCGTTCCTGTTTGTGGAATACTTCGTGTCCGCGCGGACGAGCCCCATGTCTATTGCGCCGGCGACGGTGATGACCTTCATGACGGAGCCGGGCTCGTAAGTGAAGTTCGTCACGCGGTTCACCTTTGCCGCGTCGGAAGCGCGGCCAAACGCGAGAGGGTCGAAATCAGGACGCGAGGCGAGGGCGAGTATCGCCCCTGTCGCGGGATTCATTACGACGCACCAACCCGACGCCGCGCCGTATTCCTCAAGCCCCCACTTGAGCGCCGACTCGACCTCATATTGGATGTTGTGGTCTATTGTCAGATAGATGTCCGCGCCCGGCAAAGGCGCGATCGCCTCGATTCGCCTGTCGTAGATTTCATGCCCGCGTGCGTCCTTCAAGCCGCGTATCTTGCCAGGGACGCCGGTAAGGTCGCGGTTGTAGCGAAGCTCTATCCCCGCAGAACCGACGCTCTCGGCGTTCACCGAGCCGAGGACATGCGACAGGAGCCGCCCTTGCAGGTATTGCCTGACCTGCGTGTCCTCGATCCTCACGCCGGCGACGAGACGGGAATCGCACAGCGTCTTGTGCGCCACGGGATCAGACGACATGGAGAGGAACTGGTAGCGCCTCGCCGTGTTGAGCGCCATCTTCTGCACCTTCGCGCGGTCAAGCCCAAGGGCGTCAGCGATAGTACGAACGATTTCCTCGCGGGTACGCGGCTGCTCGCCCTTCGGTTTCACGACGCGGTTCGTGAGTGCGACGGGATCCAAGTGGTACTCCCATATCGGCACTGACTTCGCGAACGGATAGGACTTGCCGAGTGCGCCATAGATCGTGCCACGGCAGCCGGGCAGGTCGCGCTCGAACGTATAGTCGATGTCATCGACATTGGGATTGACATGAGACCTGACAAGCTTCTGAGACGAGTAGCCTGCGAAAAGGAGAAGCAGGACTACCGGAAACCAGAATCGCCAGTTCTCGCCGCGCATTGGATTACCTGCGCGTACGGTGCGCGGCAACGCGTCTCACAGGGGTAGCGGCCGGCGTGTACTTCGCCGACTGCGCAGCCATGTTGCGCTGGGTCGCCCTAGCCACCGAACGCTGGCCGGGATACGGACGGCCGGCCGCGTCCATGCGTACGACCTGCTCAGTCTTCGGAAACTTCATCGCAAGCCCGTGCCTGAGCAGCGCCTGCTCGAGATTCGCAGGAGTCAGCATCTTTTCCCAATTCGCCTTTTCGCGCTTGTGGGAGTCCTCGAGACTCTCCAGCTGGCGCTTCTTCTCGCCTATCGTCTTTTCAAGCTGTTTGCAGCTCGACGAGGCAAGCATGTTGAGAATGACCATAGCGAAACATGTGATGATCAGGGCTCCGATCTGCACGGAACGGCCGGCCATCACAGACATCTTCTTTGGCATCTTGCGATTTTTCCTCATCGTCGAACTACTCCTTTTCTGCAGCCCGGAGCTTTGCGCTCCGCGACCGCGGGTTTAAATCTGCTTCTTCTTCCGATGCGACGACCACCTTTCCGGTCACCGCCCTCATTTTGGGCTCCTCGCCCTCCCAACGCTCGCCGCCCTGTTGCAGCGAAACCATCCTTCCAACGTGCCTTGCGAAGAACCGCTTCACGATCCGATCAGTCAGCGACTCGAACGTTATGACCGCGAAGCGCCCTCCGCTTTTCAAGAGCTCAAGCCCGCCTTCAAGCGCACGCTCAAGTTCGCCCATCTCGTCGTTCACTTCCATCCGAAGCGCCTGGAAGACGCGCGTCGCAGGATGATGTGCTCCCCTTCTCCCTACGACTCTCTCAACGAAGTCCGCGAACTCAACCGTCGTCTCGAACTTCCTCTTCTCGCGCTCCTTCGCGATGGCCTTCGCAATCCGTCTCGCCTGCGGCTCTTCGCCCAATTCGCGGAAGATCTCTTCCAACCTCTCCGCGCTTTCTCCCTTCACGATGTCGGCGGCACTCAGGCCGCTCGACCTATCCATGCGCATGTCAAGGGGTCCCTCGCGCAGAAAGCTGAACCCGCGTCCGGCTTCATCAAGCTGAGGACTCGAAACACCCAAGTCCAGCAGGATTCCATCGACTTCTCCCCATCCTTTTTCATCTGCAATCTCCTTCAAGTCTCCATGTCGACCTCGTACGGCCGAGAGTCCCGCGACTTCTCCGATCTCGCGGATGGCCTGTTCGTCGCGGTCTATGCCGAGGACCATCCCGCCCCGGGCGATTATCTCCTTCGTGTGCCCGGCTCGCCCGAGAGTGCCGTCCACATATCTCCCACCAGGTCGCACGGCCAGCGCATCCATCACCTCTTTCAGCAGAACTGGTATGTGGCCGCCCATCTTCACATCGTCCGTCCGTCAGAATCCGGCTGCCATCAGCGCCTCGCCGAATTCGGCCTGATCGACCTTGTCCTCCGGCGGGAGCGCCTCTGGCTTCCAGAGTTCGATTTTTCGAACCGCACCCACCATCGCGACAGTCGTCGTCAAGTTCGCGAACTGAAGGAGCTTGTCGCTGATGCGGATGCGGCCTTGAACGTCAAGGGCGAGCTGCTCGGAGTTTGCACCGATTATGCGAAGCGCGTTCGAAAGCCTCGGATCAAATAAGGCCTTCTCGCGAAGCTTTTCCAGCCGCGCCTCCATCTCTTCCTGCGGAATGATGTTTAGGCACTTCTTCGCATTGTCGGGCATCACGAAGACATACTGCGGATCGCCAAGAATCTGCCGCCATCCAGCCGGGATGGTGAAGCGCTTCTTGGGATCTAGCGCATGGTCATAGCGTCCAAGAAGGAAGCCCTTTCCACCGCCAGTCGACTCCGCGACACTCTGTTTGCCTACCTTTGACATTTTCTGACACCATTATACACTTTCTGACACCGGCATGCAATAGGAAATTTTGAAAAATTTTCGCTTTTCAGAAAAAAGCGAAAAATGGCGAAATCCCTTAGAAAAAATGGGGTATTGATTTATGCAGGGTGATTTATGCAAGGCGAGTTGAGAAAGTGCGAATAGTTGAGAATAAGGCGAGACCAGGCGAGACTGAACCGCGTCAGTATTGCGTTTGAACGCCGCCGCAATCACGACCGCGCCGCCGATCGCGCGAAAAGCCGATTTGAGAAAATCACCGCCGCGCGAGGGCGCGAACCCGCGAAAACATCAAATTGTTGAGAAAGCATCTTGAATGATTCGCCCTTGCAGAACCCGACCCAGCAAGCGC
>JAZSLQ010000263.1:0-8415 GCA_045535455.1 Kiritimatiellia bacterium | reverse complement strand
TAGCGGAACGGACCGAAGCAGGGGGAGGCGAGTTGCGCAGGACTCGACCCCGACGGCGTATATGTATACGCCGAGCGGGTCGAAGGACGCGCAAATCGCCCGCCCTGCACAGAGAGTACCGTTACCCGAACCGTGGCCGCACGTTGACAGGCAAACCAGCACGGCACAGCAACGTTGCATACTAAAACCGCAAGCACAAACTAAACACACACTCCCAGGCCGTCATGCGCCCGGGAGGATGGAAAAGATCAAGCTCGGCATCGCGGCAGTTTGCCAGCCCCTCAACCGAACAGGTGAATTATAGCAAAATGGCCTTGCAAATCGCAAGGGCGGGGTTTGGAATTCGCGGGCGGGCATGGACGTTACTGTCGCATACGCACCGTGACAGGAACAGGATCAATAAGGCGACTTTACAGCAACGCCTTTCTCGAAGATCGTCTCCGGATCAATATCAACGCATTTGCGGTCGTTGCGACCGCCAGCGACATCGAACGCCAGTGTCCCATTCATTACCGTCATTGTCGAAAGAAACGTCTTACGGTCACGAAGCGGACGAAAGACTGGCCCGCAGTCTGGTTTCAAAAGATACGCCATGTCAAATCGCTTAACATGGCCTGTCGTGAAATAGCAGTCCACCTTTCGACCGTTCGCCGGCCTTACCATGCAGATATCATGCAACATTGTCAGCTCCTTTCAGTCAATGGTCCAGTCAATCCACTTCGGCTCTTCACCCCGACGGGCGAGATTCCAGTCTGCAAGAAGTTCCTTTGTGTGCGAAACGCACCAGCCAAGAACGCGATGCAATAGTGTCCGAGGCAATGATCCCTCTATGACTACGGCGTCACGTATTGAAACGAGCGCAATCGTCTTCTTGCCCTTGATGACATGGAAGTGCGGCGGATTATGATCGCTGTAGTTTACGGCGATCTTTATCTTTCCCTTCTTGCTTTCAGAGATTGTTGGCATAATCAGAACCCTGTTTTGTCTTTTTGGCGGGCTTAAGCTTTCGCGTACCGCTGGTCCCGGGCCATCTGCGCCCGGGAGCATGGTAAAGATCAGTTATCATGCGGTTTCCGCAAGACGATAAAATTATACAACATTCGCCCTTCCGCCGTCAAATAGCAATATTAAAAAATCAAGGCGCGGCGAAATGAGATTATGGCGCGGATGAAATCGCATATCCCCCGACGACCGAAGGGAGGAGCCGCGAAGCATATCCACCGACCGAAGGTCGCTGCCGAAGGCAGTCGCTAGAGTGGTGGCGCTATGCGGGGTGCAAATCCGCGGATCGGCAGTTAGCCACAAAGAACAGGAGAAACAGGAGGAGCGCGTCCCGCCAAACTTTGCCGCATTGTCTGGATTACACGAAAAGATGGTGAGCCGTGCAGGTGGAGATGTGGAGAAGAAGCCGTGCAGAACATGCAGATCGTGTAGAATTCAAGGAGGCGCACCATCGCCCCTCGTTAGTGTATCAATGCAGCTGTATCAATAAGCTTTGACCCTTTGCCCCCCTTCATTTTCATGATGAATCGCCTTTGTTGTCTATGTCCATGTTGCAACGACAGTGCTCATACGTTCTCAAAGACCATCCACCTTCCAAACTTCATTGGTCTTTAACAAGGAAAAGTTGAATATCTCTTGAATGTCATTTGTCGAAGCCCTGCGTCCCAACATCACGTTTATGTTCACACAGACTGATTCTGTCGTGTTAGTGGTGATGTCATACGCGATCACACGATAGCGCGAAAACTCTGTGGACGTTTGGGAAAAAGCGATGGAGAAGGCCGCAGAGATGCCGTTAGTCACACCAACCTCAAATTCCTTTTCCAACATTCCAGCCGTAGAGTTGGCAACAAAATTTGTCACATCGCCAGTGCGAATGGATCGCAGCATCGCAAGGGTCGTTGTCTCCCAATTCGCAAAGTCGTGTCCAGCAGGCATTGCCAGACACATTTCTTGGGTAATATCCCGCCCAACTATTTGCGACAAGTTGGATATGGAATCGCCAAACGCAAGTCCACATGACAAGACAAGCGCCGCAACTGTAATTATGTTTTTCATCGTCTTTCCCACCCTTCTGCGGTCTTCACCGCATTAGTCCATATTGGCACGCCGGATTGTTCATCCCAAAACCAGTATACATGTGGCACGACCGTTTTGTCGATCGCACACGCATTTCGCGCGGCGCCTGAATCAGTCGCATCGCGCCAAGCTTCGATGAGTCCACTCCCAGAAGATACTGAAGACACAAAGTTTTGGACTACGTCAACCCCTCCTGCACCATCAAGCGGAGCCGTCCATGCAAATCCTAACAGGATTCCAACATCAAGAGACTCCCATGCCTCGCCAGGCGAGTTCGCTCCCCCGTGTGTCCTCCACCGCAAACTCGTTTTCCAGCCGAATGACTGTTGCCTATAGTTTGAAATGTCCAGCACCGCACATCCTGACAAAACTACGGCATTAACGTTAGTCCAATAGGAATTCAGCAAAGAAGGCTGAACGCCACCAACTAGCATTGCGTTCTCATGACCTCCATGTCCAGAATAAAATATTATATCCGCCTGCTGCTGGACTTGGCATTTATCAGACAAAGCCGAGCCACATGTGGCAATCATTATACCAGTTCCTCCTGCCTGAAACGTCTTCAAATTCAGACTTCCCTCTGGAATTGATGCACTAACATTCCCATTCTCATCTCCTCGCGCTCGTCCATAAAGACGACCCGCAATGCCTGCATCAAAGATATCGCTGTCCTGACGATTGCTATCGCCAGTTGCCGCATCAGACATATCAATAGATGTCTTAGAAAGAATGCCGTCATCTTCATTGCGGATGATGCCGTTCGACTGGAGCCAGCCAGCCGCAACCAACACGTGAAAGACATTCTGCCCTTGCGAAGTCGTAGTTGTCGCGCTTATGGGAATCGCCGCCCCAGCTATGTCGTGCTCGCCGACGAAATCGACATAATACGCCTTGAGCCGGATCCTCCCGCCGAAGAGCCCAACAAAGCTGGACACCGTCATTTCGGAACCGCCAACGGTCGCCTGCACAATGACCGACTCACCGACAAGCACAGGGTATTTCCATTCAATGGCGTTGCCAGAAGCATCCAGTATCTCAAGACTGACGCCGCGACTTTCGATCTCGTCAATGGTCGCCTGGTCTTCATAATAGCAATGACATCTTCCCCACCAGAAGAACGGATACGAATACCCTTCCCATTTTGCTGCCCCCGAAAGCAAATGTTCCGAACCTCCACAATGGCATTGCGGGAAGCAGTTCCATGAGAAACCATTTTCATTCGTCACACATGAGCAACAACCGCCTGTGATGTTGAGGATTCTCGGGCCAACGTCGACTGGCGAAGAGTGCGCAATGTAGCTGTCGGAACCGCCGCGCATCTGAACTCGCTCAAAATAAAGCTCCAGAGGCAGCGAAACAGTCAAGCGGTTCTCGGAGTTCATCACGATTTCGGCGTGTTCTGTGGACACGGCCGAATAGTCAATCGGCAGGTCGCTCTCGACTGCGTAGGTCGCACCAGCGAGAAGCGGGACGTGGCAGACCTCGTTCGTGCGGGCAATCACAAGATGGTTGCCAAGGTCGCTCGGTCCGTCGCAAGTGACGCGGATTGTCGCAACGCCGAGAACCCCCGTCACAGAAAGATCAAGCCAGTAGTAGGCATCGGAATTCGCATTCGTCGGCAAGGCGTTTGCAACGCCAAAGAAATCACCGTCGCAGCTTGTCGGGTTCGCGTCTCGCTCGTTGTGTATTCCGTCGTCATCCCAATCGTCGGGGTTGACGCGGCGATACGCGGTTTCCACCTCGTTGGAACGAGTGATGAAATCGCCATTGGGTCGGAGAGTGATCTGCGCGTTGATGTGGAAATTCGTGGCGCCGCCGAGGAAGAAGTTTTCCCAGGTGAGGACGCGGCTGCCATCATCGCCGTCAAGCCGCCACAGTCGGCTTTGGCCTGGAACGGCAGACATTGGAACGCCAACAGCGCAGATTTCGTGCGCGGCATCTCGCGGAGTTGGACGGATGCGACCATCGATGAAATACCAAAACGCCGAAAACGCCTCGTCGTTCGTGCCAAGAGGGAACGACCAATTGGTAGGGACGAGCGTCCCGCTCGTCCGCAAAACGCCGAAATCAACAACATTGTTCCCGAACGACGATGCCGCGCCGTGAACGTGAAAGTTCCCGACAAGCGTCGCGTTCGTCGGCATGGCATACGAGATCGTCGCATTCGTCACGACTCCCTCGATGTGCCACCCGCGACTGATGTCGCGCTCTTCAACAGTCGCGCCTATCATTCCCTGCCACAGGAAACCCACTATAACCCGCAGCAGCAGGTTTGTCTTCTGTGCGTCAAGAGAAGTCCCGAAGGCGAGAAGCGAAAGCGCAAGCAGATGCGAGAGCGGAAGCTTTCGGAGAGCATGGTAGGCGGACTTGACGATCCATGCCAGGATTGCGAAGCACTCGGCAAACGCGACACAGTAGCCAATATAGAACCAATCCGCCATCACCGCACCCTTATGTCAAAGCGGACACGCTCTTCGCCCAACTCAACGGTTTCGCCTATCTCGCCAAAACCGCGCATCACGACCTTTACGAGATTCCATGCAGGGTCAAACTCGCGCTTCCCGATGACAACCGCGTTTGTAGCTTCTACAGAAGGGTCAGACCCTTCTATAGAAGCTGTGCGGAGATCGGTGCGATACCACTCGCCGCAGTCGCAGCCAAAAACAATAGCGGCTTCGTCAAACGATAAATCGCCGTCATTGTCGCCGTCTGTACCAATGGCGACAAGCACCTCGTTCGTCTCGCACGAGTCAAACGCCACCGACAGTGTCAGCGTCTGCAACCGCGCGGCATCGACATTCAGCGCAAGATTAGTGCAGACCTCCGCATCAGGCGTGACCGCCTCTGGCAACGACGGCACGACCACCCGCGCCCCCGCAAAAGCGGAGAGAGCGAGAAGTGTCACCAAAATCGCCGCACCAAACTTCATGAGAGTATTGTACCATAAATCCCGCTCTCAGAAATAGCTCTTCACATTCTCCCACCAGGTGCGCTCGGGCCAAAGATTCTCTGGCAGTCGCTTATAGCCGTGCGGCGACTGCCAATTCCGAGGTGCATACCAGTTCACGGCGATTTCCTGACGGTAGACAATTACCACCACGATAGCCGCCAACAAGACTGCCGCGGAGGCAACAACGCACCTCTTGTGCTTTCGCCATACCTCTCGGAACCACCGCACTATGCGCGGCGCAACGACAAACGCGTAAGCGAAGAGACACCAGAAAAGCAAGTTTATTGCCGACCTCCCAGGCTTGCCGTCAAACATTACCGAGAATCCCGACGAACATTCATTAACTCTATGCGCCGGCAGCGGCAGCCCGATGTAGCGCGTATACCCGCAAGCACCATCATACAGAGGATCAGTGTATACATGCATCCCCATTGTGGCAAACCAAAAGACAACTCCGATCACGACAGCAACCCAGAAACGCCAGTGGCGAATCCTGAGCATGAAGAACGCAAACGCACTGAGGCAGAGGCAACCTATTTCGGAAGCCACCACGCCAATCACCAACGGCAAAAGCCACGTAAGGCAGAAGAATCCTACATGTCCGATTGACAACGCCGACACGATTCTCACCAGCGTCCAGACCACTCGCTTTGCCTTTTCGTTCATTTCACAAACCCTTCATTTGCACCAACCAAGATTTATCAGCTGGCATTTTACCATTATTCTCACCTGTCGCTCTTAAGCGCATTGTCGCGGCGGCAGAGCATCTGTAGGTTTTCGGGAACGGTCTTGCCGCCCTTCGACCACGGCACGATGTGGTCGCCTTCCATCTCCTCATACTCGAAGTGCCCGCCGCAGACAGGGCAGACCCCCTTCTGCGCCTCGTATGCCGCGCGCTTCTCGTCGTCGTCGAACTGCCGCAGGTTCAACTTCTCGCGCCGAGTCTCGCCGGAAAGAAGGAATTCGTAAATCCCCTTGTTGTTCTGTACTTCCTTATCCGTCATCAACTCGACGATGCGGTGCTCCAATTCCTTCGGGTTGTAGCTCTTCGCGGAGAACTCCCTATAGAGCCGCCCCCACTCAAGCCCCTTCATCTCGCGCCGATACTTCGGAAACAGCGTCTCGATCCAGTTCACGACCTTCTGGAAATGGAGCCAGAGCTCCGTTGCCTCGCCGTTGCCCTGATGGATCGCCATGTATTCCTCGATCGCCTTGTCCTTCTGCGAGTTGACCATCCACGAGATCGCAGTCTCAAGATACTCCTGCCTGTCCGCGCTTCCGTTCAGGTATGGCGAGCCGATCTTCTGCGCGACGCACCCGGGTTTCGAGAAGTAGCGCTTCGCGTCCGCGACCCAGGGGCCCGAGTAGACGGCGTTCCGCATCTCCTGCGCGGTGAGCTTCAGTCCCGCGATGTTGATGACCTTGAACCAGTCGATCTTCTCCGTCGGAGTTCCCTCGCAGAAGTAGACCATTAGCTCGTAGTTTAGAAACTTCTCCTGCACGTCGGGGAGCTGGCGGTGGAAGTATTTTGCCGCGAGGTCAAGCTCTCCCCACGCGAAGTCGCCGTTGTAGTATTGGCAAAGCGAAATCGTCCGCTGCTGTCCGTCCATCACCTCGAAGGTTCCGTCGGGGTTCTTGACCCAGTACATGACATTGAGCGGAAAGCCCTTCATCACGGTGGAGATCACGGCATTGCGCTCCTTCTCCTTGTAGACGAACTCACGCTGGTAGGCGGGTCTGATGTCGAGCAGTCCGCCGCATCCCCTCACACCGCTTTCCGCATCATCGACATATCCGTCGACAAGGTCGCGTATCTTTATTCTATGCAGCTCGATCTTCATGGTGTGCTCCTTTTCTTTCGATGATTTTCTCGCGCGGAGACGCGGAGTGTGCGAGGTGTGTCTGTTAGACAGGATTTACAGGATTGACAGGATTGTTTCGGTCACAAAATGAGATTACGGTGCGGACGAAATCTTGTCACGACTGCTTCCCCGCATCTTTCTGCCTTTTACGAATGAGAATTCGCGTATACATTCGTTTCCCATTTATAACCGCACATCCACCCCTGTCCTCTGGATGTGCATGATACTCAAGCAATTGCAGCACCTCTTTTGGTGCACAGGCTCGTGTGTTGCCACTAGCCTGCCATACAATCTCAAATTGTTCAGGGCTATACTTGTCCATGAATGTAACCGGCACCCCAATAATCCCATTAAAGTCATAAGGGATGTCTGCCGTTTTATCGACATTGATGGCGCCATAATTATCATAACGAGGAAATTCTTCAGGAGTATATTTCTTGTATAACGGAATCGTTTCATGTCGCTGTGGATAATCCAAATTCGTAAACCATCGAACACCCTTAACCCGAATAAATCTCTGTCATTCTCATCCACCCCACAAGATGCAGCATCAAGCGGATAATCTTCTGGAACACCAAACTTTCTATCCCCGCTATGAATTGACGCTCCGAGCCACAAATCGCCATGTATGACAAGCGGAAATATCTCTTTACAGATTAGCGAATTAACATTTCCGATTATTAAGAATTTCTTTTTATACTTTATAAGCTGCGCCACATATTCGCGGAAAAGTGAAAATGGCGGGTTTGTTACAATGATATCTGCTTGCTTTAAGATTTCAATGCATTCTGCACTTCGAAAATCACCATCACCGTCAAGATAACGAATGCTCACCTCATCATCGTCAACTGTCATATTGCCGTTCTTGTCGCCCTCGTATATTTGATAGACCGCCCGCTCACACTCACCCTGAGAAAACAAATCAACATCTTGGCTTTTGTAACATGTGGCAATAAGTCGCTTCAACCCCAACTTTTCGAAGTTCTCTGTAAAGTACTTGAAGAACTCACTTTGGCGAGGATCATCACAATTGCAAAGTACTACCTTTCCCTTGAAATGCGACTTGTAATGCCTTAGTTCGTTTTCAATATCCACACGCTGCGTGTAAAACTCGTCTTTCTTAGCACGCTTTGCCGCTTGAAGTCCTGTTGTATCGCCCATCGCCATGCCCCCGCAACTCCGCGTCTCTGCGCCTCTGCGCGAGAATTCAATGCGGAAATTCTTGCCGCGCATAAATCGTCGCGGAGACCGCCTCACATGCATAAAAAGAGCGCATTCCTCGTTCATGCACTCAGCAGTAGCCCTAGCACAGGCCAACCAGAATGCACAAAGAGAAATGCGCCCAACTAGGCGCATCTCCACTCACATGCCGTTCTGGTTTTGAAATGGTGCTAGTATTTCTGCTGAACGACGTGTAGCTTTGTTGCTACATTGACAAGCGCCCGGCGGAGATTGCTCTCGTTTTCCGGACTATGACCCCGCGTCGCGCACACCGCCTCGCGAGATGTGAGTATTATAGCG
>JAZSLQ010000277.1:0-12395 GCA_045535455.1 Kiritimatiellia bacterium | reverse complement strand
GGCCAAGCTGTCCAGGCTCGAGGAGCTGTCCCGGCTTGTCATCTTCCGGACAACGCCGGACACCCGTCGCTCGAAGCGTCCGACAAAGGCGACGCTGGGCCTCGGAAAACGCCCGAAATCACCTTAAGTTAGCGGCATTCGTGTCAGACCCTTCTATAGAAGATCTACTGTATATGATTGATGAATGAGGTTGAGCCTGCATGAGAATTTCTGCCTGTTCTACATGGCTAAACAAAACTCTGCGTACTCTGCGTGCTCTGCGACTCTCGGCACTCGCTACGCTCGGCGTGTTCGCTTCCCTATAGGTCGCGAACCCCCTCAAGGGGCGGTTACGCGCCTCTGCGTTGGAAACTCTTAATAAAAGGCTATCAGTTCCATTCTCCAACCCTAACCTATATTATCACTTGAAAATCTCTACATGATCTGACTCCTGACTCCAACTCGAGAATTTCCCCACGGGAAAGGCGTCGGCACATGACGCCTTAACAGTCCGTATTGGCGGGAGCGCATGATTTTGGTAAAATACCGCCAATGAGCACAATACGGATTTTTCAGGTCCTTGCGCTTGCCGCCGTTTTTGCGGGATGCGGCACATTCCATGCCGTTCGTGAGGCGCGGAGCGCCCAGAAGGCGTATGCCGCCCGCGGCATGGGGGTCGAAGCCAAAGTCGAGAAGGTCGATCTCAAGGGGTGCAATCTCGCGCAGCTTGTCGACTTTGCGCTCGCAAACCGTCCTTCTATGGTTCGTGCGCGTCTCGCGGTAGAGGATGCACGCATAGCCCTAAGGCAAGTCGCGGCAGATGCGCCGCTTCTTTCATCTACGCCGTGGGGCGCACTGGATGCCGCGGCCTCTATTGGTCGCTCGGAGGCGTCCAAGTCCGGACGTAGTCTTCACGGGAGGACCGATGGCTCCGCATCGGGGTCGCTATCCTTGGACATTCTCATCTACGACTTCGGTCGCAACGCTGCGGAAGCGCGGGCACTTTCGGAGGAAGTCATTGCCGCCGAAACGACGCTTATCAGCACTGGATATTCAGTCTTTGAGGAAGTGGCGAGCGGGTATTTCACGCTCCTCAGGAACGAGGCGCTTTTCGAAGTCGCGCTCACGAACGAAGCCGAGTACGCCGAGCATCTCGAACAGGCGGAGCTAAGGAAGGAGCATGGCGAGGCAAAGGAACTCGACGTCCTCAAGGCGAAACTCGACCTCGCAAAGGCCGTGCAGAACGTCGTCGCGGCGTCGAATGACGTCGTAACCGCCGGTGCCGAGCTTATGGCGGCGCTTGGGGTTGACGCCGCGTCTGGCGACTTCAGGACTGTTCTCGGCTCGCGCGACGCCGGTCTTGCGCAGATGTTCCGCTCGCTTGCGGACACTTCCGCCGGCGCCTCGGAGCTCTATGGCACCGCATGCACGAACGCGCCGTCGGTGCAGGCCGCCCGTGCGCACCTCAAGTCCGCATCGCATGAGGTTGACGCGGCAGTGGCAAATCTCTACCCGACTCTCAGCGCAAGTCTCGCGCTTAACTGGACCGATCCCCTGTGGTATTGGCGCTGGGGCGTGAACGGCGCGATGTCGCTCTTCGCTGGTTGGCGCAAGACTGCCGCCGTCGAGCGCGCGACAGTCGCGCTTGATGCCGCCGCGTACGGCGTAGATGCCGCCGAACTCGAGCTCTCGCGTGACATAGAGCTCGCCGTCGCCGAGCGCGACAACGCCCTTGAAGCGCTTGAGGCCGCCCGCTCGAGCGTCAGGAGCGGCAAGGAGAATCTCGACACGGTGCGCGAGCAGTACCAGGTTGGCGACGTGAGCCGCATCGAATTCGCCGACGCCGTGGCGGGCTACGCCTCGTCGCTTGGCGATCGCGTACGCGCGTTCTACCGCGGCCAGATTGCCGAGGCAAAGCTTTTCAGGGTTGTGGGCCGCTGGCCCGAATACACGGAGGAGACGATCAGTGAAGACGAAAAATGAGGCGGCTTGCGCCGCGTTGCTGCTTGGTTGCCTTGCGCTCGTCGCGGGCTGCGGCGAAGGCAAGTCGCTCGTCCCGAGCCGCAAGGCGCCGTCCTACCGCACCGCCCCCATAGCACGCACGGACATCGTTCGCACAGTTTCTGCGACTGGTTCCGTCACGCCTCGCAATTCCTCGAAGGGAATTCCCGTGGGTGCGCAGGTCAACGGCAAGTTGATAAAGCTTTACGTTGACTACAACGACATCGTGACCAACGGGCAGGTCGTCGCGCTCATCGACCCGCAGGTATATGACGCGAACTACAAAAGCGCCGTCGCGCAGTTGCACGTGAACAAGGCGAATGTCGCCGTTCGCGAAGCGGCCGTTCGCTCGTCCGAGGCCGAGCTCGCCCTTGCGCAGAAGACCTACGACCGCAAGAAGGCGCTTGTGGAGAAGAAGGTGGCTCCCGTCGCCGACCTCGACAGCGCCGAGGAGGCGCTTGAACGTGCAAAGGCCGGGCTCGAAAGCGCGAAAGCGAGTTTGAACAGCGCCAACGCCTCGGTCGAGCAGTCCGAGGCCTCGGCCAGCAAGGCGAAAGCCGACCTCGACTACTGCACGATCGTCTCTCCAGTCGATGGCATCGTGATCGATCGCAAGGTCGAGGAGGGAGAGACTGTCGTCTCGTCGATGAACGCCGTGCCTGTCCTTACAATCGCAGAGGACCTCGACACGATATGGGTCGCGGCCGACATTCCCGAGGCCGACATCGGCGGCATTCAGGTTGGCCAGGATGTCACGTTCACCGTCGACGCGTACCGCACGCGGTTCAAGGGCAAGGTGAAGCAGATTAGGAAGGCGTCGACGACGACAAGCAACGTCGTGACGTTCCCAGTAATCGTCGAGGCCGAGAACCCAGGACAGAAGCTTTTCCCCGGGATGACAGCGACGCTCTCCATTGAGACTGCACGCGCCGAGAATGTGCTTGCCGTCGCGGCGGCGGCATTCAGGTTCCGCCCGAAGGACGAGGATCGCGACCGCATCGCTGGCGAAATCCCGCGCGGACGCAAGATCTGGCTTGCGCCTAAGAAGGATGGCGATCCGCTGGAGTATATCCGTGTCGAAGAAGGTGTCACGGACGATTCGTTTACGTCCATCGTCTGCGAGGGCGTGGATGCGCTTGAGGGCCGCGAGGCGGTAGTCGGTTACCAGACGGCGAACATGCCTGCCGCGGACGAGAAGGACTCGACGAATCCCTTCATGCCGAAGTTCCCGAAGCGTGGACAGAACAAGGGAACCGCGCCCGAACCAAAGAAGTAGCCCATGGCCCATCTTATCGAGATTCGCGACATGTACAAGATCTACGCCATCGGCGACGAGCCGGTGCATGCGCTTGACGGCGTGTCGCTCTCGATCGACGATGGCGAGTTCGTGGCGATAATGGGTTCGTCGGGTTCCGGCAAGTCGACGATGCTCAACATCCTCGGCTGTCTCGACGTGCCTACGAAGGGCTCGTATCTACTCGACGGCCTCGAGGTCGCAAAGCGCTCTCCCGCCGAGCTCGCACGCATCCGCTGCATGAAGCTGGGCTTCGTCTTCCAGAACTTCAATCTCCTCCCACGCACAAGCGCACTTGAGAACGTCGAGCTTCCCGATCTCTACATGGGGCGGCTAAACCGCCGCGAGCGCAAGGCACGCGCAATGGAGCTTCTTGCGCGAGTGGGGCTCAAGGGCCGCGAGATGCACACTCCTGCGCAGCTTTCTGGCGGCCAGCAGCAGCGCGTCGCGATTGCGCGTGCCCTCATGAACAACCCGCCAGTAGTCTTTGCCGACGAGCCGACGGGTAACCTCGACACGAAGAGTTCCATCGAGATAATGAACCTCTTCACCGAGCTTTCTAACGAGGGCATCACCATCGTCATGGTCACGCACGAAGACGACATCGCCGCCTACGCTAAGCGCCATGTCGTGATGCGCGACGGCAAGGTGATGCGCGACGACGTAAACGACGGCGCCGGCCGCAAGAGCCAGGACGAGGTGGCGCGGCTTGTAAAGGAGGCGCTTGCATGAGCTTCCTTACGATTTTCAAGGTGTCGCTCCGCTCGCTCGGCCGCAACCCGGTCCGCTCGTTCCTCTCGTGCCTTGGCATTGGCATTGGCATCGTCGCCGTCATTCTCGCGATGGCTATCGGCGAGGGCGCGAAGACGATGATGGTCAAGGAGATTTCGTCGATGGGCAACAACCTCATGATGGTGTTCCCCGAGCGGCGCAACCGTGGGCCAGTCTCCGGCGGCATGGGCCAGGGCCAGACGATGACGGCCGAGGACGCAGAGGCGATCAAGCGCGAGCTCGGCCATCTCGTGCAGGGCGTGAGCCCACAGGTGAGAACGACGGTGCAGATGATGTACGGCGCAAAGAACTGGGCCGGCAACGTCCAGGGCGTCTCGCCCGACGTCCTCACAATAAGCAACTGGACGGTGACTGACGGACGCTTCTTCACCGACGACGAGACGAAGCTCGCTTCGCGCGTGTGCGTAATCGGCACTACGGTCCAGTCGAATCTCTTTGGTGACGACGAGAGTCCGATCGGCAAGATAATCCGGCTTAAGAATATGACGTTCCGTGTCATCGGCGTCCTCGGCTCTAAGGGCGCGAACAACTGGGGCCAGGACCAGGACGACGTCATAATGGCGCCGTATACGTCTGTGCATCGCTATCTCCAGCGTTCGAAGTTCAACACCGTCAACATGATGAATCTCTCGCTCGTATCGATGGATGACCTCGATGAGGCGAAGCGTGAAGTCGCGGCGCTCCTTCGCCAGCGCCACCACCTTGCGGACTGGCAGGACAACGACTTCGAGACGCGCGACACGACAGAGATTATGAACACGATTGGCTCGGTCACGGGAATCGTCGGGATGCTGCTCTTGATCTTCTCCGTCATCACTCTTGTCGTCGGCGGCATAGGGATTATGAACATCATGCTCGTATCGGTCACCGAGCGAATTAGGGAGATCGGCCTCAGGATGGCCATCGGCGCGACGCCACGCAACATCCTCGTGCAGTTCATTCTCGAGGCGATGGTGCTTTCGACTGTCGGCGGCGCTGCGGGTGTGGCGATCGGCATCGGCGCGTCCTACGTCGTCGGCGCGGCTGCTGGGTGGCCTGTCCTTGTCGAGGTGACGTCGGCGGTCTATGCGTTCGTAATTTCTTCTGTCGTTGGGCTTTTCTTCGGGTTCTATCCCGCTTGGCGTGCATCGAAGCTCAACCCGATCGACTGCCTCCGCTACGAATAGAAAAGGGGCTTAAATTACCGTTGCCTAACTTGTTGGGCGGGTGGTATAATTGCGGCGTTATTTCAAACCACAAAAAAGGAGAAACAAAAATGGCTCATAAGATTGCTGCCGACAAGTGCGTTGCGTGCGGTTGCTGCAAGGATGCTTGCCCCGCCGAGGCTATCAGCGAGGGTACGCCCTACGTGATCGATGCCGACAAGTGCGTTGACTGCGGCGCCTGCGCTGCGACCTGCCCGAACGAGGCGATCGCCCCAGCCTAAGGTAGAGAGATTGTTCGGACGTCGCCGAACAGATGTCTCTGAAGACAACGCGAAAATGGCGCGCCCGTGCGGGCGCGTCCTTTTATTTGGTATAATATTGCCGACATGATCGACTTCGTAAAAGAGACTCTTCTGCTTCTGCCGTTTCTCTTCGTAACCTACCTCGTGCTCGAGGCGGTCGAAGCCCACGCGGGCGGTGCCTTGGAGCGTTTGCTTGAGCGGGCGAAGTCTGTAGGTCCGCTTGCTGGCGCTCTCGCTGGCGCGATTCCGCAGTGCGGCGTATCTGCCGCGGCCGCATCTCTCTACGCGGGCGGCGTCGTGACCGTCGGCACGCTCGTCGCCGTGTTCCTCTCGACTTCCGACGAGCTAATTCCAGTCTTGATTTCGAAGCAAGTGCCTGTCGCGCTTATGGTGAAGATAGTCGCCATCAAGGTGGCGGCGGCAATCGCCGTCGGCTTTTCTCTAAACGGCATCCTTGCCTTTGCGCGGCACATTCGCCGCCCTGTCGCCGTCCACGACCTCTGTGCCCACAGCCATTGCGGCTGCCGCGAACACAAGGGGATACTCGTTCCTGCGTTGATTCATACGGCGGAGATATTCACCTTCATCGTCGTTGTCTCTGGAGCAATCGAACTTGCGATGCACTATTTTGGCGAAGACTGCCTCCAGTCGCTCTGCTTGAACACTCCTGTTTTCGGCGAGCTCGCTGCGGGGCTCATCGGGCTCATTCCGAATTGCGCCGTCTCGGTCGCGGGCGCGGAGCTCTACTGCAAGGGAGCGATGAGCGCAGGCGCCCTTATGGCCTCGTCGTTCGCCGGCTCCGGGCTCGGCCTGCTCGTCCTTTTCCGCACTAACCGCAACCTCAGGGAGAACCTCGCCATTCTCGCTGTCGTCTATGTCGTAGGCGTCGCGCTCGGGTGGCTTACGGGGCATCTGATATGAAGAAGAAAATCATCAAATGGTTCAAGACCGTAATCACGGACTTTAACTCTAGCCATTGCGCGATGCATGCGGCGGGGCTTACGTACTTCGCGATGCTTTCGCTCGTGCCGCTCCTGTGCGTGCTTCTCTCGGTTGCGAAGTTCTGCGGCGCCGACGACTTCGCGCGCGATCAGATCAACTCCCACATAGACGCAATGATCTCGAACGTGGAGCATGCCCAGGAGGACGAGCTCGCCAACGTCGCGCCCATCAGCGAGGAGGAACGTGAGCGCAGGCGAATCGCTGCGGAGGAATTTGCCGCGCAGGCACGCGCGATTTCCAATAAGCTATTCGAGCGCATTGCGCAATTCGACGTGTGGACGTTTGGCTGGATCGGCTTCGGTTTCCTCGTGTGGACGGTCATTAGCGCGATAAGCATGGTCGAGACGAGCTTCAACGAGGTCTTTCACGTCGAGAAGGCGCGGCCAATTTGGAAGCGTGCCTACCTGAATGTCTTCACCGCCGTGATTCTGCCGATCTTCGCGGCCCTCGCGCTTTCGGTGCCGATTCTTGCCGTTGCGAAACAGATCATCGTCGCGACCATGGGCGCGACCTGGCTCACCAAGTGGGTCTCTGATGGGCTTATCTGGTTCCTTGACTCGACGATCTTCCGCCTTGGCATAACGCTTGTTCTCGCGTCGCTTGCGTTCGCGTATGCGTTTGCTGTTCTGCCCAACCGCAAGGTGCCGTTCAGGGACGCTGTCCTCGGTGGATTTGTGACTGCGTTCCTCTTTGGCGCTTGGGTGAAGATATGCGCCGTCGCGCAGGTCGGAATTGCGAAGTCTTCTGCGCTCTATGGGTCGTTTGCGTTTCTTCCCATCGTCCTCGCCTGGCTCTACATGAGCTGGCAGATAGTCCTTCTTGGCGCATGCATCACGCACGCGAGTCTTGAGGCGAGCGAGAAAGAGGCAGCGGAATGAAGATCCTGATAACCGGCGGGAAGGGCATGCTGGGCCGGACCCTGCAGAAGGAGCTTGTCGGCGACAATGAAATCATTGTCGCCGACAAGCCGGAGTGGGACATACTCGACGCGGACGCGTTTACCGAGAAGACCCTCGCCGCCGCGCCCGATGTCGTCATCCACTGCGCGGCGATGACGAAGGTCGACGACTGCGAGACGAATCGCGATCTTGCGTTCCAGCTCAACGAAGAGGGCTCGCACAACGTTGCGCTCGCGTGCAAGGTGGCTGGCGCGCGGCTTATCGCGATTTCCACCGACTACGTCTTCTCTGGCGAGCCGCCGCGCGAGCCGTGGGCGTGGGGCGAGCAGGACATCCCGCGCCCTCGCACCGTCTATGGCGCGTCAAAGTTCGCGGGCGAGCAGATGATCCACATGATCGTGCCCGACGCGGTTGTCCTTCGTATCGCATGGCTCTACGGCGCCGGCGGGCCGAGCTTCATTCATACGATGGCGAAGCTTGGCGCTCAGGAGGGGCCTGCGCTCAAGGTCGTTAACGACCAGCGCGGCAACCCGACGTCGACAAAGGTTGTCGCGGACGTCATTCGCTTTCTCCTCTCTCGCCCCGACGTCAGCGGAATCATCCATGGAACGTGCGAAGACCAGTGCACCTGGTACGACCTGACGGTCGAGCTTTTCCGTCTTATGGGGTTTAAGCGCGAAGTCGTTCCCTGCACGACCGAGGAATTTCCGCGCCCCGCGCCGCGCCCGCGCAACTCGGCGCTGAAGAAGAGCGTCCTGAACTTGCTTGGTTACCGCACCCCGCGCTGGCAGGACGCGCTCCGCGACTTCGTCGCCTCCTCAGATTCTGGACTTTGAGCATTTTTAGGCATGATGTTTTAACGCAGAGACGCTGAGACGCGGAGTGCGCTGAGAACAATTATTCTCTGCGTTCTCTGCGACTTTGCGACTCTGCGTTAAAAAACAAAAATAAATTCGCCCTCTCGTTCGTCTAAATAACTGTAGGCGTCGCTGTGGCGCCGTAAAAGTCGGTCAAAGGCCGCGAAAGGAAAAAAGAACATGAAGAGTCTCATTATTGTTGCTGTTGCTGCGCTCAGCTGCGTGGCGTTTGCTGATGGTGGTCCCGAGGGCGGCGCTCGTTCCGAGGGCGGTCGTCGCGGTTTTGGCCCCCGCGAGGGTGGCATGGGCCCGATGATGGGCGGTATGGATCCAATTGTCCGTATGGTGTCCAACCCGGCTGTCGCCGAGAAGATCGGTCTCAGCGACGAGCAGAAGGCCAAGCTCAATGAGCTGAAGGGCGATAAAGAGGCGAACCGCGCGGCTCAGGACAAGGTCCGTGCGGCAACTATGAAGCAGCTTGACCTCATGAAGGCCGAGAAGATCGACGAGGGTGCGGTCATGGCGGCGATTGACGAGGTGTTTGAGCTCCGCAAGGCGATGGCCAAGGAGCAGGCGAAGCGCGTCATCGCGGTGAAGTCCGTCCTTACTCCCGAGCAGGTCAAGAAGGCACACGAGGAAATGAAGAAGATGTTCGAAGCTCGTGGCGACCGCGGCCCTCGTCGCGAAGGCAAGGGACCTCGTGAATTCAAGGGCCCTCGCAAGGGTCCGCACGGCGATAAGGGACCGCAGGAAGGCCCCAAGGAGGGCTGCGACGCCCCCGCTCCGGCGCCTGAAGCCAAGTAAGCCACTGTGGAAGAGGATAGCGAGCTTCTCTTTGCCTATTCGCGCCGGGGGGATGTCGAGTCCCTCTCGGCGCTTGTAAGGCGACACGCCGTCTGGATGCAGGCGTTTCTCCGCGGGCTTCTGCCGACGGCGGAAGATGCGGAAGACGCCTTCCAGGAGACGTGGGTTCGCGTAGTAAAGTCCGCTGCTAAATATCGCGGCGGTAAGGTCAAGCCCTATCTCGCCGTTGTCGCGCGGTCTGTGGCGATAGATCGCCTGCGGCAGATGGGGCGGCTCGTCAGTCTCGACGAGGAAGACGGGGAAGGGGCGTCTGCGGCAGAGCGTCTTCCCGACGAGTCGCCCTCGCCAGGCGAACGGTTCGAGTCCAAGGCCACGGCCGAGGACGTGAGGGAGGCGGTGCGCACGTTGCCCGAAGGTCCGCGGCAGGTGCTGCTGATGCGGATTGAGGGCGAGCTTTCCTTTAAGGAGATTGCGTCCGAGCTCGACGTGCCGCTCGGCACTGCGCTCACGTGGATGCGCACTGCGACGCTAAAACTGAAAGAGATGTTGGGGGGATCAAAATGAACGAATACCGTGATATCGAAGATTTCGTGAAGGGACGGCTTGAAGAGGGTGTCTCCTCGTCGCCGCCTCGTCTCGCGGAAATCGAGCGTGCGGCCGCGGCAGAATCGTTTGCCCATGTCGCGGAGCATCGTTCGCGCCGCCGTTGCACGGCCGCCATGCTTGTCGCGGCCTCGTTTGCCATTGTCTTTTCGTTTGCGGTTTTGCATATTGATTCGTCTCCCAAGCCAGAGAACACTGTTGCCTGCGTGATTGATCTTCTTCGCACGGCAGACGGCGCAGAGACGTTGTCAGAGTCCTCTGCCGACAGCGAGTCTGAGGGAACGTCCGTCGCCGAAATGCTCCTCGCTTGGCAAGACGCCCCCTACGAATCAGCAATAGCAGATTTATAAAAGTAGATTGCTCGTTGGCGGTGGCCTTTTTGCCACGTTTTGGTATAATGGTGGCAAATGAAAAACATTGTTGTTGTTCTCGCCTTAGTCGTGCCCATGGCGGCCTTTGCTGGACTGCCGCACGCGTTTAAGTATGGCGACACCGCTTTTTCTGACCTTCAGTCGGCCGAGAAAGTCATCAAGGAAACCGACAGTCGCAAGGCGGTTGTGCACGAATGGACTTCGCCGGACGGCAAGTTGCTGCTTCGCACGACAGAGACCGTTTACAAGAACTTTCCAGTACGCGAATACCTGCCGGAACTTATCTCGGTAGGCGACGTGCCGACGGACATAGTAGATGACTTCCGCTCTATATCGCTCTCCCGCGCGACAGGCGATGCCACCGTGCGTGCGCTGCATGGAACAGTCGGCTGGGCGAAGGACTTTGATCCGGTCACAGTGGTGTTCGGCGGGAAAGGCGTCGGCACCTATTCGTTTGTTGCCACGGAAGGGCGTTCCTCCGCGCAGTGGATGCCTTGGCTTGGGCTTGATTTCCCAGAGGGCGACGGCGTCGAGATTGCCGTCGGCTGGAGTGGCGCATGGCGTGCGGACGCAGCGCTCGCGGATGGCGCGTTTTCATTCTCCGCAGGAATGGTGAAGACGCACTTTCGCCTGTTGCCAGGTGAGACGTTGCGCCAGCCGTCGGTGCTCGTCTTCACGCGCAAGGCCGATGTCTCGCCGCTCGCGATGCAGACGTTCATCCATCGCTTCATGCTCGACGAGAAATGTCCGCGCGACGCCGAAGGGCATCTCATCAAGCCAATCCTCCCAATCACCGCGGGAGGTGGCAACAAGACGCCGGAGATGATGCGCAAGATAATCGACTGGTCGGTGGCGAACAAGATGCCGTTCGACTGCTTCTGGGTTGACGCCGGATGGAATGGTCCTGCGCACATGCCCAACCTCCTCTCGAATTGCGGCAACATGTGGCAGAACTTCGTGGGCGACTGGCGCTTCAACCCGACGGTCCATCCCGACGGCAATCTCGCGAAGGTTGCAGACTTGGCGCACGCCGCCGGCATGCGGATGCTTCTCTGGGTGGAGCCGGAGCGCTGCGTGTGCGAACCGCCGCCACCGGTCTTCAAGGAGCACCGCGACTGGCTTTTGCCTGCGAAGGACGAGCAGATTCGCAACAAGAAACGGCTCAACGTGAACCTCGGCAATCCCGCCGCTCGCGAATGGGTGACGGAAACGATCTCCAGCTTGATCCGCGAGAACAAGCTCGACATCTACCGCCAGGACTTCAACATGAATACGCTCCCGCTCTGGCAGGAGAACGACGCCCCCGACCGCCAGGGCATCACCGAGGCGAAGTATGTCGCAGGGCTCTATATGTTCTGGGACACGCTGCGCAAGCGCTTCCCGCATCTCGTCATCGAGAACTGTGCGTCTGGCGGTCGCCGCCTTGACTTCGAGGCCGTCTCGCGTTCCCATTCCTACTGCCGCACTGACTACGCGATCGGCCACCACAACGGACCGATGCAGGTGCTCGATGTGCAGAACGTGACGCTCAACACTCTCGCATACCAGCCGTTCCAGGGATCCGAGACTACGCCCGCGCTCTTCTTCGACGACTACGGCTTTTTCTCATCCGTCTGCGCTGGAAGCGTGTTCACGCCGAGCGACTGGAACGCTGGCATCGTAAAGAACGAATTCACGCCCGAGCAGACGGCTTGGTTTAAGAAGGTGTTCACGGTCGCAGATAGGATGCGTCCGTTATTCGAGGGTGACTTTTATCCACTCACTGATCTGCGTGCGCCTGACAGTCAAGGCGAACGCGCTTGGTGTGCTTACCAGATGCACAGGCCCGACCTCGACGCAGGTTTTGTAGTCTGCTTCCGCCGACTTGATGCGCCCTCGCATGTTTTCACTGCGTCACTTGGCGGCATTGATGAATCCGCGCACTACACAGTGGAGACATTCGATGGCTCTACTGAGCAGGTCGATGGTCGCGCACTTGCGAGTTTCTCGGTAGAATTGATGGCTCCGCGATCGTTCCTTCTCGTATTTTATTCCAAAAATGGATCTCAACGGGGTTCTGTAGCGCAGTAAAAGCGGCCTAACAGAGGTTTATTATCTTGCATATTTGTGCGTGATTCTGTATTTCTGAGCCATTAAAACACTTTTTTGAAAAAAGTTCATTTTCCCCCTTGCGCGGGTGCGCGGCGTTTGATATACTATTCGACCGTTCGCCCCGAAAGGGACAAACAATCGATCTTTGAAAGTTGGCGCTTGAGAAAACAGCAAATGCTTGTGCAAACATACATAAGCTCAAATTCTTTTTCTGAGAGTTTGATTCTGGCTCAGAACGAACGCTGGTAGCGTGGA
>JAZSLQ010000023.1:0-2935 GCA_045535455.1 Kiritimatiellia bacterium | reverse complement strand
GCGCGCCCCCGTCATCGACAGGTACAGCGTCCTTGGAATCGGCGTCGCCGAGAGCGTCAGCACGTCGGCGGTCGCGCGGGGCCGCTTCAGGAACAAGTCGGAGGCCAAGCGGTCTTAGGAAGACAAAATTTGTATTCAACTCCTTGGCTCACAGAACGACATGGCTACGATCCGACTTAGAGGTCGCGCGCCCCCGTCATCGACAGGTACAGCGTCCTTGGAATCGGCGTCGCCGAGAGCGTCAGCACGTCGGCGGTCGCGCGGGGCCGCTTCAGGAACTCCTTGTGCCTCACGCCGAAGCGCTGCTCTTCGTCGATGATTATGAGCCCGAGGTCGCGGAACGCGATCTTCGACGAGAGTATCGCGTGTGTTCCGATGACGATGTCGCAGGCACCGGTCGCAAGCCGCTGGAATGTTCCCTTGTGCGTCGCCGCGGACTGGAAGCGCGAGACGGACTCGATTCGTATGGGTGTCCCGTTGAAGCGCGAGGTGAAGGTCTCGAAGTGCTGTTCCGCAAGGACCGTGGTCGGCGCGAGAACCGCCGTCTGCCTGCCGTTCATAGCGGCTATGAAGGCGGCCCGCATCGCGACTTCCGTCTTGCCGTAGCCCGCGTCGCCGCAGATAAGGCGGTCCATCGGCTTCTGCGCCGCGAGGTCCTTCTTGACGGCGGCTATCGCGGCGGCCTGGTCGGGCGTCTCCTCGTATGGGAACGCGGCCTCGAACGCGTCTATTCCGTCGCACTCCACATCGTAGGCGAATCCCGGCACGAGTTCGCGTCGCGCCTGCGTCTCGAGGAGCGCCGCGGCGAGGTCGGTGACCGCCTTCTGCGCATCGGCCTTGTCCTTCGCCCAGCGCTTGCCGTCGAGCCGGTGCAGCCGGACCGCCTCGCCCTTTACGCCGACATAGCGCGAGAGGAGATGTGCGTGGACTGCCGGCACATGTAGCTTCGCGCCGTCGGCATACTCTATCGTGAAGACCTCGGAGCGCTTGCCGTTCACGAGGATTTCGGATGAGCCGATGAACCTGCCGACGCCATAGTCGACATGCACCACATATTCGCCCGGCTCGAGTTCGTCGAAGTCGTTTAGGCGCGCGCCTCGTGCGAGCGCGGCATTTCGAAGATGCGTCTTCCTCTTGGCGAACACTCGGTCAGACTTGGCGACAACGAGGAGTGACCTCCCGTCCGCGCCGTCCTTCGCTGCCGGCGCGGAGAGTTCGAAGCCGCCGGAGAGGTCGTCGATTGCGAGGACGAGGTCGCCGCGCTTCTTCGCGGCGGCGAGGTGGCGTTCGAGGCGGCCACGAGCCGCGTCAAAGAGTTCGGGATGGTGCGCCTCGTCTGCGCCGAGTTCGGCAAAGCCGGGGAGGGGGCTTGTCTGGAACTTTCCTGTGGGTACGCCTCGTGGCGCGGGATCGCCCGTGTAGACGAAAGTGAGGGAGCGGGGGAGCGATGGAACAGGTAGCGAGTAGTCGTTGTGTTCAAGCGCGAGGACAGTCGAGCCGTCAGGGAGTAGGTCGAGAAGCGAGCATTGCTTGTCTTGCTCATCGTCCTTGCTGCCAGCAGGCAGCAGCGCGGCTTTATCAACGCGCTCTACCGACATCTGCGTAGCGGCGTCGAAGGTTCTGATGCTCTCAAGATCGTCTCCGAAGAACTCAGCTCTTATCGGGAATTCCTCTCCCGGGCTCCACGCATCGACAATGCCGCCGCGCACAGAGAAATCGCCGACTTGCTCGACCATCGGAACGCGATTGTAGCCAAAAGTGGCGAGTTTCTCGCAAATATCGCCAAACTTTACGGGGTCTGTCCCTACAGAAATGACTGGTGGCGCACCAGTCGGAACAGGGGAAGAGAGGGCGGGTGACGAGACGACGAGGACGCAAGGGTATGGGGAGAGCGGCCAGGCGCGAAGGGCGGCGAGCGTCTTTAGCCGAGTGCCGAGCGCGCCGATATCTCCGGCGAGAGGCGGGGGGAATTCGAGGACGCGAATGTTGCGTGCAGATGGAATCGTGGACGAGAGCGTGTGCAGATCGTCGGTAAGGCGATCGGCGTCGGGGAGTCCTGGCGTTGCCGCGAGGACGAGACGCGAGCCCTTGGTGAGTGCAAGTGCGAGAAAGGCGTCGGCAGCGCCGGTAAGAGACGAAATGGCCACCGCCCCGCCTTCCGTTGGGGAGGGGGGAGAGAAGCGCGAAGAGAACAGCTCGAGCGCGTCTTTCATCTATCCGCAGGAGATTATACCATACTTAAGTTGATTTTTGGGCGGTGGCGAGGAAGCGGAGGGGCGAGTTTCGGCTTAAGGCTTAAAATCGCCGCGCCGCCCGATGGCTCGCCCTCGCTTTCGCTTCGGGTTGGTTCGTGCACCGCACGAACCACCGACAAGCGGCGGTTACCGCGGGGCTCTCGTCCGGCTCCAGGCTCGCGACGGCTCTCGCACATCAGACAAATTGCCGAGTTTAGCCTGTCGTGCCTCGGCGTCTATCACTGGTTGCGTACGCAAGTCACTCTTACGCCTGCGGCCTTACGCCTACCTCACCCGCGACCATCGGCTCGTCGCGGCGATAGTCTCGCGGCAGAAAACGCATGCCGCCGAAACACCCCCTCCGCGTCCGCGCCATTCATTATCCATTAACTGGGAGAGCGCCACGATAGCGCCCGCTTGTGCGGCTCGGCCTACGGCCTCGGTGGATATGCCATCTTGGCGGCGTTCCGAATGGTTGGAATGGTTGGGCCCCGCGGAACCGTTGTAAAAGACCTGTTTGCGCAACCGATTTGCCGTGATTTTCAGATAGACGGCAAACGCGGTTTTATGATACGATATGTGTGCTCTCCGGAATTGAACTCCATGGCGACGGAGGTACGAACGGGAGCCATGAAAGCCGTGGGTTGAAACTGGCCGAGTCCTGCTGAGAACGGATCGAAAAGCCTGAAGGGTGGGTGGAC
>JAZSLQ010000021.1:0-22735 GCA_045535455.1 Kiritimatiellia bacterium | reverse complement strand
CAAGCCCGACTTATCAACAACGAACGGCAAAGATGAAGAAGAACAAGAACTACCTCAGATTCCTTTTGCTACTTTTCCTTGCCCGGCGCATGTTCGCGCTTGAAATCCGGCATGGGGACGTGGTAGCATTTCAGCTTGTGGACGCGCCCGTTAATCTCTTTAACTTGGCTTCGGGCCATCATCGGAGACGCGGGGCGCCCATGTTCTTTCGGCGGCGAGTCCATTATGGCTTGATCTGCGGTCCGCATGATTTTTGCCGATCTACCGGACGGGCAATGATGTTCTGCCAGTATCGGTTCGCTTCCGACATCTGAAACACGGGGCCACGCCCCATACCGGAAAGGTGAACATAATGATAACATGCGGCATCGACATTGGCAAGGGCAAACATGCCGTCGCCATCATCGACGAACTCGGACGACAGCTCGTCCGGACGAGGTTCTACGACAACACCATGGCAGGCGCCGAAAAGCTGATGGAGGAGCTGGCCCGCCATGCGGAGCCGGCGCAAGTGCACGTCGGCATGGAGTCGACCGGCAACTACTGGCGGGCCTACTACGACTTCCTCTCGAAGAAGGGATGCGTCGTCGACGTGATCAACCCGATCGTGACGTCGGCGTCCTCAGCCGGGGACATCCGGGGCCGCAAGACCGACAAGCGCGACGCGGAGTCCATCGCGGAGGTCGTGATGCGCGGCAAGTACGTCCGTCGGAGGGATGAGGGGCTGCAGGAGAGGAAACTGCGCGCGCTGACGCGGCAGCGCGGCTTCATCGTCGAAGAGCGCTCCGCCGCGAAGCTGCATCTCTCCAGCATGGTCGCGGAGGCCTTCGCCGAGTTCGAGTCCCTGTTCGAAGACCCCTACGGCCCGCTGGCGCTTGCGGTCCTGTCAAAGTATCCGACGGCATGCCATATGGCGCGCGCCAGGAAACCGTCGCTTGCGAAGATCGTGCGGGCCCACACGCGCGGCAGGGACGCCGACGCGGAGGCACGGCGCCTGGTCGACGCGGCCAAGGACAGCATCAGCCTGGCCTGCGAAATCACCGACGCGCTCGCCCGCTGCATCGTCTCCTCGATACAGACGATAACGGCCCTGGACGAGCGGGTCAAGGACATCGAGAAGGCAATCATGGACTTCGACCCGCCCGACCTCGCGGCGAAGCTGATGGCCATCAAGGGCTCGGGGAAGGTCATGCCGATGGTCGTGGCGTCCGAATTCGGAGACATCTCGCGCTTCAGGACAAACCCGAAGAACGGCTCGGAAACGGGAATGCACAAGCGCTTGCTTGCCTTTGCGGGATGCGAACCCCGCATCAGGGAGAGCGGGAAGTGGCGTGGACGCAAGTTCATCTCCAAGCGCGGAAGCCGACAGCTGCGAACGGCCCTCTATCTCATCGCTAACAACATCCGGCAATGGGACCCCTACTTCAAAGCCGTGTACGATCGCAAGGTCGAGGCGGGGAAGCACCACAATGTTGCAGTGTTCTACGTCGTTGCCAAGCTACTTGAAGTGCTGTGCGCACTTTACAAGTCCGGGCGAAGCTATGCCGCAACACAGCCTTAATGGAGTTATCAACATCGGAGGAACACAAAGATGAAAAAGTTTAAAATCCCCCCCTTGTCAAAACCATAGCTTGTCTCCTATCCCCTAATTATTTGTCAGATTTGTCGTGCTCGCTCGTATAGTAGTATGCTCACAAGGAGCGTCCGGCAGAGAGAGCCCGGATAGGCCTGCGGCGGAGAAATCGCGCCGCGAAATTTCCGTCAGCAGGCCTGATTTTTGGTATAATGTAGCTGCCAACGCGAGACGGAGCGATTCGAACCGCCGAGGCAAAACAGAATTCCCGCGTGGTAGGGCGGTCTCTCCGAGGCCGCCGCCGCGGACATGGGACGCGTCAGATGGAAGCCTGAGAAACTCCACTGGAAAGGCGCACAGAATGGCACTGCCACACAAATGCAGTTTCGCCTCCTCTGATGTATCTTTCCGGGCTCTCTCAGGCGCCTCATCTGATGCATCGGAGGAGGTTTTCGTTTCCCGCCCCCGCCGATTATAAAACGGAGAGCAAGCTCTTAGGGAGGCGCGGTTACGGTCTTTTCGTGCGGGATGTCGGGCTGAAAACACGGGCGCGAGATTGAAACAGAGGTGGAAAATGGAGAATGAGAATCGGGGAGTCGTGAAAACGGCTCCGTCGAAGCTATACAAATATTGTTCGGCAACATGTATAGAACATGTGATTTCTGACAACACAATGAGATGGGCTGTTCCGTGTGAAGAAAACGATCCGTTTGAGGCGTTGGCAATCGGTTGGGATTTAGAGACTGTTAAGGAAAAATACCCAGAATTTCGTCCGGACCAAACACCAATCCTTGATGGGTTCTTCGATGCGAGTGCGGCACAGAAAAAGGTTTCGCATATTGCGGCATTCGTCTCATTTACGGAAGACGAAAAGAATATATTGATGTGGGCTCATTATGCTGAAAACCATACTGGTGTTTGCCTTGAATTCGACGCTCGATATATTCAGAGAATCGATTGTATTGAAAAAGTCACATATGTTAAACCAAATGAAGATAGGGATAGGTTTCTGCTTACGCATGGTAACCAACAGGAAAACAGTTCGGAATATCAAAAGCGCGTGAGGACTTTTCTTTCCAAGAAAGCCCATGTTTGGTCCTATGAAAAGGAATGGAGGCTGATTATCCCTCCAATGGCTGATTTTATAGGATACAAGAAAGCTGGAGAGAAATACATCCTTGTTTCCGATATTCCACGGGGAGCGATAACGAAAATTACCTTCGGATATAGAGTTCCTGTTTCGACAAGACTTGCATGGGCAAAGGGAATTCGTAAAAAACATAGTGAATGTGAATTTGCTGAAATACTTCCTGGTGATAAGAAGTATGAATTGAAAGTTGAGCCACTTGAAATGGATGCCATTGAAAATCCTTAGTGCAAAACGCCACACGATATCATTCATTGATAACAGAAAGGACAAACCACATGAATATCAAAAAATGTCTCTCTCCCGTTGCTTGGTTTACTGCGCTGATCTCATCTTATGCCACAGAACCGACAATAACCGATGTGACGGTGCGGCAGCGGTATCCGCAGGATAGTGTGATTGAAATCTCGTACAAGATTACTGGCGATATAGCCGCAGCCGCGAAGGAAAGAGGCCTTATTGCGTCATTGAAGGTGACGGCTACTGACACTGGCGCAAACAAGACATATACGGCTGCGAATATTTCTGGTGATACGAGCCTTACGGCTGGGATACATTCAGTTGCATGGGATTTGGTTGGTGACGGTCTTCCCGGCAATTCGTCCAATGTCATTATTACGGTCTTGTGCGAGAAAACACCTGCGACTTACTGCGTGGTGGATCTCTCGGCGGGATCAAGCGCGGCAAGTTATCCAGTGTCGTACTTGAACGCACCGCCAAATGGCGGGTTTAATGTTGATGAGTACAAATCTACGAAATTGGTTTTGCGGAGAATAGAATCAGGAACATTCATTAAGGGAATAGATCAAGCAAATGAAACTCATCTGGTTACACTTACAAAACCTTATTATTGTGGTATCTATGAAATGACGCAGAAGCAATATCAATTAGTAATGGGGAGTAATCCGGCTGCTTTTAAAGGGGATAAACGCCCCGTTGAGCAGGTGTCTTACGACGTAATTCGTGGTTCGTCGAATGGTTCGCAATGGCCAGCATCTGCGGCTGTTGATGCTAACAGTTTTGTTGGTAAGTTTCGTGCACGAACGGGTCTGTCGTTTGATTTGCCCACAGACGCGCAGTGGGAATACGCTTGTCGCGCCGGGACTACAAGCAAATATAATAATGGTGGCAATGCTGTAAGTGATTTGAAGAAGTTGGGGCGGTATTCTGGCAACGTGTCAGATGGCAAAGGCGGATATACAACCAGCCATACTGTTGTTGGATCGTACGCATCTAATGCATGGGGGCTTTATGATATGCATGGAAATGTTCAGGAGTGGTGTTTAGATTTTTTTTCAACTGGGATGTACGGAGTCGATCCAAAAGGTCCTTCTTCGGGATCAAACCGGGTAATACGTGGTGGTTGTTTTACGAGGCAAGACGGCTCATGCGCTTCATATGGGCGGTATTGTTATTCTTCATCATATGTGTATTCCAACAGCCCCTTAGTCGATTACATTGGCTTTCGCATGGTCAGAACCTTGTCTAGTGTGGAAACATCAGGAACCCTTTGTGCTGGTACAGTGTCGTGGACGCCGGAAGGCGGCGGGGCGGATCATACGACCACGACGCCGGAAGAGGTGCCGTATTCTTATTTCGACAATGACTATCCGACGCTGCTTGCGGAGCATGGGGGTGACTACGAGGCTGCGGCACTCGCTACGGCAGCAAATGGACACAACAAGGTGTGGGAGTGCTTTGTTGCGGGAATCAGCCCAACGAATGAAACGAGCAGCTTTGTTGCTAAGATCGAAATGGTCGCTGGAATGCCGATTGTGACATGGGATCCCGATCTCAACACAAACGGAGTTGTTCGCACCTACAAGGTCTATGGCAAGGAGACGCTGGAAGCCGGTGGCGAATGGCAATATCCCACCAACTCGCTTCATAGATTTTTTAAGGTGGAAGTAGGGTTGCCGTAACCTATGCCAGTCTATAACAACGAAACGAGAGGATAAGAAGATGTCTACACAGGAGATTAATAATTCTCGATTCGAAGGTTTGCGTGGAAATAAGGAACCTATACAAGAGACCCCAATCAAATCACTGCCGGTGTACAAAAGCCAGATAGGTTGGCTTTTCTGGGTCGCGGCGGCGATATTGGTTATTGTGGCTGCCTTTCACTTTTCGGGGCTGGTTTCGTCTTCAGGAAAGGAAGGCAGTATTGCTCCAGGAGTTGTCAAAGGAGACAGTCCCTCTGCTGATGAGGTTGATGCATTGCGAAAGAAAAGGCAAGTTGAGCTGGAGCGGCAGAAATTAGAACTTGAGAAGAAGAAGTTTGCTGCAGATGTTGAACTTCGGATTCGAAAATATAAAGGAGACGTTGCGGAAACGGTCGAACGTTATCGAAAGATGCTTCCACTTTCCGAGGCGGAGGTGGCGTTTAGAAACAGCGAGGATGGCGCGGCATTTATTGCAAGCAAGGAGGGCCTGTGTGGCTTTAAGTGTTGTGTGTCGCTTGCGTATAAGATGGCGTATGACAAGGTCAAGGGAACTACTCGTACAGAAGACGCGATCTCGCCGATTGTCAAGGAGAAGATTGTTGACGAGCTTGAAAAAGCCGTCTCTGTGTACGCTCGATGGACGGCGGATTTCCAGAAGGAACTTGCTACAGAGGAGGCTGCTCTTGCCGCTGATTTGGCTGTGAAGGGCAAGTCGTTCGAGAGTGCTGTTTCCGTTCTTTCTGAAGAGAATGCAAAGTCAGTGAGCCTGGCGGTGGATGCTTTTTCAAGGGATGTTCAGGATCATGCGTACAAGGCTACGAGCGCGACTGTTGGCCTTGCGGCGGAAGCTGTCATGATCAGAGCCTCGTATATGGCGATTAAGAACGTTGTGGTGCGGCTGGCGGGTGTTGCGTTGTCATCCGCAGTAAAGCGTGCAGGTACATCACTTGCCGCTGGCGGCGCTGCCGCTGTCGTAGATGGTCCATTGCCCATCATGGATGTAGCAGGTGGTGTTATTGCGGTTGCCGGATTGTCATGGTCGGCCTATGAGATTTATGACGCTACGAAGACAATGCCAGATGAGATGAATGCCAAGATTCGAGAGGAGATTGTGCAAACGAGAGAGGCACTTGAAGAAAAAGCGCTTGCAAACCTGCAAAAGGCTAAATTAGATTGTGAAGCATCGGCAGAGCAGAAATTGTTTGAGCTCAACAAGATTTTGAAAGGCGAATAAAATGAAGAAATGTCTTGTCTGTAGTGTGTTTATCACTGTCGCCGCGCTCTCTTGTGCGGGAGCGGCAGGGCTTGTAATAAAGGGTGTTTCTCATTCGTGGGATGAAATCGCAAAGTTGGCGCTAAAGGTTAGCGGAAGAGAGCTTACAGATGATGCTGTGAAATCTGCCGTCAAAACGATTGAGCAAGCTGCTGAGAAATATGGTGACGATGTTGCAAAGGCAAGCGTTAAAGGCGGAGTTGAGGTTGCCGAGCAGACGATGAAGCGGGGAGGTCGTTTCTTTGGTGTTTTGCAAAAGGCCGCCCAGTATTCTGATGAATCGTTGCGAGCCTTGGCATTGAATGCTGATGATATAGTGAAGTATTCTGCGAAATATGGAGACGATGTTATTGTCAAATTAAATGCTAAGGTCCCCGGTCAGGTGTCTCGAATGGTCGCAGCGACGGAGAAAAGCGGAATCGGAGGCGTTGAGCGAGCGGTGCGCGCAGTGACAGACCTTCCTTCAGAAGATATTCCGAGGGTGCTGGGCGCGATTGAAAAGAACCCATCTGTTGCCCGTGAATTTATAGAACATGTTGAAAAAGGAGGTAAGTACTTTGTCGATAAGGTTTTTGAGGCCAATGCGAAACAAATCATGGCGGGAGGGTTATCGGTTTCGATGATAGGCGCTGCTTTTAGAGCAACGGCACCGCTTGCTGCAACTGCAGTTCAAATCGAAAAAGGTCCGCCGATTGATGGCGGAGGCATAGCGGACGGCATGAAGTGCGGTATGATTATTCTTGCTCTTTGTGCTGGCGTTGGATTAATTGTTTATGTAGTTCGCAAGACCCGTTTAGCTAAAGAATGGATAAAAAAAGGATAACAGGATGAATGAAAAATTGAAGCGAAGCATAGTGCGATGGATTGGATTGATTCTAATTGTCGCACCATTTATATGGAACGCATGCTTCCCATTTGAGGATGGGTATTGGCTGGTGGATTTTCTAATAACCATTGCGGGCATGTTTCTCATCGTTGCAACAATAGCAGAGCCATTTGAAATTATTGGCTGTATAATGATAGCGATAGGTTGGTTTTCGGTTGTTCTATATATTCTCAACGCTCACAAAGCACTTACATTTAGTGTCTTGCTGATTGTGTCTGGCGGCATTGTTCCTGATCTTCCAAGGATTATTAGCAGGTTCAAGAAGAGGAAGTCATTTCCTCGCAAAGTGGCAACTGCCTGTGGACCTTCGCATGCCATAACTTCGCCAGATCTTCCGATTGTGACGAAGGCTTTGCCTGTTATGGCTCCGTGTCCGGGAACAGTGCTTCGATGGAGCGTTGCTGATGGACAGCTCGTGAGTAAAGGCGATGAAATATTAGTTATGGATGTCATGAAAATGGAGACGCCTATAAATGCTCCATGTGCAGGAATTGTTTCTCTAAAAGTTGCAGCGACGGATCACGTTCATACCGGTGACATGATGGCGTTGATATTGATAAATTCTTGCGTCGCGGCTCCTTGCTGTGGACTTTCGACCAAGCAGGATGCACAGCCAGAACAGGAGAAAACGCGCAATAATTCAAAGACAGCCAGTAAAGTGATCGGCAAGGTTCCGTTGCTTGTTGACGGCAATAATGTTGTCCGACAAAGCCAGCGTTACGGGTGGCGAGTTCTCAAGACTCTACTCGATTGGCTCAACGCAAACAATGTAGATCACTTTCTCTATTTCGATGCATCTATCCGATATGTGATGAAGGAAGAGATGGATGAGACCGGCAGAGCATTTATAGATGCGCAACTTCAAGACGAGGGACGCGTGACAATATGTCCGGCCCGCGACGAGGCCGACAAGTTCATCCTGTCTCGTGCGAACAAGGAAGGCAACCACATCATCTCTAATGATGGCTATAGGCAATGGGAAGCCCAGTATCCTTGGATAAACGCAATGAACGAAGCTGGCAACCGCCGCGTTCACAAGTTCTCGGTTGAAGGCGATGTACTTTCTGTCCCCGACCTCGACATAAGAGAAAAGATAATGGAGTCTTGATCCCGTACAAGGCATACGAGACCAAGAAAATGAAACCAATCGTAGCCATGACAGGCCGTTGCTCTTGGAGATGAGTTTAGGTGACATTGAGAACATTTGGAGGAGTTAAGAATGAGATGTGGCGTTAGGATAGTCGCGCAATTGTTGTTGGGCGTATGTCTTGCCGTGTTGGGCGGGTGCAGGTATGACGAGGTTGGGCGAGAGGGAGAGAGTGGCGCATGCGACTATGTGGTGAAGGATGCAGATTCGTTTGCGAGGGATTTCGGGAATTACCTGGATTGCTATCTGAACGAGGTGCGGGATGTTTTTAATGACAAGAACTTGGCGAGCTACTTCGAGCCTGAGGGTGGCGGGTTCCATATGCTTACCACAAAGGAATACAAGTCTGAATACAAGGTGGTCTATACTGACCAACAGACGTTCTTTAGTTATTGGGCGGAATGCTTCATGTATACTGGCGGGGCGCATGGCGGTACGATTGTCAAAGTTGGAACGATAGAAGTGAAAACAGGAAAGCGGCTGACGACCGCCGATGTAATCCCGCCGGAGAAGCGCGACGAGGCAATTGCGAAGATTCGAGAGGCCGTAATCGCCAAGATTGGCGGGGAAGAAAATCTTATGCCGTCGGCAAAGGAAGTGCTATCCAAGCTTCAGGAGAATTTCTTCGTCGGCAAAGACGGCTTGCATTTCATTTTCAACGAGTATGAAGTTGCTTGCTATGCGCAAGGCGTTGTCGAAGTCGTGATCCCCGCATCCATACTATTGCACGGCAGAAGTCTGGCAGGATGTGGCATTTACCCGCAAATACGACTGCGGCCTGGCCGCCACATACGCGTTGATGGTGTGGCCGATCACTGTTGTTGACGAGGTATGCGAAGTCGCATTTGACACGGTTTTCCTGCCAGTGGATTTGACGTACCTATTCGTTAAGGATGATGGCGAAGTGGAGTCGACTCCAGCGGCAGCGCTATAATTTAATGGTGAATTGACGGAAGTAAGGATTACCATCCTCCTGTCTTCTCCTGTTCTTTGTGGCCAATATCTTTTGTGACCTATATCATTCTCAACTGCAATTTTTAGCGACGCGGCGCTTTTACATTTCCTGTAATTCGGCTGGTGACATGTCGACAAAATGTGTCGCGGGCATTTGGGCCTGAATGGCCATAGTCGCGATTTCCCCTTGAAAAATCGGGCCTCCCCCTTGTTTGGCATGGCGTGTGCTAATTGTTTGGCGGCGGATGCGATGGACGCATTCGACAAACCAAACAAGGAACAAGACAATGACGGAAGAGACCAAGAGCGCGACGCACTTCGGCGAAGACGTGTTCGGCGAAGAGGCGATTCGGACATATTTGAGCAAGGACACGGCCAAGAAGCTACAGGCGACGATCCGGGAAGGGAAACCGCTCGACCCGTCGATCGCGGGCGAAGTCGCGCACGGCATCCGCCACTGGGCGATGGATCGCGGCGCGACGCACTACACGCACTGGTTCCTCCCGATGACCGGCTCCACCGCCGAGAAGCACGACTCGTTCCTTGAGCTCAAGGACGGCGAGCCGATCATGCAGTTCAGCGGCAAGAACCTGATCGTCGGTGAGCCCGACGCGTCGTCGTTCCCGTCTGGCGGCATCCGCTCCACCTTCGAGGCGCGCGGCTACACCGCGTGGGATCCGACTTCCCCGGCGTTCATCAAGCGCCACTCGAACGGCGCGGCGCTCTGCATCCCGACCGCGTTCTGCGCCTACACGGGCGAGTCGCTCGACAAGAAGACGCCGCTCCTCCGTTCGATGCAGGCGCTCGACAAGTCGCTGAAGCGCCTCATGAAGCTCTTCGGGCGCGCCGAAGGCCACGCCGCGTGCACGCTCGGCGCCGAGCAGGAATACTTCCTCATCGACAAGGAATACTGGAAGAGGCGCCCCGACCTCGTGCTTACGGGCCGCACGCTATTCGGCGCTCCGTCCGCTAAGGGCCAGCAGCTCGAAGACCACTACTTCGGCACGATCCCAGACCGCGTCCTCTCGTTCATGAACGACGTCGAGCGCGAACTCTGGAAGCTCGGCATCCCGGCGAAGACGCGCCACAACGAAGTCGCTCCCGCGCAGTTCGAGCTTGCGCCGCAGTTCGAGGAGCTGAACCTCGCGAGCGACCACAACATGCTCGTGATGGACGCGCTCAGGAACGTCGCCGAGAAGCACGGGATGAAGTGCCTTCTCCACGAGAAACCCTACGCTGGTATCAACGGCTCGGGCAAGCACAACAACTGGTCCGTCGCCTACGGCGGCAGGAACCTCCTCGACCCCGGCACTGATCCGCACGAGAACGCAGTGTTCCTGACGATGCTATGCGCGGTGATCGAGGCGGTTGACAAGCATGCCGACCTCCTCAGGGCCTCCGTCGCTGGTGCTGGCAACGACCACCGTCTCGGCGCGAACGAAGCGCCGCCTGCGGTCATCTCCATCTATGTCGGCGACCAGCTTGCCGAAGTCCTCGACCGCATCGAGAACCCGAAGAGCGCCAAGCGCGAAGAGAAGGGCTCGCTCAAGATCGGCGTCGACACGCTCCCCGCTATCCCGAAGGACGCGACCGACCGCAACCGCACGTCACCGTTCGCGTTCACCGGCAACAAGTTCGAGTTCCGCGCTCCCGGTTCGAGCGTGTGCTGCTCCGGCCCGATGACCGTCCTCAACACGATCGTTGCAGAGGCGGTAGACAGGATTGCCGCCGAGCTCGACGCCGCCAAGGTCGCTGGAAAGGCGAAGCCGGGCGAGCACACCGCGGCGTTCCACGCGGCTCTCCAGAAGATTCTCCAGGCGTCGCTCAAGGCGCACAAGCGCGTCGTGTTCAACGGCAACGGCTACGAGGCCGACTGGCCGAAGGAAGCCGAGAAGCGCGGTCTTCCCAACGCGCCCGACACGCTCTCCGCGCTTGCGGCGCTCGGCAAGAAGGAGAATGTCGCGCTCTTCGAGAAGTACGGCGTGATGACGAAGCGCGAGCTCAAGAGCCGTCACGAGATCTTCCTCGAGGAATACGAGAAGAAGGTTCGCATCGAGGGCAACGCTGCTGTCGACATCGCAAAGACGATGATCCTCCCCGCAGTCCGCGCCGAGTATCTCGAGGCGGCGAAGGCCTACAACGAGACCGACTCGAGCAACGTGAAGGTCGCAATCGACATGCTTCACGGGCAGATGACGGAACTCGGCAACGGCCTCGTAAAGATGAACGAGGGCATCACCCGCCTGCAGGACGCTTTGGACAACTACGACACCATGAACATCCTCGCGCGTATGGCCGAGCTTCGCAAGGTTGTGGATGCGCTCGAGACGGTCGTGGCGAACGACAAGTGGCCGCTTCCGAAGTACCGCGAAATGCTATTCCTGTACTAATGACTGATGAACTAAAGCACGAATGTGCCGTGGCGATGGTGGTCTTGCGAAAGTCCGCCGTCGCCATCGGCGATTTCGGCGGAACCAAGCTCTCGCTGCTCTTGGAAAAGCAGCACAACCGCGGGCAGGACGGCGCGGGCGCGGCAATACTCTCGGCTAATCCCGAGCCGGGCGAGACGCCGTACTGGATCGCCAAGTCCGCATCCGCTACACCGCTCACGGATGTGCTTGGAATGATCGGGAAGAGAGATGCCTCGCGCAGAGACGCAGAGGCGCAGAGAACAGACCTCCGCGTCTCCGCGCCTCCGCGCGAGAAAATTTTTCTCGGTCATCTTCGCTACGCCACGTTCGGTAAAAACGACGTGGCGTTCTGCCATCCGTTCGTGCACGAGTCGAGCGAACTAAAGCACACGCTTCTTCTCGCCGGAAACTTCAACCTCACGAACGCTCACGAGCTTTTCGACGACTATGCGCGACATGGTTCGTTTCCAACAAGCAAGGCGGACGGCTATCTCATCTGCGAGCTGATTGCACATGAGATGGAAAGGAAATCTAGCTGTCACCTTGCCGACGCCATTGCAAATGCACTGAAGAACGCCGACGGGGCATGGACGCTCTGCGGCATGACCGCCGATGGATGGGCGTTCGCGACGCGCGATCCGCACGGCATCAGGCCTGGCTTCTACTACATCGACGAGCGCGTCGTGGTTGTCGCGAGCGAGCGTCCTGCGATACAGGCCGCGTTCGACGTGCCACCCGAAGCCGTGAAGGAGCTTCCGCCCGGCGAAGCTCTTGTCGTCTCGCCGGAAGGGGGAGTCGAGTTTGTTGATTTGAACCGTGCAGAAAGCAGCGCTTCTAATCTACATGTTTCTACACGTTCTACACGGCTAAAAAACTTGTCTGTGCGCCCTTGCTCGTTTGAGAGGATTTATTTCTCGCGGGCCAACGACGCGGATATCCACCGCGAGCGCAAGGCGCTCGGCGCGGCACTTGTGCCGCGGATCCTCGAGGCCGCCAATGCGCCGATGGACCGCATCTTCTTCAGCTACATTCCCAATTCCGCGCGCATCGCATTTCACGGACTGTTGGAGGAGCTGTTTAGGAGATGTTTTTTAACGCAGAGTCGCAGAGACGCAGAGTACGCAGAGAGTAGTTCAAACGGGGGCTTGCATCCCGCATTGAGCTCGTCTGCGGCGACTTCGCTGCGCTCGGGGGATGCCCCAAACTCCAAAAATCTTGTTAATCCTGTAAATCCTGTCCAAAACGCCTCTGCGCCTCTGCGCCTCTGCGTTAAAAGTTTTCCTCGATTCGGAGAGATTGCGGTGAAGGACGCGAAGTTCCGCACGTTCATCGCTGACGCGGCGGCAAGGCGCGAGTTCTACAAGCATGTCTACGACGTGACCTACGGGCTCGTCAAGAAGGACGACACGCTCGTCGTTCTCGACGACTCGATAGTGCGCGGCAACACGATGAAGAACGCGATTCTTCCGATGCTCGATAGGCTGGGCCCGAAGAGAATCGTGATTGCATCTTCCGCGCCGCCAATCCGCTACCCCGACTGCTACGGCATCGACATGTCGACGCTGGGCGAGCTCGTCGCGTTCCGCGCGCTCGTCAATTTGCTGGGAGCTGATGCCGAGAAGGAATTTCGGAACGCTTTAGCCGACGCAGAGAGTTCTTTGACAGGATTAACAGGATTGACAAGATTATCTGGGGACACGTCCCCAGACCCCAAGAATCCTGTAAATCTTGTAAATCCTGTCAAAAACAATCCGCTGGAAGGGCTCTACGCTCGCTTCACGGAGGCGCAGCATACGGCGGAGATCGCGCGACTCTTGACGCCCCCGGGAATGAAGGCCGAAGTCGTTGTGGTGTACCAAACGGTTGAGAACCTTCGCCAGTGCCTCTCCCAACCACCAAACCACTCAACCACCAAACTACCTAACCACTCTATTGGCGACTGGTATTTCACTGGCGACTATCCGACGCCCGGCGGATACAAGGTGCTGCGAAAGGCGCTATTGAACTACTTGGATAAGAATTCGGAAAGGTCGTATTAGGGGTCAGGGGTCAGTAGTTGGAGTTCAGAGTTGGAGTTGGAGAATGGAGAACAGATTTTTTATAAAGTTTTTAACGCAGAGGCGCAAAGTCGCAGAGTGCGCGGAGGGAGTTGGAGGTAGGAGTTAGGGGTCAGTAAAAGGAAAGAAGTTTATGAACTATAGTGAAAAGTGGAAAGCGGAACGCGAACGCAAGGCGTATCTCGCGCTTGCGGATGGCACTGTGTTCCATGGTGTCGCCTTCGGCGCGAAGAAGGACGCGCTTGGCGAAGTCGTGTTCAACACCGGGATGAGCGGCTATCAGGAGATACTGACCGATCCATCCTACGCCGGACAGTTCGTCACCCTCACCACCGCCGAAGTCGGCAACTACGGAATCAACCCCGAGGACATCGAGTCCCGGGGGCTTTTTCTGTCCGGGCTCGTCATCGGCGATCTGACCGAACCCAGCAATTGGCGCAGCGAAAAAAGTCTGGACGGCTACCTGAAGGAGAACGGCGTACCTGGCATTTATGGCGTCGATACGCGCGCTCTTACAATCCATCTCCGTGAGTACGGGAACGAGAAGGCGTACTTGCACGTCGAGGATGGCGAAATGCGCGAGGAAGATGCAATGGCCAAGGCGCGTGAATGGGAAGGGCTCGACGGCCAGGACTATGCGTCCCGCGTCACCACCTCAACTGCTTATACCTTTGAAGATGATGATATGCGTGACGCAGTTGAAAGTGAAAAGTGCAAAGTGAAAAGTGATGGTGAAGACAAGGTTCTACACTCTACACTCTCAACTTTACACTCTGCGACAAACGGCAGAAGGCCGCTTGTCGCGGTTTACGACTTCGGCGTGAAGACAAATATCCTCCGCTCTCTTGCGTCGTGGGCGAGAGTCACGGTCGTTCCCGCGAAGACGCCTGCCGAAGAAGTTCTCAAGATGAAACCTGACGGCGTGTTCCTCTCAAACGGCCCCGCCGACCCTGCTGCGGTGACGTATGCAATCGAGAATATTCAGAAGCTCCTCGGGCTAAAGTCTTTTTCGACAGGATTAACAAGATTTACAGGATTATCTGGGGGTGCCCCCCAGACCCCCAATCCTGTTAATCCTGTAAATCCTGTCAAAAACAAAGGTTTTCCCATCATGGGCATCTGTTTGGGACACCAGCTGCTCGCGCTTGCCTGCGGCGCGAAGACGGGGCGGCTAAAATTTGGACACCACGGCTGCAACCATCCTGTTAAGAATCTTGCGACAGGCCATGTGGAGATAACGAGCCAGAACCACAACTTCGCCGTCTTGCCCGAGTCTGTTCCGGACTGTCTCGAAGTCACGCACATAAACCTCAACGACAACTCTATTGAGGGCGTGAGGCACAAGACGCTCCCGGCGTTCTCTGTGCAGTACCACCCAGAGTCCTGCCCCGGCCCGCACGACTCAAAGTATCTCTTCGATGAATTTAGGAAAATGATAATGAACCACGAAATACACTAAATACACGAAAAGCCGGAAGTCATTTATTTCGTGTCTTTCGTGGTTAAACAAAACATGAAAAAGCAAGTCAAATACGTATTTATCACCGGCGGCGTGGTTAGCTCGCTTGGAAAGGGCGTCACAAGCGCATCGCTCGCGCTTCTCCTGAAAAGCCGCGGCTACAGAGTCTTCATGCAGAAGCTCGACCCGTATCTAAACGTCGACCCAGGCACTATGTCGCCCTACCAGCATGGCGAAGTATTCGTGACCGACGACGGCGCGGAGACGGACCTCGACCTCGGGCACTACGAGCGGTTCGCCGGCGTTACGTGTTCCAAGGCGTCGAACTACACCTCCGGCCGCATCTACTCTGCCGTCCTCGCGCGCGAACGCGCAGGCGGCTACCTCGGCGGAACTGTGCAGGTCGTGCCGCACATCACTGACGAAATCAAGGCGGCGATCAGAAGCGCAGGCGAAGCGCATGGTGACGAGCCAGCGCCAGACATCGTCCTCAGTGAAATAGGCGGCGTCTCGGGCGACATCGAGTCGTTGCCGTTCCTCGAGGCCGCGCGCCAGTTCCGCTTCGAGGAGGGCAATGAGAACACTTGCTTCGTGCACCTGACGCTCGTTCCCTATCTCAAGGCGGCGGGCGAGCTCAAGACGAAGCCGTCGCAGCACTCCGTCGGCATGCTTCGCAACATCGGCATCATCCCTGACATCCTTGTCTGCCGCACCGAAATGACGATTCCCGAGGAGCACCTCAAGAAGCTCGCCATGTTCTGCAACGTGAAACGCGAGTGCGTAATCGAGGAAAAGGATGTCGCGGACTCTGTCTATGCCGTGCCGCGCGAACTGCGCGAGCAGGGTCTCGACGAGCAGGTCTTGAGGCAGGTGCGCCTCGACCTCTGGCCGATCAAGCACACGGTGTGGGACACGCTTGTCCGCAAGGCGACGCAGCCGAAGAAGCGCTGCCGCATTGCGCTTGTCGGGAAGTACATCTCGATACGCGACGCCTACAAGTCCGTTCACGAGGCCTTGCAGCACGCCGGCATGGCAAACGACTGCAAAGTCGAAGTCATTCCTGTTGAAGCAGAGGAGTTGGAGACAGGATTTACAGGATTAACAGGATTGGCGAAGCCTTCTAATCATGTAAATCTTGTTAATCCTGTCAAAAACAATCCGCTGAAGGATATCGACGGCATCCTTGTGCCAGGCGGTTTTGGGTCGAGGGGCGTCGAAGGCAAGATCGCTGCAATCAAGTACGCTCGTGAGAAGAAGATCCCGTTCCTCGGCATCTGCCTCGGCATGCAGTGCACAGTGATTGAGTATGCGCGCGATGTCCTCGGCTGGAAAGACGCCAACTCGACGGAGTTCGACGAGAACACCACGCACCCCGTGATCGACTTGATGGAAGAGCAGCGCGGCGTTACGCAGAAGGGCGGCACGATGCGCCTCGGCGCCTATCCGTGCGTCCTCGAGAAGGGATCTCTTGCAGATAAGCTGTATAGCCACAAAGAACACAAAGATAACTCTGCGTGCTCTGCGTCTCTGCGACTCTGCGTTAAAAACAAAGACGCGCCCGTTATTTCCGAGCGACACCGCCACCGCTACGAGTTTGCGAACGACACCAAGGCGCAGAAGGCGATAGAGGCGGCGGGACTTGTCGCCAGCGGGCTTTCGCCGGACGGGAAGCTCGTAGAGATAGTGGAGTTGCCGGGCCATCCCTACTTCATCGCCTCGCAGTTCCACCCCGAGTTCAAGTCGCGCCCGACGATTCCACACCCGCTGTTCAACGGCCTTGTCAAAGCCGCGCTGAAAGGCAAGAAGAAATGAAACGCACGGATTTGAGAAAGATACTTATCATCGGCTCCGGGCCAATCGTCATCGGCCAGGGCTGCGAGTTCGACTATTCCGGTGTGCAGGCCGTGAAGGCGCTTAAATCGCTCGGCTACGAAGTCGTGCTCGTCAACTCCAACCCTGCGACGGTGATGACTGACCCCGATCGCGCCGACAGGACGTACATCGAGCCGCTGACGGCCGACTACCTGCACGAAGTCATCCGCCGCGAACGGCCAGACGCGATTCTGCCGACGCTTGGCGGACAGACGGCTCTCAACCTTGCGATGGAGCTCTACAAGAGAGGCGTCTTGAAACGCTACCGCGTGGAACTTATCGGCGCGAAGGCCGAGGCGATCGAACGCGCAGAAGACCGCAATCTTTTCAAGGAGGCGATGCGCGATATCGGTCTCGATCTCCCGCGTTCCGGCAGCGCCCACTCGCTTGCCGAGGCAGAGGCGATTGCACGCACCATCGGCTCGTGGCCGCTTATCGTGCGCCCTGGCTTCACGCTCGGCGGCACCGGCGGCGGCATCGCGCACAACGCGGAGGAGTTTGCGCGGATTGTTTCTGGCGGTCTCGAAGCGTCGCTCAACCACGAGGTTCTCGTAGAGGAGTCGCTGATCGGCTGGAAGGAATACGAGATGGAGGTAATGCGCGACAAGGCGGGAAACGCCGTCATTGTCTGCTCCATCGAGAACATGGACCCGATGGGCGTCCACACTGGCGACTCCATCACCGTCGCGCCAATCTTGACGCTCACCGACCGCGAGTATCAGGCGATGCGCGACGATTCCATCAAGGTCCTTGAGAAGATCGGAATTGAGACTGGCGGCTCGAACGTGCAGTGGGCGGTCAACCCGAAGAACGGTCGGCGCATCATCATCGAGATGAACCCGCGCGTCTCGCGCTCTTCGGCGCTTGCGTCTAAGGCGACGGGCTTCCCGATCGCCAAGATCGCCGCGCTTCTCGCAGTCGGCTTCACGCTTGACGAAATCACGAACGACATTACCGGCAAGACGCTCGCCTGCTTCGAACCGTCGCTGGACTATGTCGTCGTGAAGATTCCGCGCTTCGCGTTCGAGAAGTTCCACGGCGCGAGCACGACGCTCGGTACGCAGATGAAGTCTGTCGGCGAAGTGATGGCAATCGGCAGGACTTTCAAGCAGGCGTACTTGAAGGCCGTCCGCTCGCTTGAAGCGCCGCTCAAATATCATCACGCGGAAACCTACGATCCGTGGTTCAAGCGCGAGCTCGACGAGATCGAAGAGTTCAGGAAGTTTCTGGCGAGCCAGAAAGATGTTTTGACAGGATTTACAAGATTAACAGGATTGGAAGAAAATACTAATCCTGTAAATCCTGTTAATCCTGTCTTGCAAAACGAGCAGGCGTATTTGTTGCTTCTTCAGGCGAAGGTCTTTGGCTTCAGCGACAAGGAGATCGCTGCGGCGATTGGCTCCGACGAGATTACGGTGCGGAACAGCCGTCTTGCGCTCGGCATAAGGCCCGAGTTCGGCGAGGTTGATACTTGCGCCGGCGAGTTCGAGGCAGTGACGCCGTATTATTATAGCTACTACGGGTACGGGACAACCGAGACAGCCGGGACAACAGTTCATGACGATTTGTCCCGGACGTCCCGGATGTCCCAGATGTCCCGGTCTTCGAAATCGCCTTCTCACCCCAAGATCATGGTCCTGGGCGGGGGGCCAAACCGCATCGGGCAGGGCATCGAGTTCGACTGGTGCTGCTGCCACGCGGCGTTCTCGCTTAGGAAGCGCGGCTACGAAGTCGTGATGGTGAACTCAAACCCGGAGACCGTCTCGACCGACTACGACACTTCCGACAAGCTCTACTTCGAGCCGCTCACGTTCGAGGACGTGATGGAGATATACGACCGCGAGAAGTGCGACGGCGTGATAGTCCAGTACGGCGGGCAGACGCCGCTCAACCTCGCCGCGAAACTTGAAAAGGCGGGCGCGAAGATCGTAGGCACTTCGCCAAAGGACATCGCGCTTGCCGAAGACCGCGACTTCTTCCGTGCGCTTGTCGCGGAAATTGGAATGAAGCAGCCGGCAAGTGGAATCGCCCATTCAATCGAGGACGCGCGGCGTATCGCAAAGGAAATCGGATATCCGGTCCTCGTGCGTCCGAGCTTCGTCCTTGGCGGACGCGGAATGGCGATAGTCTACAGGGAGTCGGAACTCGATTCCTATGTGTCAGAGGCGGTCGCCGCGTCGGAAGGAAAGCCAATTCTCATCGACAAGTTCCTCGAACATGCGATCGAGCTTGATGTCGACGCGGTGTCTGATGGCGAGACGACGATGATAGGCGCAATCCTCGAGCATATCGAGGCGGCGGGCTGCCACTCGGGTGACGCCGCGGCAATTACGCCGCCGGTTAGTCTCTCCGACAAGACGCTTGCCGAAGTGAAGCGCTACACCGACATCTTCGCGAATCGGCTCCATGTCGTCGGGCTAATGAACCTCCAGCTTGCGGTGAAGGACGATGAGATATGGATGATAGAGGTCAATCCCCGCGCCTCGCGCACGGTGCCGTTCGTCTCGAAGGCGACGGGCATTCCGCTCGCCGACCTCGGCGCGCTTGCAATGGTCGGGGAGAAACTTAAGACAGGATTGCAATTTGCAGACCTTAATCCTGATAATCTTGTAAATCCTGTCAAAGACAAAAAATACTACTGCGTCAAGGAAGCCGTCTTCCCCTACGTCAAGTTCCCTGGTGCGAAGATCACGCTTTCGCCCGAGATGAAGTCGACGGGCGAGGTGATGGCAATCGACCCCGACCGCTTCGGTGCATACTACAAGAGCCAGGTCGCCTGCGGCAGCCCTCTGCCGAAGAGCGGCAATGTCTTCCTCTCGGTGCGCGATGACGACAAACCCCACGTCGCCGAACTTGCCGCGAAACTGAAGGAGCTTGGCTACGGAATTTGCGCGACGCTCGGCACCTCGACGTATCTCTGGAACCACGGCATAGAGTCGCGTGCGGTGTTTCGCATTTCCCGCGGGCGGCCTAACGCAATCGACCTGATGCGCAAGGGCGAGATACAGTGGGTCGTAAACACTTCCGAGTCCGACGGCGAGGCGTCGGGAGACAGCGTGAAGATGCGCTCTTCTGCCGTTGCGGCGGGGATTCCTGTCACCACAACGCTCGCTGGGTTCGCCGCCGCCGTTGCGGGGCTCGCGGAAACCCGCGTAGAAGACGCGGTATACAGTCTGCAGGAATATCTCCGCCCCATGCGGGCGACAGCGGACGCGGCGATGGCCTGACATTTCCCGCAAGGCGCAAGCGGCTATTCGTCTTCGGTCATCGCCGCGACGAGCGTCGAGAGCCGTTGGACCATGCGACGCTTTATCTGGTCGACGTTGGCGCGCGATATCCCGAACGCTGCAGCGACTTCGGCGGGCGGCTCGTGCATCAGCGCAACGTGGCGGAACACCTCGCGCGCGCGCGCGTTTACCGAATTCGTCGGAAAGCAGCTGTTCGAGCGCCGCGTTCATCGCGGCGACTTTCCAGTCCGCGGAAGGGGGCGGATTTGCCGCGCCGTGCTTAAGACGGTCGCGCTTGCCGCTTTCCCGCGCCTCGCGTCTTAGGGCGTCTTCGGCCTTGTGCTTTAGTATGCCAGTAAGGTAGTTGTGGAAGTGTCCGTTGCGGTCGGGCGTATAGTGGTAGTCCGGCATGCGCCGCATTAGCGCGACCATCGTCTCCTGAATCGCGTCGTCGGCGTCGACCGACGGGAAGCGCGACTGGAGAAAGGAGCGCATCGGCTGCTCGTAGATGCGGAAGAATTCGGCCCAGCGGGCGTTGTCTGTTCCGCTTGCGAGATCCTTGAGCAGTGTTATTGATGTGACCGGTGCGTTCGCCATGTCGCGTATTCTACCAAAAGGCAGAATGCGATTGTTGAAAATACTGAAATCAAGTTGCTTCACCCACGCGGCGAAAAATTTGGTATAATACGCGCGTCACCACGTTTTGACGCGGGCGTAATTCAATGGCAGAATAGGAGCTTCCCAAGCTTCTTACGTGGGTTCGATTCCCATCGCCCGCTCCACCTTTCCATGGCGGAACGATTTTTTGGGGACGTTGTCTTTTTCGTAGATGCTTAACAAGCTTGCAGTTTCTAACCTTGCTGTCGTCGAGAAGGTCGAAGTCGCATTCGGGCCCGGACTCAATGTCGTCACCGGCGAGACGGGCGCGGGAAAATCCGTCCTGATCGGGGCGCTCGAACTCGTGCTCGGAGGCCGTGCCGACAGCTCGGTAGTGCGCGACGGCGCGAAGGAAGCCGAGGTCGAAGCCGACTTCGGAGGCACCGTCGTCCGCCGCACCGTCACCGCCGAGGGTCGCTCGCGCGCGTGGGTCAACGACGAGAGCGTCGCAGTCTCGGAGCTGAAGGAACTCGGCCGCCGTCTCGTCGACATACACGGCCCCCGCGCGAACCAGAACATTCTCGAAGAAGACTTCCAGCGCACGACGCTCGACCGCTTCGGCGGCATCGGGCTCTCGAAATACTCCGCCGCCTACGACGAGTGGCGCAAGATCGCGGGCGAGATCGCGTCTCTCGAAGGCGGCGCGTCCGTCGAGGATGAAATAGATCTCCTGAAGTTCCAGGTGGGCGAGCTCGAGGAGGCGAACGTCACTTCCGACGACGACGACATCGCGGAGCGCCATGCCGCGGCCGCGCACGCCGCGGAAATCGTCGAAGGCGCGAACGCGATCACCGAGGCGCTTGGCGGCGACGAGGGCGCAGAGACGACGATTGCGAAGCTCGGCCCCGTGTTCGCGTCGGTCGCGAAGCATTTCCCCGCCGCGTCCGAATGGGCGGCGGAGGCAGAGGAGATCTCCGTCCGCATAAACGAGCTTTCCCGCAGCGTCGCCGACGCTGTGAGCCGCATCGACGCCGACCCTGAGGCGTTCGACGAACTCGACCGCCGGCTTTCCGTCGTGAACCGCATGCGCCGCAAGTACGGAGACCCCGCGGCCGCGCTCGCAGAGAAGCGAGCGAAGCTCGACGCGCTCGAGCACCGCGACGAGCTGCTTGGCGAGCTGAAAGCCCATCTCGCGGAAGCCGAGAAGACAGTCAAGGCGGAGGGCGTTGAAGTCACGCACTGTCGCCGCGCCGCCGCCACGAAGCTTGCGAAGGCCGTGACGAAGGAGCTGCGCGACCTCGGCTTCCTCCAGGCGAAGTTCGACGTCGACATCCGCGAGGCCGCGCCTGCGGCTCACGGCTGCGATTCCGTCGTATATATGTTCGAGCCGAACCCCGGAGAGCCCGCGAGGCCGCTCGCGGCGATAGCGAGCTCGGGCGAGACGGCGCGCATAATGCTTGCGCTAAAGACAGTGCTTGCCGCGCACGATGAGACCGATACACTCGTCTTCGACGAGATCGACGCGAACATCGGCGGCGAAGTCGGCCGCGCGGTGGGCGAGAAGATGCGCCGTGTCGCCGCGTCGCACCAGGTAATCGCGATCACCCACCTGCCGCAGAGCGCGGTTTGCGGCGACAGGCATTTCGTGGTGGCGAAGGGCGTCTCGGGCGGGAGGACGCGCACATGGATTTCGGAGGTTGAGGGCGAGGACCGGGTTTCGGAAATCGCGCGTATGCTCGGCGGCGAGAAGCTCACGAGCGTTACAAGGAAACATGCTGAAGAACTGCTCCAAAATGGCAAGAAAAAAAGCTGAAGGAAAGTACCCGATCGAAATCGTCGACGACGCTTTTGCGGAAGGAAACGCGACTCTCGCCGACACGCTCAAGGCCGTCGCCGGCACTGACAGTGCCAAGGTGGCGCTTATCGCCGACGTAAACGTCGTGCAGCGCACCGAGGGGCTCGGGCTCAAGATCGGCAAGTATTTCAAGGAATACGGCATAACGCTCGCGGCTAGTCCAGTTGTGATTTCGGGCGGCGAGAAGATAAAGGCGGACGGGCTTCAGACCGCGACGCTCGTGGCGACGTCGCTCATCGACGCCAGAATCGGCGCGAACGATGTCGTGATCGCGCTCGGCGGCGGCGCCGTGCTCGATGTCGCGGGCTACGCGGCCGCGCAGGTGAGGGGTGGG
>JAZSLQ010000020.1:0-24411 GCA_045535455.1 Kiritimatiellia bacterium | reverse complement strand
CGCCTCGTCTCTTCGGCGAGGCGTCCGAGGTCTGCCGCAAGAAGCGACGGAAGGATCTCTATCTTCAAGAAAGCCCCTTCACTATCTTCTCGAACTCTTCCGTCTGCTCCTCGAGCGAGCGAACCATCTGGAACTGGTTGCGCGCGCGGACAAGGTTGTGGTCGTCGTACTTGGTGTGGAAGTACACGTCGCCCGCGAGGTAGTCGGCGAGGAAGCGAATTCCCACCTCGAACGTCGCGAGCTTTCCGGAGAACACGAGGTTCGCGCGCTCGGCTTCGTTGAGGAACTTAGCTCCCTCGAGATAGCCCTTGGCAAGCGCCTCGAAGTACTCGCGCTTCGCGAACACCTTTGAAAGATCCGCTTCGTCCTCGGCTGCTGCGGCGGTCGAAGTCCTGACCATGTCGCCGAAGTCGAAGAGCGCGGAGCCGGGCATGGTCGTGTCGAGGTCGATCACGACCGCCTCGCCGCTCGCGTCGATCATCACGTTGTTGATCTTCGTGTCGTTGTGCGTCACGCGCTCGGGAATCTCGCCAGTCGCCATGAGATCGACAATGCGGCTCGCGTTCTTGCGCCACGAGTCGACGAACGCCATCTCTGCGGCAACCGACGCAAGACGTCCCTTCACGTCCTTTGCGGCGGCATCGTCGAGCTGCTTCAGGCGGTTCGGCGTGTCGTGGAACTTCGGGATGATGTCTTCGAGACGCGGCGGCGGAATGTCTGCGAGGTCGTTCTGGAACTTCGCGAACGCACGGCCGACGTCGTACGCCTGGTGCGGCTCGGAGACGACGTCGCGCGACGTATAGCCCTCGAGGAACTTGTAGATTCGCCACGGGTTGTCGTAGCCGACGACCTCGAGCGACTTCACTCCCTTGGACTTCAGGAACTCCGTCACGCGGACGACGTTCGTCTTGAGGAGTTCTACGTCGAAGATCGTCGTGTTGACGCGCTGCAGGATGTAGTGCGCACCAGAGGCCGTCTCGACCTTGTACGTCTCGTTGATGTGGCCGGAGCCGTAGCGCGACACGTCGGTCGCGTCCACGATGCCGGCCGCTTCAAGAACCTTCTTCTGTTCGTCAGTCATTTCGTGAAGACCTTTCAGCGCTTCTTGATGACGGGAATCTGCGCGGCGGCGACGGACTGGCCGAGACGGCGGAAGTGCTCGTCGGGAACGATGAGCTCGATCTCCTCGGCCGTCGCCGGATAGATGTCCTTCAGCATCGCGCGGGCGGTCTCGAGGATGACGTCGCCACCGAGTCCAGACGTGACGCGGCCGAGCAGCATCATGCTCGAGTAGTCGTAGAACTCCTTGTACCACGGAATCGCGTGCGCGAGGAAGCGGCCGATCTGCACGTAGACCTTGAGCGCCTTGGAGTCGCCCTTCTCCATCGCGGCCTGCACGACCTTGAGGCGCTCGGGCAGCTTCATCGTCTTCGGGAACTTGAAGCCGTACTTCTCGGCGAGCCAGTTGACGGCCTGCTGCGAGAACGCCATCGAGCCGACGCCAGCGTCACCAGACCACTCGTCTGCGGGCGCCTTGGGGTTGAAGTCGACAGGGGCGAACGCGAGCTCGGTGATGCGGCCCGTGAGCGCGCCCGACTTGTCGATGAAGCCGACGGCTTCGGAGGAACCCATAGCGACACCGAGGATGCCCTTCTTGCCCATCGTGATCATTCCCGCGAGAGCCGAGACGTCGCCGTCGTTGTAGATCTCGAAAGGAACACCCCAGTCCTTCTCGACACGGAAGAACATGTCCTGCGCAATCGGGTACTTGGAAGGGTTCTTCTCCTTGATGGCGCGGAAGAGCGAGGCGACGCCCATCTTCTTGCCGACGAGAGTGCCGGCCGTGGAACCGCCGATCGCGTCGACGCGCGGCAGAGTCGCCGCGGCCGCCTTGAGTCCCTCGGTGAGCTTCGAGTAGTGGTACTCGGGGTCGGCGTTGTTGCGCGGATCCCACGGGAACTCCTTGGAGAACACGACCTTGCCCTTGTTGAGAGCGGAGATCTTGAAGTCGCTCGCGCCGAGGTCGAAGCCGATGCGGCAGCCGTCGGCGGCGGTCTTCACTTTCGTGGGCGACTCCTTCTGCGCGGGCATCTTCTTGAGGGGAAGAACGACCGTCTCGACGGGACGACCGTAGAGGTCGGAGAAGAACTCGTAGTCGAATTTGCGCGAGCCCTTCTTCGTGTACGCCTTCGCAACGGGCTGGACGACAGCATCGGGACCTGCGAGGTAAAGCTTCCAGCCGCCCGCGGCCCACACGATGAACTTCGCGATACGGTCGACGACATGCGAGACGAACTTGGTCGCCTCGGGGCTGAGACGCTTCGGGATCTCAAGGTCGTAGCGATAAACCTTACCGTCCTCGCGCTCCCACGCGACTGCAACGACGTCGTTCTTGGCGCCGAGCCCGCTTTCGATTTCGGCGAGCGCCATTATCGGGGCCCAAAACTCCGATCCGCACTTGCACTTTGCCTTGCCGCATGAACATGCCATGGTTTTTCTCCTTTGCTTTTTTTTTGTTTGTGGTTTTATGTGTCGAAAGCGGAAAGTATCGCCGGCGTCACGTCGACGAGCGACGAGACGCGCTCCCGCAGAAATTCTTCCTTCGGGCCGAAGGCGACGAACGGAACGGGGTTCAGCGTGTGCCCCCTCTCCGAAATGTTCTCTATGTTGCCGTGGTCAGAAGTCAATACGAGCGTCACTCCCATCGCATCAGCGAAACGGACAAGCGACGCGAGGAACCTGTCGTACGTCCTGAGTGCCGCGCACGCGCGCGCGTAGTCCATGGAATGCCCGGCGACATCCGACTGGAAAAACTCGAAAAGCGTGAAGTCGTACCTGCGGGCGATCGCCGCGAGATGTTCAGCCGCGCGCTGCGGCGGGATGACGGCGATGTCGGGCCAGCGGTCCTGTATCGTCTCGCGCGTCAGGTCCTGCATGACTGCCTGACCGTTCTGGAGATCGTCGACCGTCCTTATCGTCTCCGGCGTGGTAAGCGCCATTACCGTCGTCACAGACTTGAAGCGGCGCGCGGCAAGTTCATCGGCAGAGTCGACGAGGTACGCGTCTGAGAAGCAGATTTCCTTTCCCCTGTCGCGCAACTGGAGGAAGAGATTGCTCGACTCGACAATCTTCCGCAAATTTGGACCTGGAAATCCTTCGCAGTGCTTTCCCATCGCGGCGGCGCAGTTTACGCCGGTGAACATCGTTGCCTGGCCTGTGGCACTCTGCGGCGGACCGTCGACACCAAGCCGCGCGTCAATTGGCTTCCCGTGCTTCGAGACAAGACGGCACAGCACCGGACAAACCTCTGGATTGACAGGGTTGTCCGTTGCTGCGGCGCGCAAGCCCACGCCGTCGATGAACAGGAAGAGCACCTTCATTTGAATGTGTGTATTTTATCAAATTTTAACCGATTAATGCAACCTCGCTAAAGCAATATTAGCCACAAAGAACAGGAGAAACAGGAGGGGAGATATAGTTGGAGGGAAGAGTTGGAGTTGGAGAGTGGTGGGAGAGATTTTTGCTGGAGTTTAGGGCTAGGGGTTGTCCCAAAAATTCAACTCCGAAGGTTGGCAAAAGGCCTCCGTTACCACTTCGGCTAATGCTTCGCGCATTTCAACCCATTAACATGTAGAAGTTCTGTTTTGAGCTGGAGGAAGTGTCCTCCAGACCTTCTCTGCCGAAGGCAGCTAAAAATACACATGATGAGAAGAGCCCTAGGCGCGGCTATATGATGCGGAGCGTGAACCGAAGCGTTAGCGAAGGTCTTTTGCCAGCCGTCGGAGTTTCTAAAAATTTTGGAGGACCTCCCACCACTCTCCAACTCTAAACTCCAACTCCAACTACTGACTCCTAACCCCATGAGATAACCCTAGTTAATTTTTTCACATTTTATGTTAATAAGTTTTTGATAACTGTTTATATAATTCTCTTGACAAGTGAGTTGTAAACATTTTATGTGACTTTTTATTTAAATTTATACAAAAAATAGCAATTTATCGTGTTTTTATTTGTCGCATAATTAAATCAAAAAAAATGTTCACAATATAGTTGATAATTGATATAATCTTCGCTGCCTATGAATGGTTTGTGCGATACCGATGTTATTGTGGTTGGCGGTGGTCATGCTGGGGCAGAAGCAGCCCTTGCATCGGCTCGGATGGGGGTATCTACCCTTCTTATCACTGCCAAAATAGATAGCATCGCAAAGATGCCCTGCAATCCCTCGATTGGAGGACTCGCAAAGAGTCACCTCGTCTATGAGCTCGATGCACTTGGCGGCGAGATGGGGAAAAATGCCGATGCCACCGCCCTTCAAGCCAAGACGCTCAACTCAAGTCGTGGACCAGCTGTGCAGGCAACGCGTGCCCAATGCGCCAAGCAAGAGTACACAGAGAGGATGCAAAAGGTTATCGCTGTTCAGCCAAATCTAACTGTCCTTGAAGATGCCGTCATTGGACTTGTTACCGAGCCATTGACAGATGCTGCTGCTGGATGCCATAGTAAAAATGGTTCTTACAAGCTATCTGGTGCTGTCACCGAGCATAATGGATCAATAGCGGCAAAAGCCGTCGTCTTAACCGCTGGAACCACCTTAAGAGGCAGGATATGGATCGGGAAAGAATGCCAGGAATCAGGTGGTGATGGCCGGCCGGCCGTAAATTTGCTGTCAGAATGTCTCTCAAAACTTGGATTTTCACTTATTCGGCTTAAGACGGGCACACCACCACGGCTAAAGGCATCAAGCTGCAATTTCGCCGCCTGCCAGCGACAGGATGGCGCGAAACCACGGCCATTGTTCCACGTGGAACACTCTGCCGACCCTGGTTGTTTTTTAACGCAGAGGCGCGAAGACGCAGAGCACACAGAGACTTTTGGAAATGTGGCAGAGGGAAATGAAATGTTCCACGTGGAACAATCGCTGGGCGAATTGCCGTGCTGGCTAACGCATACCACGGAAGAAACGCATAGAATTATAAGAGAGAATCTAGGTGTTTCTGCACTCTATGGCGGTGCAATTGAGGGTACTGGCGTTCGTTATTGCCCGTCAATTGAGGATAAAATAGTCAGATTTGCGGGGGCAAAGCAGCACCATGTAATGCTTGAACCAGAAGATTCAAAGGGTGAGGTTATTTATCCTAATGGACTTTCATGCAGCTTGCCACGAGATGTTCAAGAAAAGATGGTCAGATCGGTGCCAGGACTTGAACATGCCGAATTTCTTGCTTATGCGTATGCAATCGAGTATGACGGTATTGATTCACGCGAGCTGAAGCATTCGCTTGAGGCCAAAAGAGTGGATGGTTTATTCTTTGCAGGGCAAATAAACGGAACCACTGGTTACGAAGAAGCCGCTTCACAGGGCCTTATTGCCGGGATAAATGCCGCTTTGAAGGTCAAAGGTGAACCACCGGTTGTTCTTAGCAGACAGGATGCATACATCGGAGTGCTAATAGACGATCTTGTGACGAAGGGCACGGACGAGCCGTACAGGATGTTCACGAGTAGGGCGGAGCGTAGATTAATTTTGCGACAGGACAATGCGAGGTTTAGATTGCTTGAGGCAGCAAGGAGGGTTGGCATCCAGCCACCAGATTACTTGGAAGCTGTTTCGAAAGTAAACGACTATCTCACCAGCGCCATAGGCGCGAAAGCACCAAGCACCGTATCCCCCGAGCAAAGCGAGCCGCGTAAGCGGTTGCTAGAGGGGTGTGCCGTAGGCGCGAAAGCACCAATCTCCCGCTGGTTCACTAAAGAGGATATTGATAATGAATTAAAAATTATGCGACATTATGCTCCATACATAGAACAAGAAAAGAAAGCTGCTGAAAAGGCGAAGATAGATGAAGCTATTCAGATTCCAAAGTGGCTCGATTATGACAAGTGCGGGGCGGTTAGATACGAAAGTAGAGAGAAGTTGAAGAAGTGGCGCCCAGAGACTCTTGCCCAAGCAGCTCGCATTTCCGGTGTCAATCCTGCTGATATCGCAATCCTCGCAGTAATCATTAAACGCAGAAAGCACTAAACAAAGGAGCAGGGCGAATATTGCAAAATAAAAGTTATCAACACTGGCTGTTGATAAGTGGTAGACATAAGAAGATTTTTTTCGAATGACGGTCGCGCGATGTTTTTGCTACACTGCTCATATCACTTTGGAGAATTAGATTTAAGATGAGCAACGAAACTATAGATATGGTCTCGAAAGGACTATGGGACCGGGCGCGCACGATATGCATCACAATGATGCAGGGGGAGACGAAGCGCACCAGGGCCGAAAGAAATTTTTCGATGATCCAATCCGTCGTGCGCGACGGGGACACTTTTAAAATTCTCGCACTCAACAAGATGTCTGCCGACATCCTTGAACGCGAGTATGCAGAAGACTTGAAAAAAAGTTTTCTTCTCGCTGGCGCAGAACCAAACGTCACGATTGAATTTTCCTTCGACGAAAATGCAAGGCCTGCAATTATAGTCCCAAAGCCGAACACCGTCATTGAAAAGACGAAGACTGGTCGCATACAGACGTTCATCTCTACGATGCCGTTGAAGGAATACTATACCTTCGACGAGTTCGTGGAAGGTCCGTCGAACAGCTATGTCCTCGCGGCAGCGAAGGGCGTCGCGAAGAATCCCGGGCAAAAGGCGCTGAATCCGCTCTTCATTCATGGCGGCACAGGTCTCGGCAAGACCCACATCATGCAGGCGATCGGCAACGAGGTGAAGCGCAAGAATCCGATGGCAGCCGTATGCTATCTCACTGCAGAGGCGTTTCTCAACGAATACGTCAATGCTATGACGCAAAACAGCTTGCAGACTTTTCGCGAGCGCTACAGGAAGATAGATGTACTTTTGATAGACGATATCCAGTTCATCGCGAAGAACATGCAGAACTTCCAGGAGGAGTTCTTCAATACGTTCAATGCCCTTACTAACTCCGACAAGCAAATAGTCATTACTTCGGATGTCGCGCCAAAGGATCTTCCCGGAATCGAAGAGCGACTTATATCTCGCTTTGAAGGCGGCATGCTTCAGGAGATAGAGTCTCCTGGTTACGAGACTCGTCTAGCCATTCTGAAGAAGAAGTCTGAAGGCATGGTTCCTGAAGTTTCAGATTCCACTCTCAAGTTCATCGCCTCAAACATAAAGAGCCACGTGCGCGCAATGGAAGGGGCACTAGGAAAGGTAAACATCTTCGCTAACCGCGATCCGTCTATGCTCTTGACCGACGATGTGCTCTCCTATATACTGAAGGACTTCATAGAAAAGGAGAAAAGCAGAAAGAAGCTTACCGTAGAGGAAGTTCAAAACTGCGTTTGCAAAAAATATGCAGTCAACATATCGCAGATACTTTCACCAGAACGCACTCAGTCAATAGTGACTCCTCGTCAGCTTGCAATGTACATCTCTCGCAAGTTCACTACAAGAAGTCTCCCAGAGATAGCAAAGAACTTCGAGAAGAGCCATGCAACAATCATACACGGCGTCAAGAACATTTCAAAGCGCCTTGACGTTGAACCAGAACTTCGAGCTTCCCTCGATGAAATATTGTCAGATCTCGGCTGTTCTATAAAGGACATGGTTGGTTGAAACTATATAGAAAAGATGTAGACAACTGACAATACTATCTACAGAAAAAAGGGATATCAAACAAAATGAAATTTTATCCAAGAAAATGTCAACAGCAAGGAAGCATGTTAAACCCTTGTTTTTCAATGTTCTTCTTCACTTGTTTACATTGTCAACAAATCTAATAAGTATTATTTCCTCTATTTTAAAAACAACAGTAATATGATAAAATCTTCGGTGTGAAGGCAACAGGTCCTTACCACAGAAAGGAAAAAAAATGAAATTCAAGGTTCTCAGGTCACAGTTCATCGAAGGACTCAAGAGCGTACAGAACATTGTCGCCGGAAAAGGGTCTCTTCCAATTCTGCAGAATGTGATGATCGAAGGAAAGGGAAATTCGATCAAGCTCACCACAACCGACCTTGACATATCGATCAAGTCAGAGGTTGAATGCGAAGTAATTGAAGAGGGAACGACGACTCTTCCCGTAAAGTTGCTTTTCACTTCCGTGACGAAGGCAGCCGAGGGAGAGGTAGTAGTAGAATGCGATGGTCAGGAAAGGGCTACGATAAAGGCGGGAAGCGCCCGCTTCAAACTTCAGGGCATGCCTGGTTCCGAGTTTCCTTCCATACCCGAAGACGGCGAAGCGTACATATATTCGACTCCCCAGGCGACAATCAGGGAAATGCTTCGCAAGACTTCATACGCAGCGTCGCAGGACGACACCCGTCGCACGCTCAAGGGAGTGCTCATGAGCTTCAAGGACGAAAAGCTCACGATGGTAGCGACTGACGGTCGTCGTCTTGCGCTTGTGGAAAACGAACTTGAATTTCCAAAGGCGGCCGAGAAAGACATTGTTCTTCCTTCAAAGGCGGTTGCGGAACTCCAGAGGTCGCTTGCGTCCGAAGGTGAAGTGTCAATAATGGTCAAGAAGAGCCAGATATGCTTCTCGTTCGAAAAGGTTCAGATATACTCCAAGTTGATGGACGACACCTATCCGAACTATCGTCAGGTTATACCTAAGGAATGTGCGGAACAGATTTCAATCGACCGCCAGCTTCTCCTGAACGCCCTCGATCGTGCGAGCGTCATGACTATGGACGAAGCTCACTCGACGAAGCTTATATTCGAAGGAAACCGTCTCACCGTCACTTCCGCCGCCTCAGACATCGGCGAGGCGAAGGACGAAGTGCCAATCAAGTACGCTGGCGAAAAAATAGAGATCATGTTCAACCCGACGTATGTCATGGATCCTCTCAAGGCGATTGACGACGACGAAGTCACGATAGGGCTCAACAACGGGCACAGCCCCGCAGTCATCAAGTGCAGCATACCGTTCCTCTACGTTCTCATGCCTCTTAGGATAAACTGAGTTTAAAAGTTCAAAGTTATGTAGCCAAGGAAGTTGAAAGTCTAAAGGGTGGACTATGAAGCTGTGGACTGACAGGGACTATCCCATAATAATATCGTGTGCGAAGGAGCTTTCGCGCTGGACTGAGATCGAGGTGCTCGACATGGGTTACCATCCGATTGAAGTCACTGAGAATACCGTAGTCATCCGAGGAGCAATGAGGGACGTGATGAAGCTCAATCTACAGCTTCGCACAGCTCATCGCGTTCTCGTGCCTCTTCTCAGGACGACATGTCGCAACATAAAGGATCTCTACGAAGCTACTCGTTCGATTGACTGGGAGAACCTTATCGAAGCCGATGGATATTTTTCCGTCTCTTCAATTGTCCACAACTACACGATACGCGACACGCGCATTCCCTCGCTCTACACCAAGGACGCCATAGCCGACCGCATGCGCGAGAAGTGCCAGCGCCGTCCCGATTCCGGTGGCGAAAACAAGGGAGCTGCCGTGTTCGTCTACTGGGAGAGAGACGAGGCGATAATATACCTCGATACTTCCGGCGAGCCGCTTTCAAAGCGCGGCTACAGAATGATCCCTGGTTCCGCGCCTATGCAGGAGACTCTTGCAGCCGCCTGCATAATGGCCCTCAAGTGGGACGGCAAGACACCCTTTGTCTCTCCAATGTGCGGTTCCGGCACCCCTGCAATAGAAGCGGCGATGATTGCCATGAACAAGGCGCCTGGTTTTCTCAAGGGACACTTCGCTTTCCAGTCGATAAAGGGATATCGCAGCATAATCCCTGGCGAGAGCGCACCTCGTGTCGCGCCGCGCCAGCATGTTGGCGCGAGTCCCGAGCAGATTTGGAAGGAACTTGTGATGGACGCTGCAGCAGCGGAGAAAAAAGAGGGTATTCCGCCTATAATCGCGACGGATATTTCGCCCGAGGCCGTCGACAACGCCCATTCAAACGCGATAGCCGCAGGAGTGGCACAGTACATCACTTTCAAGGCATGTGACTTTGGCGACACTCCCGTTCCAGAATCCGATACGATGCCTCGCGGAGTCGTGTTCTTCAATCCCGAGTACGGCATCCGCCTCGGTACGTTTGAGGAGCTTGCGCCAGTCTACGAGCGCATAGGAACTTTCATGAACGAGAAGTGCAGCGGCTACACCGGCGGTCTCATCACCGGGAACCCCGACCTTGCGCGTCTCGTCAACCTCTACTACAAGACAAGGATCCCGTTTTTCAACGGACCCATAGACTGCCGGCTGTTCGTGTATCCCGGCTGTGAACTCAAAGGACAAAACGTCAAATGAACTTCGAAGAATTCCTTGATGACGAGCCAAAGGAGCCGTCCTCCGCGATACCTGTAGATGAAGATCCATCGGAATCAGTTGCGGAAGAGATTGTCGCAGAAGACAGCATCGACGTCCAGAAGGCGGTAGTCGAAGCTCTTGCCGCCGACAAGGCCGAACAGGCGGAGACGATTGCTGCGCTCCGCGCCGAAAACGCCGAGCTCAGAAGAAACATTGTCGAACTCAAAAAAAGCATCTTGGAACTTACCGATCGTGCGGAAGTAGCAAGACGCCAGATTGTTGAGCAGAGGTCTGCGCTTGAGAAAGTAGGCGACGTGCTTGCGACAAACGCGGACAACGGGCTCTCGAACAAGGTCGCGCTTCTTGATCGCGACATCGACGTCCCCGACCGGTTCACCGGCGAGACTCGCGACCACGTTCTTGAAGTCGTGCGCGAGGCACGTGACAAGGCCGAGGCGGAAGGTCGCCTCAGGCGTGCCCAGGTCTTAGAGGGCGTTCTTGCCGCGAACGAGCCGGAGGGAACGCTTGCGAAGAAGCGTGCAAATCTCGAAAAGCTGTTTGCCTACAACGGCAACATAGTTTCTGGCCCAGTTATCGCCGAACTCGAAAAGATGGGTCTTTCCCACAAGAATGGGGAAGACTATCTATTGCCAGCGGAAATAATCAAGCGCAATTATTAACTTGCGGATTGATATTTAATAAACAATATCAACAACATTGTGAACATTGTTTATATTATTGTTGATAATGTTGATATCAGCCCCCTTGATTGTTGATAAAATAAAGTCCATAATATCGCTGCCTTGAAAAACTTGAATCCAGAGTTCTGCAAAAGCGTAAAGTCGGCTCGCCGCGAGGCAGGGCTGACTCAGGGGCAGCTTGCGGTCGAAGTCGGCTGCAAGCAGTCGGCGCTTTCGATGTTCGAGCAGGGCGATGGGACGAAACTGAACGACGAAGTTATCGAGAAGCTGGCGAAGAAGTTCAATCTTTCGCTCTCACCATCAGCTTCTCCCGCCCAAGTTAACACTCTCCCACTCTCCCACTCCCCCACTCCCCCACTTCTCCGTGGTTTTTGCCCTAATCCCCACTGTCCGACTAACAAGGAGTATTTCGTCGAGGAGATTCGGCTTTTCCTTCCCGACCGTGAAGCGGCCGATCCCGTAGGCGGCAAGTATTGCGCGATGTGCGGCGAACTTTTAGAGAGAAAATGCCCGAATTGCGGAGCTCCAGTCCATGCTGGCGCGATCTGCTCTCTCTGCGGCCAGCCGTATGTTGTCATTGCCATTGACGCACCGCCTGTAAAATGATATAGTTCACCTTGTCATGAGCTATACACATTGCGATGCGGGGGGCGTTTCGTATAAATTTCTTTCTGCAGTGCTCTTTCTTGCGGTTGTCTTTTCCGCAGGAACGGTGTCCGCGCAGACATCCAAGGGCGTCTGGTGGTGGCGAGGAGAGGATGCGACGCGGCCCGACGAGGCGGCGCGGCGGATGGAGTTTCTTAAAAAACATGCCGTCACCGAGATTTACTTTTGCGCAGAGCTGAAGCGGGCGCGCCATGATGACATTCGCCGTTTCGTCAAGGCGGCGCGCGGTCACGGCATGCGCGTCGCGTGCCTCAATGGCGATGTGTCGTGGATACGTCCCGGGAACCGCGGCTTTGCCGAGACGCTTGCCCTTTACCTCGCCTACCAGAAGGCGGCCGCTCCCGACGAGAAGTTCTACGCGCTTCATCTCGATGTCGAGCCGCATCAGGACGGCAAGCTTCCCGATGCGCGCAAATGGCAACTCTATGCCGACTTCGTCCTTCGCGTCGCGGCGGACGTACATGCCGCAGGCGAGAAGATCGAGTGGGATATTCCGTTTTGGCTGGATAACAAGCGCGTCGCATACGGCGATCGCGAGGATGCGCCGCTTCTCGACGTGCTTACTGAAAATTCCGATTGCATCACGCTCATGTCCTACCGCGACACTGCCGCGGCAATGCTCGACGTCTCGAAGACGGAAATCGGAATGGCGGCCAAGGGCAAGATCCGCGTCGTGCTCGGCGCGGAGACGGGCGAGACGGGAGAAGGCAGCATAGTCACTTTCTTCGAGGAGGGCGCGGCGAAGATGGACGCCGAGCTCGCAAAGGTCACCGCGGCGCTTGAGGCGGCGAAAGTTCCCTCCGGCGCCGGCATCGCCATCCACCATCTCGGCAGTTGGGAAAAACTTGTTGGAAAGGAAAAAGTAAAATGAAAAAGCTATTCACTCTCGCAATCTGTGCATTGGCTATCGGCTTTTTGCAGGCCGCGCCACTCGATGTCTCCGGGTTCGCGAAATCGATTGTGATTACCGTTCCGTCGACTTCCATCGCGCAAGGCATTTCGCTCGCTGATTTTCCAGTGCTCGTCCGCCTCTCGACGGCAATCGACGGCTTCAGTTACTCCGATTTCCAGCAGCAGGACGGTGCGGATCTTGCTTTTCTTGATTCTCGCGGGAACGTGCTCGCCCACGAAATCGACACGTGGAACGAACAGGGCGAGTCGCTCGTATGGGTTAAGGTACCGGCTTTTTCACGTAGTACGCGGATCTACGTTGTCTATGGAAACGACAGCTATTCGAGCAGCGTCGCGGCAACCGAAACATGGAGCGGCTTCACGGGCGTATGGCACATGAAAGAGTCGAGCGGCGTGGTTGCCGACGCAACCGGCCATGGGCTCACGGCGACGCCATCTGGCTCTCGCGCGGAGTACAACATCGGAATTTCGGGCGGCGTCGTCGGCATGGCGCGACAGAATGGCGGAAACGGGAGCTTCGGCGACAGGGCCTATCTTTCCGTCCCGAACTACGATTCGTACGATCTCGGCGACACCTTCACGGCCAGCGGTTTCTTCCGCGTGACGGCGGCCGGCGGGTGGTATCGGCTCTTTTCTCGTTATACTTCATCCGCTGGCTGGGGACAGGAGACTCATTGCGAAATGGCCAATCAGGTTTACGCCTACGGTGCGCCGAACAACAAGCCATACGTTGAAGTCGACCCGAAAATCGTCGGCAGCTGGATGCATCTTGCGTTCGTCTATTCCGGGTCGAGCTGCAAGGTCTACGCTGATGGACAACTGGTGAATACGCTAGGAATCACGCCTGCGAGCGACAACGGCGCGCCGCTCTCCATCGGCTGCACGTCGGCTGGCGACGACTGGTGCCTGTACGGCGATTACGACGAAGCCCGCCTCTGTGCTGGCGAGCTTTCGGCCGACCGTATCGCAGCAGACTGTGCGACGGCAACAAATGCAGCCTTTCTATCGTACGGTACGGCGGAAGAATGCACACTCGACTTCACGTCCGGCGACATCGTCAATCCGTCCGACTTCTCGAAGTTCATGCAGATTACGGCCTCCGCCTCCGCTGTTCCGGGCGGTGGCGTCGTCGAGGACTTCCCTGCGCTGGTGCGGCTTTCGGAGGGGATTAGCGGCTTCCACTATTCAGACTTCATGGCGGACGGTGCGGATTTGGTTTTTGCCGATGCTGACGGTGTTGTGCTTCCCTCCGAAATCGATACATGGAACACCTCCGGCGAGTCGCTTGTCTGGGTGAAGGTGCCGGCCTTTGAGAACGGCATGAACATTTACGCCTATTGGGGCGCGGCGTCCGCTTCCTCCGTCGTGTCGACGGACACCTGGAGCGACTTCACAGGCGTCTGGCACATGAACGAGAGTGGATCGACTGATGAGACAGACGTTTCTGGCAACGGACTTGACGCAACGCCAAATGGATCGGACACGTCTGAAATGACAACCGTTTCAAATGGCGCGATTGGCAACGCCCGTATCAACCAGTCGACCGAGGGTGCGGGGACGAGGAATTGCCTGTATGTTCCATCGTATCCGGCTCTTGGCGATACGTTTACGGTGTCTGGCTGGTTCAATGCGTCATACAAAGAGGGCTGGCATCGGCTCATCTCGCGCAAGACGGCATATGGGACGGACGGATGGGAAGTCGAAATGCGAAATGGCTCTGACGCAATTGACGTGTATGGGAGCGGAGAGCCCAATGTCAGCACAGCGGTTTCGGATCTTCAGGGATCGTGGAACCATCTGGCGTTCGTCTATTGCGGCACCACGGTCTATGTCTATCAAAACGGCGTGCAGATAGCGTCCGGAAGCATCACCGCCGTCGGAGACCTGAACGATCGGCGCTTGGGCATCGGCAACAACGCCGTCTGCGGCGAGCGCTCCTTCGTCGGCAAATACGACGAGGTGCGGCTGGCTTCTGGGGCATTGCCTGCGCAACGTATAGCGGCCGACTACGCGACTGTTGCCAACGCTGCGTTCTTCTCGTATGGCGCTGTCAGCGTTCCGGCGGTTGATCCGCCGACCTTTGTTGTGCCGACAATTGCGAACGATGCCGGGACATTGAAGGTTTCCGTGACAATGACATCCGGCACAGGCACTCCGTATGTGCGTTTCACGTCGGACTCAGGCTCGACCGACTTGGCACTTTCCGAGACGGCGGTTACGGGACCGCAGTCTTACGAGGTGGCCGTTCCCGGCACGCTGGCATCCGGCAAGACCTATTCGTTTGCGGCTGTCGGTGTTAATACTGCCGGCGGCGAAATCGTCGCGTCTGGGGCAGGGAACTTCTATGTCGGTACGCTCGTTGCCGCAAAGGTATCAGACGCGGCGGAGGACGGGCCTTGCGCGGGGTCGTTTTCGATTTCACGCGCGGACACGCACGGCGACCTTGCGGTGAACTACGCGCTTTCGGGAACGGCCGTCGCGGGCGCGGACTATGAAGGTGCAACGAGCGGCACGGTTACGATACCTGATGGCGAGACGTCGGCGACTGTCGCCGTCATGCCGAAGGTAAATGCCGCGATAAATGCAGATACGACCGTCACGCTCTCGATTTCGGAAGGCCTGTATGGTGCACAGGGGTCTACGGCGGCAATGACAATCGCAAATCTTGCGCCGGTGACGAGGCAGGAATTCTTGAAGCGGATTGAATTTACCTTCCCGATGGAATTCCTTGCCGACGGGGAAACGCTTACGAACTTCCCTGCGCTGATCAAGCTGTCGACGGCGCTCCCCGGTTTTGCGTATTCCGATTTCCAGCTTGCCAACGGTGGCGACATGATGTTCACCGATTCCTCCGGGCAGGTCATTCCGCATGAAGTCGACACATGGAACAGCGAAAGTACGTCGCTCGTGTGGGTGTCGGTTCCGGCGCTGGCGAAGGGAACCCGCGTCAGGATGTATTATGGCAACGGGGTGAACCCCGCCGGCATCCCGCTCGCAAAATGGCCTGACTATGCCGGTGTATGGCACATGGGCGAAGCGAGCGGCACGGCGTATGATTCCGCTGCGAACGGGTTTGATGCCGTTGCGGTGCAGAATGCACGGGCGAGGGCGGGCGACCTTGTTGCCGTGTCCGATGGTGCGATTGGCGCGGGGCGCTTCAACCAGGATGGCACAACGTTCTACGATGTCGGCACTTATGACGCCGAGATTCTGGCGACCGCAAGGCGCAACTATCTTGCTGTTCCAAGCGGATGTGACGATGGGCTTGGATCTTTCCTGTCTTTCTCGGGTTGGTTCAGGACCGTTGGCGGAACGGAATGGAGCGAGCCGATGGTCTTTAAGCGGGCGTCTGGCTACAACTACGGGTGGAGCATTGCAAGAAGGCCGTCTGCCGGCGAAACCGATGTAAAGATAGCGGTCCATGTTGCAGACGGCGGCGGCGAGTTCGCCATTCCCGACATGAGGAACACCTGGGTGCATATATTCGTTTCCTTTGACCGCGTGGCGACAGGAGAGACGGACAACCCATACAAGACGGTCGCGAGCGTCTATGCGAACGGCATGTTGCAGGGTACGGCGGCTGGATCTACCCGGATATGGGAGAACGACTATCCGCTGACGTTCGGGAACATCGACAGCACGACGCAGGACAACGCCTTTTACGGCCAGTACGACGAGCTCCGCCTGAAGCGCGGGGCATCGTCGGCGAACTGGGCTAAGGCGGAGTACCTGACGGTCGCCGACTCCTCGTTCGTTTCGGCGTCCGGGGCACAGCCCGCAGTTCCGGGATTGTTGATTTTCGTCCGCTGATGCGGCAAAAGGAGGCAGGACATGGTACAACAGATGTTTCCGGTTGCAGCTATCTGCATGGCCTTCGCGATCATGCAGGTCGGGACTGTGCGGGCGGAGAATGGCGTGCGTGTCTACCCGACGCCAAAGCGCCTTGAAATGACTGGGGGCGTGTCGAGCGCCAAGCTGAGCGAGGCAAAGGTTCGCAAGACGGAAGGTCTTGGAGAAGAGGGCTATCGTATCGTCGTTGGCAAGGATGCCATCACCGTAGAGGCGAGTACAAAGGCCGGCGGCTTCTACGCATTCCAGACCCTGCGGCAGCTTGCTTCCTGTGGAGTCGTTCCCTGTTGCACCGTGGAAGACTCGCCGGACGTCCCTCTGCGCGGTGTCGTCGAAGGGTTCTACGGCCGTCCGTGGGGAACAGAAGGTCGACTCGACCTGATGGAATTCATGGGCGAATACAAGATGAACTGCTTCATCTACGGTCCGAAGGACGACCCCTACCACCAAGGCAGATGGAAGGAGAAATATCCTGCCGACCGCATCGCAGATTTCCGCCGTCTTTTGGACGCGGCGCGTAAAAACCACGTGAAGTTCTACTGGGCCGTGCATCTCGGCGATGCTTTCAAGGACCCGACGCCTGCCGCGCGCAAGGCCGAATACGCCGCGCTTTGGAGCAAGTTGGATTCAATGTACGAGGCTGGATTCCGGTGTTTTGCCGTATTCTTTGATGACTTTGGTGGCGATAACGCCGAACTTCATGCCGAAATCAGTAATCGCGTCAAGCGAGACTTTCTCGAACGCAAGGGCGACTGCGCGCCGCTGATCGTGTGCCCCAACCAATATGTTGGCGACGACCAGGATCACTACAGCCAGATTATGGGCGAAAAGGCCGACAAGGACATCCGCATCATGTGGACAGGCATGGGCGTCTGCAGCGACATAACCGCCGACGCCACCGCTAAGCGCGCGAAGGCGCTGCAGCGCGCGCCGTTCGTCTGGTGGAACTGGCCCGTGAACGACTTCGTCCGGTGCAAGCTCATAATGGGCCGGACATACGGGGTGGACGAATATCCATACTCCGGATTCGTGTCCAACCCGATGGAAAACCTCGAGGCGTCGAAGATTGCGCTGTTCGGCATCGCGGACATGCTCTGGAACAGGCGCGCCTTCAGCTCCTTCCATAACTGGCACGACGGGATTCAGCGGCTTTACCCGTTCGCGGCGAAGGCGATGTTGCAGTTCTGCGGACACAATACCGACACGCACAAGGAGCCAGAGGCTATGGGCGGCTTCTACCGCGAGGAATCTGAATGCTTCATGGCGGCATGGAAGTCGGATGGCAGGGCCGCGCTCGTGCGCGAATGCGAGGCGAATGCCTCCGCGGCGGAAGAGCTCTCTAAAGTCTTGCCAGAGAAGGCTCCGAAACTCTGGAGGGAAATCCGCCACTGGGTTGCCTTCTTCGGTGCGCAGGCGCGCGAAGGCATCGCAGCGGCCAAGGGGGACGCTGATGCCTACGTGAAGGCAAAGGACGAAGGCAAGGAGATACAGCGGCAGCAGAAGGCCTATTTCCGGTCGCTGGCGCCGGAATGGGACCGTTGCCGCTGCACGGGGTGCGTCACTGCGACGCGCCATCTGCAGAAGGTTATCGACGACTGTGCAAAGGAGTCGTTTCGCAATCAGCCGGACGTGTACGAGCGCTATTTCCCGGTCGTTGGCACCTCCATTGGTACGATCGATGCCATTGCGAAGACGGGCCAGCACTTCGAGCGTGGCGAGGCATTGCTTGTTCTTGACGGCATACTAGAGCAGCTGTCGGCAAAGCCGGGGGACTGGTTTGGGATGAAAATGGCGAAGAACGTGACGTTCAAGTACATCTGGCTGAACTTCGACACGACGGATGCCGTGGCGAACGGCCGCGTCGAAGTGTCGAAAGACGGCGGCGCCACGTGGCAGACCGTCACTCTCGAAGTCAACGGCAAGCTCATCTGCGGTCATGTGGATGCGAATGCCGGCTTCAACGCCGTGCGCTGGATCAACTCGTCGGATCGCCCAATCGTCTTCAAGATAGTGCGCTTCAATGTTGACATCGTCGAATAGGGAAAGCGTTTTGCGGTAGCGCTCCCTTCCAGAAGCGAACTTGCCGGATTGAAAACATGGCTGCGGAGATATTCGAGTTTGCGATGCTGTTCGCCTTCGGCTTTTCGTGGCCGTTTGCGATCTGGCGCACATACAAGGCGAAGCGCGTCGACGGGAAGTCGCCGCATTTCATGATAATCGTGATCGTCGGCTATCTTTGCGGAATAGCCGCGCACGTCGTAGAAGGGACAAAGCTTTGGCTGTGCGCCGTCTATCTCGCCGACATAGCCCTCGTCTCCACCGATCTCGCGCTGTACTTTGTCTACTCGCGCCGCACGTCGGTTGGAAAGAATTTATAAAGGAGAATAAGAATGAAAACTACCTTGCTTAAATCATGGACTTGCATTTTCGCGGTTGCCGCGCTCGCGCATTCGTCGTGCGGCGCGACGCAGACCCGCGCCGAAAAGCTTCGCGACAAGCTCGACAGCGCAGATCGCGACTACGTGTTCGTCACGATGCACCGCGGCGACTGGCGCAACGCGCCCGAGAACTCGGTTGGGGCCATCGAGGGATCGATTGCGAAGGGGGCGGACATCGTCGAACTCGACGTCTCGGCTACAAAAGACGGCGAATACGTCCTTCTCCACGACGGCACGCTTGATCGCGTTTCCAACGGCAAGGGCAAGTCGTCAGACCTTACTCTCGAGGAGATCGGCCAGTACCGGCTCAAGAGCTCGGACGGAAAGGAGCTGACCGACTACAAGATCCTTACGCTCAGGGAGGCGCTCGCCATCACGAAGGGAAAGATACTCGTCAACCTCGACAAGTTCCCGCGCGACCCGCACGGCATCGCGGAATACGTGAAGAAGCTCGGCATGGAGAAAGAGGTCATCCTCAAAGGACACTTCACTCCCGACGAGCTAAAGAAGAAAATGAAGGAGCATTGGGCCGGCGTCGAGGACGGCACGTTCTACTACATGCCGATTCTCAATCTCAACTTCAGCGGGAAGATGGCGAAGAAGTCCGACGAGGCGTCGGCAAAGTCGGTAAAGACGTTCGAGCAATGGCAGGCGCAGAAGCGCACTCCCGGCGCGTATGAGCTTTGCATCGCGAAGGAGACGCCGGTAGTGGTGCTGGAGCGCCTCAAGGCGGTGCAGAAGGACGGCGGCCCGCGCATCTGGATAAACACGCTGTGGGACAGTCTCTGCGCCGGCCACACTGACGAGCGCGGCTTCAAGGGCGATCCCGACGGCAGCTGGGGCTGGGCGCTCGAAAACGGGGCGACGATGATTCAGACCGACCGCCCCGTCGAGCTCATAAAGTACCTGGAGTCCAAAGGCAGGAGAAATCTCCGCTAGAACTCGTAGCGGATCGTGAACATGTAGCTGCGGCCTGCGCCAGGATAGTACACTGCGTCGCGCGAATTCGAGCGCCGCGTCGCGCAGTCGGCGTAGCGGCGGTCTAAAAGGTTGTCGACCACGAAGCAGAAGCTGAAGCCCTTCAGCCAGGACACCTCGGGGATGTACTGGACGCCGATGTGGAAAAGCGTGCACGATGGAATTTGCCGGCTCTCATTTGAGAAGTCTGAGAAGGGACGGCGCGGCGAAAGGAACCGGCATCCGCCGAACATAAAGCACTCGTCCCAAATCCAGACGCGACCGGAGGTCACAACCGTCGATTCCGCGACCATAGGCACCTCCTTGCCGTCGTAGACACCGCCGTCGAACTCAGCGTTGACGAACGTGTACGCAAGGCGTGCGCCCGCGACCTTTTCGCGCTCCCAGGCGGCACCGACTGAAAAGCCCTCGCGAACGATGTCGCTGGGTGCATTTACATTGTTGTTCCAGACGAACTTGTCGTAGAGAATCTCGTGCTTTGTCCGAGAGACGAAAAGATCTGCGAACACGGTGAACTCGTCAAGGAACTCGTAGTCTGCGCCGACATTGACACTCCAGCCCGTTTCTGGAGAAAGGACTTTTTGAGCCGCGAAGTTCATGAACGGGTTCTCGTCAAGGAACGGATTGCGGAAGAACCGGCTGAAGCGCATGTAGCTTTTGAGTCCCTCGACTGGTGCGAAGAGAAGCGCAGCGTCGGCCGCGTAGGTGTCTGAGATGCGGCGTGGCGAGACGAGCGTCGTGTTCTCGTCCCATGTGCGCTGGTAGCGCCCTCCGCCTTCAACAGAGAGAGTCTCTGTCAGATTCAGTGTGTCCTGCGCGAAGATGCCCATCGACTGGCGATTGTACTCGAAGCGGCTAGAGGTCATGCCAGAATATCCAGATAAATCGGGAACGTAGAGCGAGTCGTTCGAATTGTCGCCATGCAGCCGGTCGTAGCGGTATGTCGCGCCGATGATCAACTCGTTCTCGAGTCCGCCGAGGCTCGTCGTGTTTATCCACTGGGGCGTGGCCTCGAAGGAGTATAGATCGTAGTGGAGGCGGTAGTCGTCAATATACGAGACGGGGATCAGCGTGTACCAGTCGATGTAGCTGCCCGTGGAGACGCTGCGGGTTTTCATCTTGCTGCGCGAGAACGTCAGGTCGAGGCGCAGTTTGTTCTCCTCGTTAAGGACGGCCTCAAGCGTTGTGTTGAGGCCCCAGGTTGTCCGCCTATACCAGTCAGAATGGGTGTTTGACCGCCTGCGGTGATGCCGCCACTCGTCGGAAGCGAGGGATCCGGGCAGATCGTAGTCCGCATCAGAGTAAAGTGCGGAGACGCGCAGGAAGGAGCCGTTCTCCCATTCCTTTTTGACGCCGCCCGCGGCGTTCCAAATCTGCCAGCCGTTGTGGTCGCGGTATCCGTCGGAGTGCTCCCAGCCACCGTTGGCCCAGTACTTGATGTCTGCCTCGCGGTCTCCACCGCGTAGCGACGCGCGCGTGCCATAGGTATCCCAGCTGCCGGCATGGAGCTCGACATGTCCGTGCAGATCGTAGTCCTGTGGTTCGGTTGTGATGTTGATCGCTCCAGCCGATGCGGCGTCGCCGTGGAGGACATTCCGTGAGCCGCGCAGGATCTCGACATTCTGGACGGCGCCGAGGTCGATCTGCGACAGAAGCGGCGCGGACATGTCGGCGAAATTTAGGCGCTGTCCATCGACCATCACGAGGGTGCGCCCGAAGCCGTTTTCGCCATAGCCGGGCATTGCAATCTGCGCGAGCGCTGGATTGCCCGCGCCTGTGCGGATTACGTTCAGCGAGTTTGCTCGCTTTTCGAGCAGGTCTGCGACGTCTCTCGCGCCGCTCGCGGCGATTTCGCCGCGCGTGATGACTTGGACTGCGCTTGGGATCTCATTCGGAGTCTTGCCGATGCGCGAGGCCTCGACAACGACTGGAGGCAGTTCTGCCGTCTCAGTCTCGTTCGTCTCTGCGGCGTATGCGCCGAGCGACACGGCGGCAAATGCCGCCGGAATCAGTTTGTTCATTTTTCTTCTTTCCCCCTCTTGCGAAGGTACTTGAGGTTGACGGGCGGGGCCGCATTCCGACTTTGACGGCTGCGCGACAGCGCCTGGTTTTCACAGGTCTTTCCGGCTTCCACCCTTGTTGCGGAAATTATACCATATTTACCCATCATCTTGGGCTTGTTTCGCCTACCTCCGACCGCATGCACAGATATGATATAATATCCCGAAATGAAAAAGGGGAAAGACAACAACCAGGAGAATCTTCCGCCGAGCTTGTTCGACAATCTCGACATCTTCGCGCCAGCTCAGCCGGAGCCACCGAAGAGCGAGGGCAAGAAGCAGAAGGGCGTAGCGCCTGCTCCTTCGCGGCCAAAGCCGGGGCTCACCGGCCTCGGGCCGATGCAGCAGCTCTACGACTTCAACTTCCGCCAGTATTCGGCGTACGTCATCTGCTCCCGCGCGATTCCTGCGGTCGAGGACGGCCTTAAGCCGGTCCAGCGCCGCATCATGCACGCGCTATACGAGCAGGACGACGGTCGTTACACCAAGGTAGCCAACATCGTCGGCCAGACGATGCAGTACCACCCGCACGGCGACGCTTCCATCGGCGATGCAATCGTAGTCCTCGCAAACAAGCTGTGGGGCAAGGGCAAGGGGTATCTCATTGACGGACAGGGAAACTTCGGCTCGCTCCTGACCGGCATGCCGCACGCCGCAGTTCGTTATATCGAGTGCCGCCTGACCGAGCTCGCGAAGAAGGAAGTCTTCAACCGGAAGACCACCACCTATGTCCCCAACTACGACGGACGAAAGGAAGAGCCAGTTTATCTCCCCGCGAAGATTCCGCTTCTTTTGATGATGGGCGCAGACGGCATCGCGGTCGGTCTTTCGACAGCGATTCTCCCGCACAACTTCATCGAGCTTCTCGAGGCCGAAATCGCGCTCATCCAGAAAAAGCCGTTCCAGCTCTACCCCGACTTCCAGCTCGGCGGACTCATGGACGTTAGCGAGTACCAGGACGGTCTCGGCAAGGTCAAGGTGCGCGCGAAGATCGAGAAGGACGGCAAGAACAAGCTCGTCATCACCGAGCTTCCGTGGGGCGAGACTACAGACTCGCTCGCCGAGTCGATCGAGGACGCGATCAAGAAGAAAAAAGTTCCCGTCCGCAAGCTCCACGACCTCACGAGCGACACGGTTAGGATCGAGCTTGAGCTCCAGTCCGGCGAGAGCCAGGAGAAGGCAATAGTCGCGCTCTACGCGTTCACGAACTGCGAGAAGTCGATATCGTCGCGTCCAGTCGTACTCGACGGCGGCCGTCCGCGGCTCATGAGCGTGACGGAGATTCTGCGGAAGAACGTCGACCGGCTCATGGAGCTCACGAAGCGCGAGCAGGAGATTCGCCTCGGAGAGCTCGACGACCTCTTCCACGCTCGCACGCTCGACCGCATCTTCATCGAAGAGCGAATCTACAAGCGCATCGAGCAGGAGAAGACGATGGAGGGCGTGAGGAACGCTGTCCGCACCGGCTTCGTTCCGCACATGAAGGAACTTCGCCGCAAGGTCATAACCGATGACGACATCGAGCGCCTCCTCAAGCTCCAGATCCGCCGCATCTCGCAGTTCGACATCAACAAGAACCGCGAGGAGATCGAGGCGATCGAGAAGGAGGAGCGCGAGGTCAAGGACAACCTCGTCCATCTCCGCGCGTTCGTCGTGAAGTACTTGAAGGGGCTCGTGAAGCAATACGCGAAGAGCTATCCGCGCTGCACGAAGGTCGAGTCTGGCGCATTCAAGGAAGTCGACGTCCGCGCGATCACGGCGAGCGAGCTCACGATCAAGTGGGACAAGGAGAACAACTACGTCGGCTCTGGGCTTAGGAACGGTGACGAGCTTTTCAAGTGCTCATCTCTGGACGAGCTCATCCTCGTCTGGAAGAGTGGGCGTTTCCGCAAGGTCCAGCCCGAGGACAAGATCTTCGTCGACAAGGATCTTCTTGCGGTCATGCGCTACAACCAGGAGAAGGACCGCGACACGCTCGACTTCACCTGCGTTTACGAGGAGGGCTCCTACGGCTTCAGCTACATCAAGCGCTTCCGCTTCGGCGGGCTGATCCGCAACAAGGACTACTTCCTCGCGCCGGAGAAGCCGAAGTCGAAGATACTACTTCTCCAGCGCGGCTGTCCAGAAACGCTTTACGTGCGGTACAAGCCCGCGAAGGGACAGAAGATCCACCAGCAGCATTTCCTGCCGCTTGAGCTCGTCGACCGCGTGAACCGCGAGACCGGGAAGACGGAGAAGCAGGAGGTCGTGCCGATCCGCTCTGCGACGGCGAAGGGCAAGCAGCTCACGACGAAGCCGATTGCAAAGGTCTCCGGCGCGAAGGGCTCTTGGTGGGACGACTCCGAGACGCCGTCAAAAGGCGTCCTCGACTGATTTCGCATAGCCTTGCAGCTGGCGCTGGCGCGTACGCGGAGGTGGTGTTTCGGCTTAGGGCTCGCTAGCTTTGCCGCGAATACGCGGCAAAGCTCCGGCGAAAAAGCCGGTGGCGACATCGATTTCGCGGTCTTCCACATTTTGCCAGTGGCAAGACGGGTCGTAGCCATGTCGTGCTGTGAGCCAAGGGGTGGAG
>JAZSLQ010000092.1:0-17239 GCA_045535455.1 Kiritimatiellia bacterium | reverse complement strand
TAAGCCCGCTTGGCCCCCGACTTCAATCTGACCGGAGATGGAGCCATCGCGCTCGTCGTGGACAGGGTTGGGGGAAAGTTTAAAGTGTAAAGGTTAAAGTGTAAAGTGAGATGGAGGATCGTTATTTTCTGTGTTCTGGCGGCGCTGGCATGTGCTGCCGCGCCGCGGGACGGGCGTCGGCTCGTATGGGGCGACGAGTTCAATGGCTCGTCGCTCGACCAGGCGAAGTGGAAGTTCCATGCAACGATGAACTCCACCGACTGTGTCTACACGAACGACTCGCGCACGGTGCGGATGGAGGATGGGTGCCTTCATCTTATGGTTGTGCCGTCTGGCGATCCTAAGAAGCCGCAGATGCTGCCGCGCGGCGTGTCGACCCGCGACAGGATGGCGTTCAAGTATGGATACCTCGAAATGCGTGCGAAGATTCCCTTCCGCCACGGCGCGTGGCCTAGCTTCTGGATGACCGCCCAGCCGAAGCTGCAGAAGGCGGCGTGGATGTCGGAAGTGGACATATTCGAGGTGTTCTCGTCGTCGAACTCAGTCGTCGCAAACCTCCACAAGTGGGCGCCGGGTCGACGGCACTACATGCTTCCCGGCGGCGAGGGAAGTCTCAAGCGTGCGCACGTCTTCAACGACTGCTCAAAGCTCAACGACGAGTTCCATGTCTACGGCTTCGAATGGACGCCTAAGGAGATGTCGTTCTTTGTCGACGGCGAGAAGTACACGACGTTCCCAACAGACGGGGAGCACGACTACTGCCCAGGCGAGAAACTGGGCATGGCGGGATACCAGGACTTCCACAACATACACATCAACAACGAGATATTCACGCCGGGCCATGCCTGGTGTCCGAAGGAGAAGCGCATCACGGCGGACGACAGGCTGCCGATCGACTACTGGGTCGACTGGATTCGCCTCTACCAGAAGGACGGCGAGGAAATCAGGAAACTGGTGGATTGACATGGATGAGGAACTGACACGCAGAGGTTTTATCGCAGGTGCGGGCGCAGCGGCTTACTCGTCGCTGTGCGGCTGCGCTGGGACGCGGTGCTTTGCCGGACACGATCCCAACCTGATCGCGTTCCTTTCAGACATACATCTTCACGACAATACGGTGCGGTGGAATGACGGGCCCGTGCAGTCAAGCGTCGTGTTGCCGCGGCTGATATCGGAAATCCTTGCGCTTCGTCCGCTTCCCGCGAACGCTGTCGTGTTAGGAGACTTCTCCGCGTCCTGTGGATGGGAGGAGGACTTCCGCCTCGCGGCGTCGTTTCTCAAGCCGCTTTCCGACGCCGGAATCGCGCTTTCGTTTGCGATGGGCAACCACGACAACCGCGCGTCCTTCCTCAAGGTTTTCCCAGACTACAAGACGCGCCTTCTCCTGCCGGAACGCATCGTCTCGAAAGTCTCGACGCCGAACGCCGACATCATCCTCCTCGATACGCTGAAGTCGCGTCCGGGGAGGGAATGGGCGGAACCCGACAAGGACGGGAACTTAGTGGAAGGGACGATGGACGGTGCGCAGCGCGAATGGCTGCGCGATGCGCTCGCCGCCGCCACGCGTCCGACTTTCATCGGTGCGCATCACCGCGCCCAGGAGCCGGGAATCGTCAAGGAAGTCGTAAACGCGTCCAATGTCTACGGATACATCTTCGGACATGAACATGTCGTCGCCGAAGGTTTTCTGCACGACGGCTATGCCAATTCCCGGACGGTGCAGACTGCGACGCTTCCCTCCGGCGGCTTCTGGGGAGACATCGGCTATGCGCTGTTCAGGACCTTTGGGGACCGTGCGGAGCTGACGTTCCGACAGACGGACTTCTACTTCAACCGCCTCTGGCAGGACAGACCCCGCCCGAAAAACTGGCGTGAACGCGTCAAGATGCACGACGGTCGCACGGTGGCGTTCTGGTACGACAAGCCAGAGGACTTCTACAGGAACTGACCCATGTTGACGAGACGCGAGTTTGTCGGTGGAATGATTGCATCTGGGAGCGCGGCAGCTTTCCCGCATTGCGCATTTGCGTCTGCGCAGCCAAATCTCCGCTTTGGCGTGGCGAGCGACATCCACATCGGCGGCAAGCCCGATGCGGCGGCGCGAGTCGAGAAGGCGCTTCGCTGGTTTGCGTCAAAGGACGTAGACGCCGTACTGTGTCCTGGCGACATCGCGCACTCTGGGCATATCCGCGAGCTTGAGGCATTTGCGGAAGTCTGGCATCGCGTGTTTCCGGATAACGGGGAACGGGTTAAGTTGATGATCTCCACAGGCAACCACGATGTCGACGCGTGGGGCGGCAGGTGGAAGAACTTCACCGAAGAGAGGATGCTTGCAGAGCGATTCAACTACAAGGGCAACCTTGAAAAGACTTGGCAGCGGCTCTTCAATCAGAAGTGGGAGCTGATTTGGCGGTGCGAGGTCAAGGGCTATACTTTCATCGGCTCGCAGTGGTCGAGTTTAAAGCCGCCAATCGAGGGCTACTTCAAGGCGCATGCTGCTGAGCTGCGCGGCGTGAAACCGTTTTTCTACTGCCAGCATGAGCATCCGAAGGGAACTTGCCACGGCAAGTACTCTATGGGCGACGATCGTGGCGAATCTGTCCGTGCGCTGTCTTCCTTCCCAAACGCGGTGGCGTTTACCGGACATTCTCACTGCGCGATCTCGGACGAGCGCACGGTATGGCAAGGGGCGTTCACGTCGATTGGCGCTGGATGTCTTCACGAGGGCGCGGGCGGCTTTAACTACGACAACGTGACGGCCTATTGGCATCCGAGCTACAGGAAGAAATTCATGTGCTCGATGGCTGATCCGCAGTCGTATGGCGGCGATGCGAAGGGCGGCGGGTGCGAACTTGTAGAAGTGTTCGACGACTATCTCGTCGTCCATCGCCAGTCGCTTGACTTTGGCCGCTCGATTGGTCCTGCGTGGACGGTTCCTATCCCGGCGAGGAAGAATGGGCCGTTCGATTTCGACCTTCGTTCCGCGCATCGCACAGCGCCGCAGTTCGCGGCAGATGCGAAGATCTCTGCGAACTTCTGCCCGAACGGACATGCGCTTGAAGGCGTTGCCCACAAGGGCGAGCCCTGCATATACGTCTCGTTCCCTCGCGCGAAGACGGTGGAGGGCTGCCGCGTGTTCGACTACTTGGTCGAGGCGACGGCAGAGGGGATGGATGCTCCCGTTGTGCGCAAGCTGATTGCCGCCGGATTCGCGTATCCTGAAGAGGATGCGGACATTCCTGGGGAGGCTCTCTTTTCCGCGGCAGAACTGCCGAAGGTGAAATCGATACGCTTTGTCGTTACGCCGCGCGACTGCTTCGGGCTTGCTGGCCGCCCGCTCGTCTCTACATCAGCAATATCCATGTGATTTGGCGTGTGGCCAAGAAAGTTTGCCCGCAGGGAGCGGATTTTTGATATAATGCGCTCATGAGGATACGCGGCAGGAAAGGGCAGACGGCCGTTGAGTACGTGCTTGCGCTGTGTGCGCTTCTCGCCGTCGTGGGCGCGATGTGGTATCTCGTCTCGGCGTCGCAGAAGAGCGTCGTCAGGACGGAAAACCTCGTCAGCTCCGACTATCCTTGAATGAAAGGAACGATGAAAATGATGAAAGCGCTAAGAAAAGGCCAGACGATGGTTGAGTACATCATCATTGTTTGCCTTATAGCAGTCTCGCTTATTGCGGTGTTTACCTATCTGAGCCGCGCGATCGGCAAGAAGGCCGCAGGCGCCGCAAGCGCACTTTCCGAAGAGGAAGGCGACAAGGCGAAGTCGGCAGCCGAGTCGATCGACGAGAACTCGCTCAAGCAGCTCGGCGAAGACTGAGGAAGGGGGCTTCATGTCCTTCCGTCGAGGACAGGCGATGCTGGAGACGGCTCTCGCCGTTCTCTTCATCACTGTCCTCTTTCTCGTCGTGTTCCAGGTCGCGCACATGGTCACGACGAAGATTCTCCTCGACCATGCCGCAGCCCGCGCCGCGCGCGCGAAGTCCGTTGGCTTCAACGAATGGATGTGCCTCAAGTCGGCGCGCGTTGCGATGATTCCAGTCGCCGGTCGCCGCCTGTGGCCCGAGGTGGGTGAATACGACGAGGCGTCGCTTGTCCCGATCTACATGACGACCGAGCACGAGTCGATGGCGCGTGGCATTCTCGAGTACGAGCGCTGGAGGACGATGGACGTGGACGTCGATTCAGGCGGCGGCATCGGTGCCGAGGTTTCCGCCCGTGTCGCGGTGGAGGTGCCGCGCTTTTATTCGCGCGGCGACGAAGATTCTGACACGACGGAGATAGTCGGCGAGTCTCGCATCGAGTCGCACTTTCCCCTCTACATGAACAACCAGGGGCTTTGACATGAGACGAGGACAAGTTGCCATATATCTTCTGATGGTGCTCGTGGCGCTTTTCCTCGTGGCGCTTCTCAACGTCGACGTGTTCGACGTGGTGCGCGGCAAGAACCGTGTGCAGAACGGCGGTGACGCTGCGGCGCTCGCGGCGGCGCGAAAGCAAGGCCGGCTCCTCAACGAGATCGGCAAGCTCAACATCGCCCATCTTGTCGCGGCGGCGCAAGACGATGCCAAGACTTGCGAAGAGCTTGCGATGGTGCAGCGGCGGCTTGCGCTCTTGGGACCCGTGGAAGCGCTTCGTCTTGCGAACCATGCGGCGAAGAAGAACGGCATGGAGGTGCGCGACGAATTCGCCGCGATACTGCGCGAGCACGTCAAGGACATACGGCTCGTCTATTCGGGTGGCACCAACGAGGAAGGCGAGCCATATCCAGAGCCGTATCCGGGCGCTTGGACGGAATACGCGACGGCGATAGAGGATGTCATTTCCGAGGGGCTTGCCTGCGGCCCGGACAACGTCGAGTTCTATGGTGCGCAGGGCGGGCACTACCTTCTCATGAAGGATTTCTACCACGCGATTGCGGGCGAGAACTGGTGCTGGTTCCACTGGCATGCCGAGGGGCTTCTGAACAGCTATTCTTCCTATATGGACTGGGCACCGCTTCCAAAGAGAAACGAAGAGTCGATGGAGAACAGCGAGATCTTCAATCTCCACGTTCGCGCATGGAAGGGCGCGATAACCGATCTTCTCTCTACGAACGAGATTCAGCATATCTGCCGGATATACGGCGACGGCGAGATTCCGCAGGAGCAGCTTGCGGAGTCGGTCATCCTGACGAACCGCGACCAGGTCTGGTTCCTTTTCGAGAGCGGGCGCTGGGGCCGTTGGTTCAACGGGCTTTCGCTTGCGGGCGAAGACGACGGCTACGAGTTCCCGATCGTGGGCGAGATCAAGCCGGAGTACAATGTTCGCGGATGCGCGGCGATCACGAGGTGCATAAAGGAAGTCGAGTCGGTCGCGCTTGAAACGACTTCGGACGTCGTATGGGCGGCGGGCGCGAAGCCGTTCGGGACGGTGGAGAACTTCGAGGGAGAGACTGACATAGTGACGGCGCTCAACTCGTTTGTCGTTCCGTGCTTCACCAATGTGCGTCTTGTGCCGCTTGACTCTGTCGGCGGAGAGGATCTTTCAACGGCGGACTATGGCTGGGTGACGCATGTCCGCAAGCATCTGCCGTACTATCTCGAGCATGGGCCTGTGAATGCGCAGGGGTGCTTCTATTGTTTGCAGCTCCAGACATGGGAGATGAAGCATTTCCGCGACGGCGGCATAAGGTGGCTGAAGTATTACGCCGGAACGTGCGTCCGCGGAACGGGCGGTGGCGGCAGCCATGGAGGTACCAGCCATGGGCATTAAGGAGCTCGCCACTACGCTCGTTCCGTGCGGGCATGCGCCCTTACTCACTCGCTCCGTGGCTCGGAGACTTTGTGATGACAAGCTCGCCTCTACATTCGTTCCATGCGGGTATAGGCCCATGCTCACTCGCTCCGTGGCTCGGAGACTTGGAAGTTCCGGCCAGGCCTTTATGGAGCTGGCGCTTGGGATGCTCGCGCTCGCGCTCGTCCTCTCGGCGCTTTTCGGCTTCACGGCCTACATCCTGAGTTCTCTCAAGATGCAACGCGATATTCGCGCAGAAGCGGGGCGTGGCGCGCTCAATTCTGGTGGCGGCGAGGAGTCGTATTCCTCTAAGATCGCCGACGATACAGTGGAAGTAGAGCCGCTTGCCGCGACCTACATCTTCGGCTCGTCCGAAGTGGAAGTAAAGGAGGAAGTCCACATCCCAGCGATGTCTGGCCTTGATCTATGAGCGTCGGGAAAGACAGATTCCGTCGTTTCGGATACTGGGAATGCCTGCGGGCTGCCCGTAGCAGTGGCTCGTTGCCGCCCCTTGCCGTCGAGAACGAGTTCGACTCAAGGCCGTACAGCCATGTCGTGTACGATCTTTCGGCGGACGGTCTGCCGTACTTTCCGGCCGTCTCGTATTTCAGTCTCAGGGAATACGAAATGCGCTCGCCGTGGCACCGCCACAGGGACTGCGTGGAATGCATCTTCTGCCTTCGCGGCGACATGAAGTACGAGAGCGACGGACGCGAGTTCGACATCCGTCCGCTTCACATGTTCGTGTCGCGTCCGAACGAGCTCCACCGCCAGGTGTCGGACGGACGCAAGGTCGTCTATTCGGCCCTGAAGATCAGCACGGACAGGAAAAACTGGATCGCGTCCGGCTTCGGTGCCGCGGAGTGTGAATGGGCGATCAAGGGCTTGAAGTCGCTTCCAAGGACCTTCTTCGGCGGCAAGGTCATCGAGAAGGACACACGCGAGCTGTTCAAGGTCTTGCAGCTCGGAGACGACCGCTCGCACGAGCGCAGGTTCCGACTCAAGGCCGTGTCGTCGCGCCTTGTGCTCGATATGATCGACGCGGCGAGCGAACCGCGGGATCGCTCGCATGATGTCATTGCCGGGGTCGTCAGCGAGATGGAGGCGCACCCTGAAAGACGCATTTCAATGGACGCCCTCGTCGAACGGCTGAATCTATCGCCGACTGGAGTTCTCAACGCATTCAAGTCCGCGACCGGCCTTTCGCCGCACGCCTTCCAGCTGAAGTGCAGCGTCGACCGCGCAAAGGAGTTTCTCGGGAAAGGGGAAATCGTGGAGTCTGTCGCGGCGAAACTCGGCTTCGCCTCGCGCCAGCATTTCTCCGCTACTTTCAAGCGTTTCGCGGGGGCGTCTCCGAGCGCGTGGCGGGAAATGCATATAAAAACGCAAATGTGATTTCGTGCCCCATTAAGTCTGGAGGAATTGGTACAATGTCTCACAGTTGGTTCTGCCAAGAGTTCCTTTCAGACAATGAAACACTCATTTGCGAGATCTCTCTACGCGATTGCGGCAACGGCAGCGGTGGTATTCGCTGTCGGCTGCCGCAAGACGCCTTGCTGCCGCGAGGCGTATGTCAAAGGTGTGTTGGCGGCACCTGGCGACATTCTGAAGAAAAACCGCAACATCGCCACGGCTTTTGATTTCCTGCGAACACACGATCTAAATGCCCTGCCGACAGGCAAAGTCGAGATCGACGGGGACAGGGTGTTCGCATTCGTCTCGGAACCGGTCCTGCATCCTTTTGACGATCCGAATGGACAGGTTGAGGTGCATCGTCGCTATATCGACATCCATGTCCCGATCAGAGGAGAGGAGACTATCGGGTACGAGAAGCTGGATGCGCTTCCGTCCGGAGTCGAGTTCAACGAGAAAGACGATTATGCGCTTTTTCGCGTCAAGACAACCCCGCTGAAGGTGAGGCCGGGCGAATTCATCTTGTTTTTCCCGCCCAGCGGAGCACACCGTCCGGCATGCACACTTGGCGGACAACCCGTCACGAATGCATTGCGGAAGATCTGCGTAAAGGTAAAAGTCGAGGAGGATCGCTGATGGAAGAGACGACGAGACGCGGCTTTATGGGCGGCATGGCCGCCATCGGCGCTGCTGCGGCGGTGGCGGATGTCGCCAATGCCGCTACGGATACCCTAGCGAAGCAGGGCGGAGGACTTGTCCGTCCTGAAGGTAGAATGTTCGACGGCATGACGGGTGCATACAGCGCCATGTACACGCCGTTCTTTCGTGAGGGTCCCAGGGCTGGCGAGCTCAATGAGGAAATGATCGAGCGTCTTGTGGAGTATGCAGTCAGAAAGGGGCTGACAGGCATGTATCTCACCGGTTCGACGGGCGAGGGATTCCTCCTCACAATGGAGGAGCGCATGCGCGTGTACGAGCGTGCCGCAAAAGCGGCGAAGGGCCGTTTGAAGCTCATTGCGCACGTCGGCTGTCTCAATACGGACGATGCATGCAATCTCGCGAGGGCGGCGGCGCGAGCCGGTATGGACTGGGTGTCGTCAGTCGCGCCTGTCTACTTCGGACAGAATCCAGATGCGGCATACGATCACTACAAGGCGATATCTGAGGCGACGGACCTTCCGTTTCTCGTCTACTCGGTCGGCGGGAAGCTCGTTCCCGACCAGGCGGCGCGTTTCTTCGACCTGAAAAACGTTCACGGTATGAAGTACACGGGACGCGACTACTTCGAGCTCGGCACGCTCCGCCGCAAGCTCTCGAAGCCAGTGATCTTCTTCGCCGGCGCGGACGAGCAGGAGCTATATGCGCTTTCGTCGGGGCATTTCTCGGGTGTCATCGGCACGACAGACAACCAGATGCCGGAGCATCATGCGGAGATATGTCGACTTGCGGACGAGGGACGCTTCATTGAGGCACGTCGGCTCCAGGACGATGTCTGCCGCTTTGTGGAGGTCCTGTTCTCCGAGGCTGGCAACTTCTCCACGCACAAGAGCGTGATGAAGTACCTCGGCCTAGACTGCGGCGACGCGCGCCGTCCGGCTGGCCGTCCGCTCACCGCTGCTGAATACGACGCCTACATCGCCAAGGTCGCCGCGCTCGGAATATTCAAGCAAGGCGACGCCGCATGAGAACCGGCGCATCGTTTCGCAATAATCTCTTTAAATCTAAAGAAAGGAACAAAACAATGAAAACCAGGAATGCGTTTGCCGGAAAGTTAATGTTGCTCATGTCAGAGCTCTTGCTTGTGCAAACTTCTATCGGTGCTATTTCGTATAGCGACAGTTCGGGAGTCGTAGTGCCAGATGTCAATCTAATCTCCTTTAACTCAGGCGGAATTATATTGGTTGACGGTGACGAGACAGTTGACAAGGACATCTCAGCATCGTCAGACTTGACTATAAAGCCCGTTAAGCCCAGTCAGATAGTTTATGGACGGGGCGCGTATTTGCAGACGGATTCCGACACCGTAATAGCCGCCAATGCGCAACTTGCGGACTATGATATTGACTATACCATCTTTACCCAGACGGAATATGTCCAGTTGACCGGGACTGGCCGTCCATTTGCGGTTACGGATGGTGCAGGAACCATGACGGCATGGATGGAGGTTGTCGATGGCTCGCTTGTAAAGGCCGTTAAGATACAACTTTCACAATCTGGATCTGATATAGTTGGACGGGTCATATCGGCAAAATACATTGAGGATACTACGGCATACGGACAGGATTTTGACATCCTGCCAGGAGCCAACCCCTGGGGAATTGCAACAGGAGGTACCAAAAAAGGCTATGGCATAGACCATCTTGTTTTAAAACGTGTAACCAATGATTCCTTGACGCTTTCCAGACTGGTGACAGTAGGAACAACTTTGACCGTCAAAGACGGCGTTAATGTCGTCGCATCAGGTGCCAATGCGTTGACGGTTGCCGACACTTATGCGACACCGTTATCGATTGACGGAGAATTTGTTGTGCAAGGGCGCGACGCGCTGACGCTCACAGGTGCTCTTTCGGGCTCTGGCGGGACAATAGCTGCTGAACCGGATCCGCAAGCAAGTGCGGCCAGCGAAACTGTGTCGGGAGGTGTCGTTACGACGGCTTGGCAGACATTGGTGGAGAATGCCCAACTTTCCGACATGACCAATATTGTTGCCGTTCTGGGTGGTAAAAACATGGGTGGAAACAAGAACGCAAACACGTTCTTCCTTGTAAACAACGGGAATAGTGCAAGTTGCCAGTTCCAGTATTGCGATATCGGAGCCAGCACGCCATATACAAAGTGCGTTTCATGTGAATTGCGGCAGAACGGCAATAAAGTGGAGATAAGCTCTGCGAATATGTACTACAAGCTGTATGAGGTAGGAGATGAACTGGGTTACGCATTTACGACCGAGGGGAAGAATACTCCCGACAGCAATAGATACCAGATTGATTCTTACGTCGCTTCGTTCAACCACAATCTGGGCGGAAACAGCCTCGTGAAACTTTCATCTTCAGAGAATTCCATGATTGGTGGGACGATTCGCGTCGGCGGTCCGGGCGAGACACTTGCGCTTTTGAACATTGAGAACGCCGGTGCAGTACCTGCTGCAGGGGGAATCGTCGTCATAAGCAATGGTGAATATCGGCTGAATGTAGAAGGTTCAGGATGGGGCAAGGGGGTCGGCCCGGGCACATCGCCGATTGTAGTGGAAAGGGGAGGGGCCATCCGTACGAGCAAGCTTCATCCGTTTGTGCCAGGAACAGCGAAAACGCCGGGAACATCCCAAAAGATAACGCTGGACGGCGGCTTGCTCGACGTTGGATGGTACAACACCCAGAGAGTCGATCAAGACGTTTTCCTGAACGATCTGGAATTGTTGAATGGGGCGAGGGTGTTTGGCCCGAGTCAAGTTCGAGTTGGATATTATGCGGACGCCGTCTGGCATGTGACCGGCAACGAGCCTTCGCGTTTCGAGACAGGACTTCTTGTCGCAGGATCAAATGATCACAAAAACTGGACTGTAGACGTAGCCGATGTGACACAGTGTGCGGCAGTTGACTTCACTCTGTCCGGTCCCATGTCACTGTTGGATGAAAGCTATCCTGAACCAGAAGTCGTGAAGACGGGTGCGGGTACGATGCTCATCACTGGCAAGTGCAAGAGCCAGACGGAAGGCAAGTATCTGCCCTTTGTTATTCGTGCTGGTGTGCTCAAGCTTGGTGTGACGGATGCCATGTGCGGGAGCCAGAACATCACATTGGATGGAGGATCTCTGGTGCTTGAGAAAGGAACGTCGGACAGCGTCGGTGTGCTTAAGGTTTCTTCCAATTCATCGCTCGTCGTACCTGCCGGTTCATCGGTTGCATTTGCTGATTCCAGCGCCGTTTCATGGGGAGAAAACGCGGTGCTGAATGTCAATTCTGATGGTGAAACCGGCGCTATCCGCTTCGGCACCGATAGGAATGGACTTTCGGCACAACAACTGTCGCATATCCGCCTCAATGGTCGTCGGGCTGTTGTTGATGAAACCGGTTTCCTCTCCGTTGGCGGATTTATAATCATATTAAGATAATTCCGCAGGGAAGGATTTGCTTAAGGTGCATATACGCTTACGGCGAAGCAATGCTGCACTTGCGGCCACTGGCATTTTCATGCTGGTGGCTGCGATTTGTCCGCAGATGGTCAGGGCTTTCGAGAAAATAGCTTTGATAGATTCCTACGATTTTGCTCACGCCTTCGACATAGAGCTCAATTCTGGCACAGAAAAGATTCTCGACTTCGTGTTGAAGACTGGCGCGGAAACGCTGCTCTGGCGCAATCAGGGCGGCGGAAACGTCCGCTATCCGAGCGTGGAGAATCCGAAGAGCGAGGATCCTCTCGAAAAGTGGCGTATCCCGTGTTCGACAATCTACGGGTGGACGCGTCTCGAGAAATGCGAGACAAACCATTTGGCGTATGCTCTGCAAGCGACGGCACGGCGTGGTGTGACGCCCGGCATACATCATACGCTTGAGCAGACGCATTATATCTTTTCGTCGACAAGTGCCTGGAACTTCGACCATCCGCAGTTCTGGTGCCATCGGAAAGGCGGTACGCCCTGGGCGGGTCGATGTTCCATAGCTTTTGAGAAGGTGCTGGAGCATCGGCTGAAGATGGTGGATGAGATGATTGCAATGGGCGGTGACGTCTTTTATTTCGATATCTTCCGTGACAGCCGCTGGGATCCCTCGTTCGAGTTTGTGGAGCCAGTCTGCCGCCAATGGCGCGAACTGTATGGATGCGAACCGCCGGATGACCCTTCAGATGAAAGGTGGACTCGGCTTGTTTCCAGACACTTCCATCGCTTCATGCGCGAGATACGCAAGCGGCTTGACGCGAGCGGACGGAAGATTCGCTTCCTCGTCGCCATAAGCCGCGTGCGGGGGATAGACCGCGACGACGAGTGGCGGCTTCATGCATTCGACTGGCGGGCTCTTGCCGCAGAGGGTGTCTTTGATGGACTTGTCGCGGACGGCATCAGTCCGGATCCCAAGGATCCGTGGGGTTCAACACGCCGTGCCTATGAGTGGGTTGTCGGCAATAGCGGCAAGGCCAAGGTCTATTTCCACTGCTCGGAATACGACAACAAGCAGAACGGTGTGCCAACATACATGCGTCTGACCGGGCTTTCCAAGGGGGATACGGCGCGCAGACTGCTTGAGACGGCTCGTGATGCGGGCGGCGCCGGCGTCGTGCTTGAATGTGTCGACCCTCATCTGTATGGAGAGGAGATAGACAAAGTGCTGAGGGAGTTCAAATGAGGTCTTTGATCCAATTTGCGTCTGCGGTGCTCGGTATTTTGGTTGTTCCTTGCTACGCGGCCGATGGAGAGCGTGTCCTAATTGCCGGCGGAGAGAGTGCAGTCTATTCGCCAGACGGCAGAAAGGCGGCCTTCCAGAAATTGCGCGACGGAACATACGATCTCGGCGTAGTCGAATTGTTGTCGGGAAGTGTGACTTGGGTGGTAGAAGGGGATGGGAATGCGGTCTTCCCGTCCTGGACTCCAGAGGGCGGCTTGGTATATGTCTATGGCAACGACACCAACACAGCGTTCTCGGCGACGGAAAACAAATCGCAGGACGGGTACAACCTTTATCTCTACGATCGCGGCAAGACGGTTCAGCTGACGCATGGACGGTGGCGCGAGTCTACTCCCTTCGTCACGCCGCAAGGCGACGTGTATTTTACACGCAGCGAAGGCGAGTACTTAAGTGACCATGCCCTTATGTGGAAGATGCCGATAGACTGTCCGCCGAATGCCAAGCGCATACGCGGTTCGTCTTTTGCAAGCGGTGCCGGGGTGAACCAGCCGTCTGAGTCTCCGGATGGACGGTATATCGTTTGGGCGGAGATATACGGAGGTAATTGGGATGCCTGGAACCTGCGCATTGCCAGCGCGGACGAACCTGAGGCGGACCGTGTGCTGATACCGATGCGGCAGACGGCATTTGAGCCTCGTTGGTGCCCGGATTCCCGGACAATCGTGTATTCTGGGTTTGAGGAGGGCGATCCGGACTGGGGTGTATATCTTATGGACGTGAAAAGCGGATGCTACCGTAGGCTGTGCGATGGCAGGGGCGGCGTTGTTTCGCCAGATGGTATGCGTTTGATGTATTCTTCATGCGGAGAATTGCGCGAGAGGCGGATCTCTCGCGACGATTATCCAAGGGTTGGACGCGATAAGTTGTGTGGCGATATCGACCCGTCGGCAGAACCTGGCAGAGTGTTGCTGTCCGGCGGGATGGTTGACAAGGCGATAACCGTGCCGTTCAAAGGTCCGGATTTCGGCAGGGACAAGACGTTCTATTGTCGTGTTAGAATTAGATTTAATGGCGCGAAGCAACAGCAGGACTTTATCAATGTGGACTTCGGGGTTTGGGGACCGCTCGCGTTTCGCATTTTCTGTATCGGAGGTATTCCATATCTATCGACGATGTATGACAAAACCGAATGGATTCCCATGCTCGGTCCAAAACGGCTTGAAGCGGGTGAGTATGTCCTTACAGGCATTCGCGGAGGAGACGGCCGACTCTATTTCTCGATTGACGATTGCTATCCTCTGATGCGTCCGATGACGCAGTATTACGTGCCGCTGGACAATCCCAAGGGAGTAGTCCTGTCGCGCAATCTGTACACGGACGCCAAATGGTACACCACCCCTGACGGAGCCGAGCGCAAAAAGGCCGAGGAGAGCCGAAACGGCCTGTCGTATGTTCTGGGATGGGAGGTTGGGGCTGGTTGGCCGAAGGCGGTGCCGCGACTGTTTGATCCTGCCACAGGTTCTATTGGCGGTTGCAGATAGGATGTCGCGGAATGCCGTATGGCCGCGAATCAAGGAAAGATCGGTGGAAAATCTTCGCTGCGAGGAAGAATGTCTGTAGCTTTGGAGCTGCCTTGTCCAAGAGAGTCACGAGCGGCCCGCATGTTTCCTTGTCGTCACGTAATTGACGCTGATGGAGACGATGGAGTATAATATATAGCCGTCTGGCTGCGAAATGGTGAAGCAACGGGCATAAGACTATGAAAGACATGATTCTCAGGGGCCGCGCGAACGTGCGGGCAGTGACAGGTGTCGACTGTGGCGGAGAGGCGTGGGCGACAGTCGCCGGCGGCGCAGTGACGCTCTACACCGACTTCCGCTACATTCCTATGGCGCACCGCGTCGCGCCTACGCTAAAGGTCCGCGACATAAAGCATTTTGGGCCAGACCTCAAGCGGCTCTGGGGCGGGAAGGGCGCCTCGTCGCGCAAAATCGGCTTCGAGAAGGCGATATCCGTCGCCGAGTTTGAAAAGCTCAAGAAGTTCCTCCCCCGCGCGAAGTTCGAGGATGTCACGCGCGATCTCTCTAAGCGCCGCTCGGTGAAGACGCCTGTCGAGATCGAGAAGATGCGCGCGGCAGTGCGGCTCAACGACGAGATATGGTGCGACGCGTCGCGCAAGTTTAGGCCAGGCATGACCGAGCGCGAGATGGCTGGCGTCATAAGGTCGATGATGTTCGACCGCGGCGAGGGCGAGGCGTTCCCGACGATCGTCTGCGTCGGCGCAAATGCCGCGGAGTGCCACCATGTTCCCGACGACACTGTCTGGAACGGCCGCGATCCTGTCCTCGTCGACATGGGCGTTAAGCTCGACGGCTATTGTTCCGACATGACGCGGAATCTGCTGCCGAAGCGTACGTCGCCGCTGTACCGCAAGGTGTACGACCTAGTCCTCAAGGCGAATCTCGCGGCGATTGCGGCGGTCAAGCCCGGTATTACAGGCAAGGCGCTCGACAAGGTCGCGCGCGATGTCATAAAAAAGGGCGGCTTCGGAAAGTGCTTTGGGCATTCGCTCGGGCATGGCGTCGGGCTTGAGGTCCATGAGGCGCCGAATGCGTCTAAGAAGTCGGACTGGATTTTGAAACCTGGAATGTTCGTGACGATAGAGCCGGGAATCTACCTCGAGGGGAATCTCGGCGTCCGCATAGAGGACCTCGTCCTCGTCACCGCCACCGGTTGCGAAGTGCTGACCACGAGCACCAAGTAGCGGCGGGCGATGGTGAGGCCTGCGCCCGACCTGCTCGCCCGACCCGCAGTTTGCGGGCGCCCCGCCAGCATGATTTTGACGCGCGCGCCTTCACGCGCGCCCTTTACGCTAGCAGTCAAAATCACGCCGGGCCCGCAAACATGCTCTCGTGCGCCAGTCGGCTCTTCGGCCTCGGACCTTCGCTTCGCCGCCAACTTCGCTCTACAACGCTATTCTCCAACTCCAACTTCCCAAAACCTCTCTGCGTACTCTGCGCCTTAGCGCCTCTGCGTTAAAACCTTTATAAGAAATCTGCCCTCCACTCTCCAACTCCAACTCTGAACTCCAATCCCTGACTCCTGACCCCTGACCTCTACTGCAACTATCCCACTTCGGGCTGAAATTATGATATAATATCCAGATTTCAAGGAGTCAAAAGGATGGCTAAACTGACATTCAAAGAGGAGCTATGCAAGGGATGCGGGCTTTGCGTGACCGCATGCCCCAAGAAGATTCTCGCAATTTCAAAGACGAAACTGAACCATAAGGGACATGCGCCCGTAGAGCTGACGAAGCCCGAAGAGTGCGTCGGTTGCGCGAGCTGCGCGATGATGTGTCCAGATTGCGTAATTACGGTGGAGAGGTAGGAAAGGACGGGGACTCAGGCGTCCCCGGACCCCTCCCAAGGAGTGAAGCTTATGAGTTCAAAGGTTCTGATGAAGGGCAACGAGGCGATCGCCGAGGCGGCGATACGCTGCGGTTGCCGGCACTATTTTGGTTATCCGATCACGCCGCAGACCGAAATCGCGGCGTACATGGCAAAGCGCATGCCGAAGATCGGCGGCACGTTCCTCCAGGCGGAAAGCGAAATCGCCGCGATCAACATGGTCTATGGCTGCGCCTCGACTGGTCGCCGCGCGATGACGTCGAGCTCGAGCCCGGGCATCTCGCTCAAGGCCGAGGGAATTTCCTATCTCGCGGGCGCCGATCTTCCCGCGCTCATCGTCAACGTCCAGCGTGGCGGTCCTGGTCTCGGTGGCATCCAGCCGTCGCAGTCCGACTACTTCTTCATGACGCGCGGCCCTGGCCACGGCGATTTCCATATCATCGTCCTCGCGCCCGCTACGGTGCAGGAGATGGCCGACATGACGCGCCTCGCATTCGAGCTTGGCGAGAAGTACCGCATGCCCGCGATGCTGCTCGCTGACGGCACGATGGGCCAGATGATGGAGCCGGTCGTCCTTCCCGAGGACACGGTCGATCCCGAGACGATCCCCGCGACAAAGCCGTGGGCGACGACGGGCACGCAGATGAAGCGCGCTCACAACATCGTTAACTCCCTCTATCTCAAGCCCGACGAACTCGAGAAGACGAACTTCGAGCGCTTCGAGCGCTACGCGAAGCTTGAGAAGGAAGAGTGCCGCTGGGAGGAATACCTCATGGATGATGCGGAAGTGTGCGTCATCTCGGTCGGCATCACCGCTCGTGTCGCGAAGAACGCGATCGTCGCCGCCCGCAAGGAGGGCATCAAGGTCGGCATGATCCGCCCGATCACCCTCTATCCGTTCCCGAAGGAACCCATCGCCAAGGCCGCCTCGAAGGTAAAGAGCTTCCTTACGGTCGAGCTCAACATGGGCCAGATGAACGAAGACGTGAAGCTCGCAATCGGATGCTCCAAGCCGGTCGCCATGTGCAATCGCGTCGGCGGCATGATCCCAAGCGCCGACGAAGTTCTCGCCGCGATCAAGAAGGAGGCGAAGTAATGGCCATTGTTTTTGAAAAGCCGAAGTCCCTCACGGACGTCCCATACCACTATTGCCCGGGCTGCACGCACGGCATCGTCCACCGTCTCGTCGCCGAGGCGATAGACGCGCTCGGCATCGAGGGTCGCACGGTCGGCATCGCGCCGGTCGGCTGCTCCGTGATGGCGTTCGACTAAGTCGGATCGTGGCCATGTCGTTCTGTGA
>JAZSLQ010000015.1:0-13773 GCA_045535455.1 Kiritimatiellia bacterium | reverse complement strand
CCACCCCGCATTGAGCCGCCTTCGGCGCTCGCTTCGCTCGGGGGATACGTTCCCCATTCCCCGAGAATCGCCTCCACAATCTGCTCGGCAGACTGCTTCACGACCGGCTTGCCACAATGCGGGCAATGCGCGACGGCTATCGAGCCGTAGAGGATTCTCAGGTAGTCGTGTATCTCGGTGACGGTCGCGACGATTGAACGCGGATTGCCGCTCGTCGTGCGCTGCTCAATGGAAATCGCAGGCGAGAGCCCTTCTATCTTTTCGACGTCGGGCTTCTGCATCCTGTCGAGGAACTGCCGCGCATACGCGGAAAGTGACTCGACGTATCTGCGCTGCCCTTCTGCATAGAGCGTGTCAAACGCGAGCGACGACTTGCCGCTCCCCGAAAGCCCAGTCACGACCGTGAGAGAGTCGCGGGGAATCGTGACGTCGATTCCCCGCAGGTTGTGGACCTTCGCGTTCTTTATCGTGATGTCCATCAGAGGTTCTTCAGATCGAGCGCGAGAAGGAACTCGGGGTTGGACTGCGTCTTCTTCAGCGAGTTGAGCACCGACTTCATCGCGCTCTCGGGCCCCGCGTCGGAAAGGATGCGGCGCATGCCCCACGTCTTCTCGAGCTCGACGGGGTCAAGCAACAGGTCTTCCTTGCGCGTTCCCGACTTGTCGATGTCGATCGCCGGATAGATGCGCTTGTCAGCAAGCCCGCGGTCAAGGACGATTTCCATGTTGCCGGTACCCTTGAACTCCTCGAAGATGACTTCGTCCATCCTGGAGCCCGTATCGACAAGACCCGTCGCGATGATCGTGAGCGAGCCGCCGCCCTCGATGTTACGCGCCGCGCCGAAGAACCTCTTGGGCCTGTGCATCGCAAGAGCATCTACACCGCCTGTGAGAATCTTGCCGGAGTGCGGCTGCACCGTGTTGTAGGCGCGCGACATTCTTGTCAGCGAGTCCATGAGAATAACCACGTCGCGGCCGTTCTCGACCTGGCGTTTCGACATCTCAAGAACCATCTCGGTGACGCTTACGTGATGCTGGGGCTCTTCGTCGAACGTCGACGAAAGCACCATCGCCTTCGTGTTGCGCTGCATGTCGGTGACTTCCTCGGGGCGCTCGTCGATGAGTAGGATGATGAGCATCGCCTCGGGATAGTTCTTGGAAATCGCGTTCGCCATCTTCTGTAGAAGGACGGTCTTGCCGACGCGCGGCGGCGCGATGATAAGCCCGCGCTGGCCGAAACCGATCGAAGTGAAGAGGTCGACGACGCGCGTCGAGAACTCCTTGGGATCGGTCTCGAGGATGATGCGCCGCGTCGGAAATGTCGCGGTCAAGTTCTCGAAGTGGATGACACGCGCGGCGACGGACGGCTCCTTGCCGTTGACGGTCGCGACATTGCCGAGGCAGAAGAAGCGGCCGCGGTCGCGCGGATCGCGGATCGGGCCTTCCACGATGTCGCCCGTCCTTAGCGCATGGCGGCGGATCTGCTGCTGCGTGACGAAGACGTCCTCTGGGCACGCAAGGAAGTTGTTCTTCGCAGACCTCAGGAAGCCGTGTCCCTCGCGGACGATTTCAAGGCAGCCGGAGGCGAGCACCGCGCCGCCATTTGCGAGATACCTGCGTATCGCGGCGAAGATGAGCTCGTGCTTGCGGTAGGTGCCAAGTTCCTCTGGATCGGCGCCAGGCATCATGCGCTCGACAATCGTCGGGGCTGGCCATGTCTGGATGTCGGCGAGGCGATACTCAGGAAGGTCGGGATTACGGTTCGGGTTCGCGGGTGCGTCGGGCTCCTGCGCGCGCTGTTCCGTCGGAAGCGGGGCGTTGAGGAGCGGGTTTACGCTCTCCTCGCCGTTCGCGCCGCGAATCGGTGAGTTATTCGGCTTGCCAGGGCCACGGTTGAAGTTCTTGCCGCCGCGGTTGTGGAACCGCTTTTTCTGGCCATTGTTGCCCCCCTGCTGCTGCGGCAGGGGTTGCTGGGGCTTCGGCGCGGCGCTTTTGGTAACAGCGCTCGCAAACACATCGAGTTCTTCTGACATAATCTTATCTATCTTTTTTAGCCGTGTAGAACGTGTAGATCGTGTAGAATTTCAAGTTGGGGAATTGATTTTTAACGCAGAGACGCAGAGAGTGTCGACGAGCTTTTGCGCCTCTGCGCGAAGTTCGTCGGCTGTTCCATTGTTAGGGATGACGTAATGCGAACGCTTGGCCTTTTCCTCGACCGGCAGTTGCGCCGCGAGCCGGGCCTCGGCTTCCGCATGTGTCATCCCCCGCGTCGTCGTCATCCGTTCGATTTGCTTCTCCCGAGAGGAGACGACGCAGCATATTATATCAAAATTTTTCTCCCAGTGTGCTTCGAATAAAAGCGGAATTATGGCGACACGAACAGGACGGGCGGGAGTAACGGGACCACCGTGACCACCGGGACTAACGAGACAGGCGCCAGTCCCGCTCGTCTCGGCTGTCTCGGTTGTCCCGTTCGTCCCATTCGCCCTGTCAAGCCAAGCGTCGATCCTCTCCTTCACCAGTGGGTGCAACTTCGCCTCGAGCGCACGACGCTTCTCAGGGTCGGCAAACACTTCGGCTGCAATGCGGCGACGCTCATCGGGGTCGGGGAGAAGCTCGTGCACGACGTCATCGGCGTCAAGCGTCTCGACTCCAAGTTCGTTTAGAAATTGGGAAAGGAGGGATTTGCCGCAGGCAATCCCTCCCGTCAATGCTATCTTCATGTTCCTTAGGAGTATACCCTGTGTTTTAAGTGTAAAGCGTAAAGTGTAAAGTGTAAAACGTAAAGCTGTGGAATTTCAAGATTCCAGCGTTTTCAACTTTTCACTTTCAACTTTAAACTTTTTAGTTAGCCGGCGCCTCGGGCGCTTCCTTCGCTTCGCCGCCACCTTGCTCGGCGAGGTCAAAGCCCTCGTTGTGCATCTCACGACCACGACCATCGACGATGCGGGTCGTGACGAAGATCAGGAGGTTGCGCTTCGAGGTCTGCTCGGAATGGCTGCGGAAGAAGCGGCCGATGAACGGGATGTCGCCGAGGTACGGAATCTTGTCGTCCATCGCCTTGCGGGCCTCGGTAATGAGACCGCCCATGACGATTGTCGCGCCAGGATACACGCTTATCTTCGAATCGACGGAGCGAACGTGGAAGAATGGCTGTTCCATCGGGGCGTCGTAGTATGTTATGCTCTGGTTGCCGCCCGAGAGGTTCTCGAACATGTTGGCGACCGCCTCCCAGTAGCGCGTGACGATGCGCTCCATGACAGCAGGGGACGGCGAGTAGCCCTGGCTCGCGAACGGACCGTCGCCAACCTCGATGTTGAGCTGGCCGGCCGAGGTGTTCCCGGTGAACGGAATCCTCATGCCGTAGTTCTTCCATGTCGGCTCATCGACGACCTGCGTGTTGAGCTCGAGGTCGACGACGTTGCCGTCGTCAGTCAGGGTCGGGGTGACCTGGAGTATGACGCCGACTTCGCGCATCGTGAAGCTCTGGGGCTCGACAACGGCGAGAATCGCGCTCTGGCCGCCGCCGCCATAGCTGCCGCCGCTGCTGGACGAGCTCGACTGGAGCTGCACGTCGTAGTCGGTCGGGTAGATATACTCGGTCACGACCTTCATGACGGCCTCTTCGCCAGGACGCGTCAGCACCTTCGGCGCAGAGAGGAGGTCGGTGTCGCTGCGCTGCGAGAGCATGTGCAGAATCATCGAGAGGTCTGCGTTGCCAAGGAAGGCGTTAAGCTTCATGAACTGGTCGTTCGTGGACTTCGACTCGCCGGAGATGTGGTTGCCGATCGTAGAGAGATAGCGCTGGCCAGTCGAATAGTCTTCGCCGTACGCGTTGATGCCGATATTGCGCTTGCTGCCGCCACGCGACCATTTGCTCTGACCGGACGACGACGAACTGGCCGTGGTCGTTGACGCAATCGCGTCGCCGGAAGCCGTATTGCCGCCACCACCGCCCGCCACACCGGGGCTGTCGGCTGTCGAGGTCGAACTAGACGAGGACGCCGAAGAGGAAAGGGTCCCTCCCGAACCAAAGGAGCCGCCACGGATGCCAAGGGCCTTGCCAAGATGCTTGTTGAGCCCAAGCGAGTAATCGCTGTTGAGAATCCACTCGAAGCCGAGGGAGTTCAAGTCATCCTGGCAGACCTCGATGAATCTCGTCTCGATCTCGACGAGCGTGACCTGCTGGTTAAGCTGCGCGAGGACGTTCTCGAACTCGGCGAGGTTGTCCTGGGTGTTCTTGACGAAGAGGCGGCCGACCGTCTTCACGTAGAAGATCGAGCTGCCCTCGGGCCACTTCACGCCGAGGAGCGAGAAGAACTCCTTCCAGTCGCGCTCTTCATTTTCCTCGCCGTCGTCGTTATTGCGAGAGGCGCCGCCGAAGCCGCTGTTGCTCGAGCGCATCGTCGTGATGTCGCCCTTCGCGCTTTCCATCTTCTCGGTGAAGGACGAGAGAACCGGGAAGGAACGCGTGACAAGTTCCTCGACCGACATGTCCTTGTGCATGACCATGACAATCGGCCCCTGCACGGTGAACTTGTACTCGACTGACTCGCATACGAGCTTGAGGGCGTCGTAGAACGTGATGTCGCTCGCGGTGATCATCGGGATGACCGGAACGCCAAGCGGCCCACCGCCGTTCGCCGCATCGTCGGAACCCGTGTCGGAGAAGTCGTCGGCATCCTCGCTCGCAGCGGCGGCCGCCTGCATACGGACGGCCTCGGGAGTCTTGAGGACGAAGTTGAAGCCGCGCTGCTCAAGCGGAATCTCGGGGCGGTCGAAGTCCTTCGACGCGCCGCGGAAATACTCGACGGCGTCGATGATCGTCGCCGGCGGCTTGAACGAAATCGCCGGGAGACGCATCTCCTTCATGCGCTGGATGATCGACTGCTCGATCGTGCGCTCGCCGTTATGCGGGTCGGGCTTGGCCTTTATCGTGGCGCCCTTCTTGTCGTCGCGATCCTTGGCGTCGGTGGCGTAGTTCGGACGCCACGCCTTGTCGACGTCGGCTATCCACTTCTTGCGGGCGACTTCGCGCTCATCCTTGAGGATCACGGCGCTCTTCCTGACGATGGAGTCTCTGAGCCGCAGGGCCTCCTGGTTGTAGGGATCCTTCACAAGGACGAGCTCGCACTCATCGAGCGCACGGTCGATCTCGCGCTGCGCAAGCAACTGGCGGGCGCGCTTGAGGTGACGACGCTCGGTTTCGCGGCGGGCCTTGTAGTCGGCGTCGTTGCGACGATGCAATATCTCGGATACATCGGTCTTGAGAGCGTCGGGATCTACGGTGGAAAGCCAGGCCTCAAGCTGACGGCGGGCCTTCGGGTGACGAAGGTCGACGGCCTTTTCCATGTACTTTATGGCACGCGCGCGGCGACCGGTGCGCTCTTCCTCGAGCGCGGCCCTGAAAAGCCCTTCGGCAATGCCTTCAGTGCACTCGGCCTTGTATATCTTGGACGCCTCGCTGTCGTTCAGGAGCTTCGCGGCAATGCCGTAGTGACGGACGGCTTCGGCATACTCGCCGCCGGTCATTGCGGCACGCGCCTCGGAAATCTCGCGCATCGCCTGAGTGTCCATCGCCTCGCGGCGCAGTTTCTCAACAGTCAGGATCTCTCCGATAAGATCGCCGTCTTTCCTGTTCTTGAGCCGCTGCTTGAGGGCTGATTCCTCCGACTCTGCAGCGGGAACTGGCTCGACAACTTCAGTCGCAGCGACGGGCTCTGGAAGCGGCTCGTCGGCTTTGGCCGCCGACGCGGGCTCCTCGACTTTATCAGTTGCAACCGGCTCCTCGGCCTCAAGCTCGTCAAGAAGATTAAGGGTGTCGTCAATCTTCTTGTCTTCAGCCGTAGATTCCTCGGCCGCAGGTGCTGGCTCCTCAGCCGCGGGCTCCTCGGCGGCAGGTTCCTCGGCCGCAGGCTCTTCAGCCGCGGGTTCCTCGGCCGCAGGCGCGGGCTCTTCAGCCGCTGGCGCCGGTGCCGGTTCCTCGGCAACAGCCGCAGGCGCGGGCGCGGCTGGTGCCGCGGCGGCAGGGGCTTCGCCCTCGAGATCGGCAAGCAGATCGTCAAGATCGTCCTGCGCGTTCATGCTCTGGCCGAGCGCGATGAAAGCGATGGTCGCCGTCAGCGCGACGTATGTCCTGAGGTTCGTCATATCGAACATGCTCCTAATGTTTTGTATTGTGTATTATATCCTAATTCTTCTCACTGTTCAAGGGTCTCAACAGTACGAATTTTGCCGAGCAGCAAATCTTCAAGTACAACTTTTGCACCCTTCCCCGCATTTTTCACTTCCACGACTTTGTATTTGCTACCGTACAAATCAATCGTTCCGCCCGGCACCACGACGAAAGTCTTCGTCTCGCCGCGGCTGAACTCGAGCGTCGCCTGCACGTCGACCGGCTTGCGCTTCTCGTCGAGCGCGAGCGCGAGTTCCTTGCCGTCCTTCTTGCGAACGATCGTCACGGTCGAGACATCGACGGCGCGCTCGACGTTAGAGCCCTTGATCTTGACTTTCTTTTCCTTCTGCTCGAACGCCTTGGCGGTGAAGCCGGTGTCGCCGATCGCCTCGCCAACGAGAACGTAGTAGCGATACCCGTTCTTGCCGTAGTCGTTGCGGCGCTTCGGATCGAAGAACTCGAGCTTGATGCCGCTCGGGGTCTTCATGTAGGAGCGCAGATAGAACGGAAGCACCGTCTCCTTAAGCGGCAGCACAAGCTTCAGCGAATCAAGGTAGTCGGGGTGCGAGTTCCTGTCGGACGGATCTGTCCCCGCCGCATATTCCTCGGCATTCGTGAAGCCGTCGCCGTCCTTGTCGGCATCGGCGTCGTTCTGCGCCACGTCGAGTCCGTACTTCGTCTCCCAGTCGTCTGGAAGCCCGTCGCCATCCGCATCGACGGCGACCTTCTCCGGCTCGGGCTGGGTCTCGTTGCAGAACGGACACACCTTCGTGCCGTCGTGCATCGGCTTCTTGCAGAACTTGCAGAACACGCGCCGCGCGGAAACGAGGAAGTTCCCGCCCGCATCCTCGATCTCGGAAATCATCGGCGGGTTGACGGCAAACTGGAGCGCGCGCTCGTACTGCGACATGTCCACCGGCTTGACGCCGGTCTCGGCGCGTTTGGCCGATTTCAGCCGATCGACGGCCGCTCTCGCGTTCTCCTCGGGATCGCCGCCGCCCGCCATCACGAAAAGCACCACGCCGACAATGAGCGCAGTCACTCCGGCCGCTGCCACGAGCCAGTCCCAATGCGCGGCGAAAAAGCCGCCTTCGGAATTCCTGGAGATCATTCCTCGCCCTCCTTCTCTTCCTTGACTCCCTCGGCCGCAGCGGGCTCGGCGCTCTCGTCGGCGACCGGCTTCGCTGCCAAGCCGAAATCATACGTCGAAACAACTGCATGCACGAGGAACGGCTCCTCCTTCTCGGGATCGTTCACGACGCCGCTGTCCGCCTCTTCGGCGCCCTCGGCCGCCTTCTCCTCCCCGAATCTGGCTTGCTCGCCGCGGCGCCTCCGCCGCGGGCGCGAGGACTGCTGCTCGGAGGCGCCCCTCTTCTCGCCCTCGCCGAGGGCCTTGCCGATCATGTCGCCTTCACGCGCAAAGTCCAGCGTCTCGACTACGAAGAAACGCTGCGACGTAGCAAGCGCGTTTACGACCTTGACGAGCGCCGCCGGCTTCGCGCGGAAGTCTATTGCATATTTCTCCTCTGTATAGGAGGGCTTTTCCTCCTCGGCATCCCTCCGCTTGCGCTGGCGCCTGTTCGGCTTCGCGTCCTTCTGCTGCTCGCCGGCCTGGGGCTGCTTCGCAAGGATGGGTTCGATCCTGGCAATCTCCACGATTCCGCAGCCGGCGAGCGACTCGACGATCGTGCGAATGTCGGCCCACTGGCGCTGGAGCTGCGGAAGCTTCTCCTTTTCGGGAATCTTGTCGCCCGTCACGAAATCGGGAAAGCCGAACGCGAAGTCGGGCTTGACGATCTTGCCCTCTACGCCACCGGGGAGACTGGAAAGAGCTCGGGCCTCGTCGACGAGCTTCTGCTTGAACGCCGCCTCGTTGAGATCTGGATCGATCAGGCGGTCGCCTGCTGAAGCCGTCGAGAGCGCGGCTTCCGTCCAGCCCGCAAGGGCGTCGCTGTTCTTTTTCACTGCCGCTATGCTTGCGGCATCTGGGCTTATCGCGGCGCCAAGCAGGGCGCGAACTGCCGAAGAATCGCTTTGCGCGGCTTCCGCCGCCTCGGACTTCACGGAGTAGGCGCTGAACGCGAAGTATCCAAGCACGGCCGCGACGACAAGCGCCGCTCCGCCTATCGAAAGCATTACTATCTGGTTCTTGGACAGGTTCATCGCTCTTCTCCCTTCCCGATCTTGAACTTGGCGACGACGACGATTTGCTTGAGCGCAGCGTCCTTGCCGACATCGGTCATCGACTCGATCTTGACTGACGCCGGATCAACCACCGGCGAGCCCTTGAGCCGTGCCTCAATTATCTGCGCGGCCGTGGAACCGCCCGTCTTCGTGCGCGAGACGAGCGTCTTGAGGTCGTCCGCCCAGCCGCGTACGGTGATGCGGTCGCCCTCCCACTTCTCGATCCACATCTCGTTGCCGAGAGCGGAGCGAATCGCCATGATCTTCGCGACTGGAAGACTGCGCTTCGCAAAGAGCGCCTTTAACGCGTCCGCCTTGGCGGTCACCCGTTCCTCTTCTGCGACCGCTTCCTTTACCTTGGCTTCCACGGAGCGGAGACGCGACACCTCGGCCGAGACGGCCGAACTCTCGGCCTCCGCTTCGGCGGCGCCTTTGTTGGCGGCGAGCAAAACGAGCACAAGGGCCGCGACAAGCGAGACGGCGCCGACGGCCACAAACGGGATCCTCGCGATGTCGGCACGCTCCTTCAGCAAAGACGGCGGCAGGAGATTTATCGCAAACGTCGCAAGACCCACCTGATGGAGGGCAAGGCCGACCGTCGCAGCAAGTTGCGTCGCATCGCCCTCAAGCGTCTCGGCGTTGATCTTGGGGCCTACGCCGACGACATCGAACGGATTAACGTACTCGACCTCAAGCTGCAGACTCTCCGCGAAGAAGCGGTCGAGCTGCGGAAGAATCGCCGTGCCGCCCGTGATGTAGAGCTTGACCGGAACGCTACCGCCCTGCTGCGAACGGTAGAAGTTGATGGAGCGCGACACTTCGGCGTGGAGTCGAGTCATCACCGCACGGCAGACCTTGGACACGCGATCGCGCGTCTCGTCCTCGTCTTCGACTACACCGCCAAGGGAGACATACGCGGCAGTGCGCTTGTATTCCTCCGCCTCCTCCGGCGTGCACCCGAGCGCTGCGGAAATCTCCTTCGTGATCGTGTTGCCCGCGACTGGGATGGAACGGTTGTAGAGCTTGTCGCCGTCGACGATCACGAGCGACGTCGTCTTGGAGCCGATGTCAAGGACAACGCAGCATCCGCCATCGGCGGCACCCGCGTAGCGAAGCACGTTCGTGAGGGCGATGGGCGCGACGTCAACCAGTTCAGGCGTGAATCCCGCACCGCGCACCGCGGCCACGATGTCTTCGACCTGGTCGATCTTCGCAGCGACGATCATCACGTTCTTCTCGCCGTTTTCGTTGTCGCCGAGAACCTGCCTGTCGCAGATCATCTCGTCGATCGGGAACGGAATGTTCTGCTCGATCTCGAAACGGACCATCTGGTCGAACCGATCGGCTCCGCCAGCGGCGGCGATCGACGCGAAGCGCGGGAACACCATCTGCCCAGAGATCGCGACCGCGACGGGACCTGGCTTGATGCCCTTCTCGCGGACTATCTCGAGGAGCGCAGGCGAGAGAAGCGCACCCGCGTTGCCAGCGTCCAAGGGAGCTGCAAGAGCGGCGATGCCGTAGTTTACGAGTGTCAGGCCACCCTTGCCGCCTTCATACTCGGCAAGCTTCACCGCTGAAGCGCCGATGTCTAACGTTAGATATCTCTTTGCCATAAATCGGATTTCTAATTTAGAGCTTAAAGTTTAAAGTGTAAAGTGTAAAGTTGTGGAATTTTAAGATTCTTTCACTTTCAACTTTTCACTTTTCACTTTCAACTTTCAACTTTAAACTCTTACTGTGCCACCTGTTCATAGTCGTTCGGATTCACGAGAGCCCAAATCGTCTTGGAGCGGTCCATGAGACCCTGGCGGCGCTCGATCATCGGCTTGCCGTCGCCTGTCTTTGCATCCATGATCTTCGGCTCTTCCCAGAACCTCGAGCCCGCCACAATGCCCTTGATTTCGCTCTCTGTGTTGCCCTGAAGGATCTCGCCCTTCGCGTTGGTGATGACGAGGCCGACGGCCTTCGCCTCGCCGAAGCGCTCGAGGTAGGAGGGGTGCAGGCACACGGAAGCCGCATGCGAACCCTGCGGGATGTTCTGGTACGTGACAGAAGTCGTGAAGTAGGAATAGGGGGCGAGGCCTTCCTTGTTGCCCTTGTTCTCGGTCGCGCTCTTCGTCTCGAGAAGGACGTGCCACGTGAAGGTGAGCTGATCCTGCCACTTCACGAAGGTCGTGTACTTCGCCTCGAGGACAATCCAGCTCCTTGGCTTCGTGTAGCACTTGCCCACGATGGAGCCGCCCTGGAGCGCAGGTGCCGAAAGAGTGGACTGGCGACCGAGTTTCGGGAACTGGTCAAGCATGATCTTCGCCTCCTTGCCGGTCGTAGGCGCGTCCTCGTCAGTAGCCACGGGCGCCTTCCTCGAGGTCCTGGGCGCGGCAAACGCCACTGTGGCCGCAAGGGCCATCGCCGTCATCATCACGATCTTCTTGTTCATTTTTATCGTTCCTCTCATTGTTTTTGCAACCACGAAATACGCGAAGCACACTAAAAGACTACCACTTGGTACTCTCCCTTTTTCGTGTGTTTAGTGTATTTAGTGGTTAACATGATTTTCTTAAATCACAGTACTTTCATTTTTGGCAGGTCCTGGATGTCCACGAGTCCGACCACCCGGCCGGATCGGTCGCACACCGGCAGGTCGTCGATGCGCTTTTTCTCAAAGATCTTCAGCAGCTCCGCGGCGTATACGTCGTCGTAGACGAAAAACGGAGACTTTGTCATGTAGAGGGAGATAGGGTCGCTTAGGGTCTGGTTAGGGTCGCTTAGGGTCTTGACGCTATCCGACCCTGTCTTGACGCTAGATGACCCTAATCCCCTCTCGCTCATGATGCGGCGGAAGTCGCCGTCGGTGAAGATGCCAAGCAACTTGCCGCCCGCATCTGCGACAACGGCGCTGCCGCCCTTCGAATTCGTCATCGCCATCAGCGCGTCAAGCACGGTCGCCTCCGGGCCGACCTTCGCCAGCCGCTCGCCCGCACGCATTACGTCCGTCACCTTCATGACGAGCGCACGGCCAATCGCGCCAGCCGGGTGGTTCATCGCGTAGTCCTCGACAGGGAACTTCTGAGCATCGATAAGCACCATCGCGAGCGCATCGCCCATCGCCATCGTCGCCGTCGTCGAGTTCGTCGGCGCCATGCCGAACGGACACGCCCCCTTGCCGCACGGAATCTCAATGTGGATGTCGCTCATCTGCGCAAGCGTCGAATCGGGGCGGCCTGTCATAGAGATGACCTTGAGCCCGTGGCGGCGGATCGCCGGGATGAGGTTGTTCACCTCGGCCGACTCGCCGGAAAAGCTAAGCGCGACAAGGACGTCCTTCGCGGAGACCATGCCGAGGTCGCCGTGCATCGCCTGCACGGGATTGAGGACAATCGAGCGCGTGCCCGTCGATGAGAAGATGGCGCTCATCTTCTCGGCGATGTGGAGATTCTTGCCAACGCCCGAGACGACGACAATGCCGCCGTCTGAGACAGTGTCAAGAATAAGCCGCACCGCCTTGACAAAAGACGCACCGAGAGAGTCGCGGGTCTTCTCGAGACCCTCGATCTCAACTGCGAAGACTTGCTTCGCGCGCTCGATCATCTTTTCGTCGGTCATGTTTTAAAGTTTAAAGTTTAAAGTTTAAAGTGTAAAGTTGTGGAATTTTAAGATTCCTTCACTTTCAACTTTTCACTTTCAACTTTCAACTCCCTTCATTTAGTTGTCGACTGTAGCAATGTAACGCAAATGGTTCCGACGATGTCCTCGGCGGAGCAGCCGCGCGAGAGGTCGTTCATCGCCTTGGCAAGACCCTGGAGGTTCGGCCCGATGGCGTCTGCGCCGCCAATCCTCTGCGCGATCTTGTAGCCAATGTTGCCGGCGTTGAGGTCAGGGAAGATGAAGACGTTCGCATCGCCCTGCACAGCACCGTTCGGGTTCTTCTGCTTGCCGGTTGCGGGAACTATCGCCGCGTCGAACTGCATTTCGCCGTCCATCTTGATGCCGGCTTCCTCGAAGCGGGGCTTTGCGAGCTCGACGGCCTTCTGGACCTTCTCGACGAGCGGACCCGCCGCGGAGCCCTTCGTGGAAAACGAGAGGTACGCGACGCGCGGCTCCTTGCCGGTGAGGTCGCGGTAGGTCTGCGCCGTAGCGAGGCCGATGTCGACGAGCTGTTCGGCCGTCGGATCGGGGATGACCGCGCAGTCGCCGAACGCGAGCACTTCGTCGCCCGACGCCGTCGGGGTCTTGAGGTCGAGGATGAAGCAGCTCGACGCCGTCTTGACGCCCTTCTGGGTGCCGAGCGTGTGGAAAGCCGCGCGAAGCATGTCGCCAGTCGAGGCGATGGAACCCGCAACAAGGCCGTTGACGCGGCCGAGCTTCACCATCATGCCGCCGAAGTAGATGCGCTTCGTGCGAAGAGTCTTCTGCGCCGCGGCGAGATCGATGATCTTCTGCTTCTCGGCGGGCTTCTTCGACTCCTTGGCGTTCCACGCCTCGAGGTAGGCGGCTTCGAGTTCCGCATCGCCCTGCGTATAGTCAATCGTCTTGATGCCGCGGTCTGCGAGCTTGAGCCCCGCCTTCGCCTCGGCGTCGGCGATTTCCGCAGGAGTGCCGAGGACGACGGGCGTCGCGATCTTGCGGTCGACGCAAGCGCACGCGGCGGTTATGACGCGGGGGTCCATGCCCTCGGGCAGAACGACCGTTCCGTTCAGCTTCGAGGCCTTTTCAATTATGTTCTTGATTGCGTTCATTTTCCCAATACCTTTACTGTGTCGCGGGCGATCATGAGCTCCTCGTTGGTGGGGATGACGACGACCGGGATCTTCGAGCCCTTCGCGCTGATGATCTTGACTTCGCCGCGAACCTGGTTGGCCTTCGGGTCAAGCTTGATGCCGAGTGCGCCGAGACGGCGGATGATCCTCTCGCGGACTTCCTTGGAGTTCTCGCCGATGCCGCCCGTCATGATGATGGCGTCAGCCCCGCCGACGACGGTGTTGTACGCGCCGATGTAGAGCGCGACGCGGTAGGCCAGCATCTCAAGCGCGAGCTCGGCCTGCTTGTTGCCCTTGTCGGCCATCGTGCAGATGTCGCGGCAGTCGCTCGAGCCGGTGGGCGCGAGAAGGCCCGACTTCTTGTTGAGCAGCGTGTCGGTCTGGGCGGGCGTGAGCTTCTCGGCCTCCATGATGGAGAGGACGGCCGCGGCGTCGATGTCGCCGCACCTCGTCCCCATCACCATGCCGGCGAGAGGAGTAAGGCCCATCGACGTATCTACGACGCCGCCGTTCTTGATCGCGGCGAGAGACGAGCCGTTGCCGAGATGGCACGTGACGAGGTTGACCTTGGCGAGGGGCTTCTTGAGGAACTTCGCCGCGGCCTGCGTGTTGAACTTGTGCGAGGAGCCGTGGAAGCGGTACATGCGGATTCCCATGT
>JAZSLQ010000200.1:0-6814 GCA_045535455.1 Kiritimatiellia bacterium | reverse complement strand
AAAAAGCTCTGGAACGTCCACACGACGTACGACCTGCACTACGACTGCGGCGGGACTGACGTCCACGTCAACAACAAGTTCCAGATGGGCGTCAAGTTCATCGGCGAGAACGGTGACTGGCTCTGGTGCACGCGCGGTGCGGTGAAAGTCACGCCGAGCGATCCGGAGCCAAAGGTTGCGCCAGGGCAGCTTGGCCCGCTTGAGGCGTCGAAGCCGTCGCTTCTCGCAGACCTCCTGCCGAGCGAGATCAAGGACAATGTTCTTGCGCATGGTGGCGAGAGGTTCCTCAGGACGGATGACCACTTCCTTAATTTCCTCGAGGCAGTTGCGCGCGAGGACCCGCAGTATACTGTCTGCGATGCCGAGGGTGCGCACAGGTCTACGGCGTTCTGCTCGCTTGGCCGCATGTGCATGGAGCTCGGCCGCGGGAAGTCAGAAGGCCGGCTTTCGTGGAATGCCGCTACGGAGACGACTGGCAATGAAGAGGCCGACAAGATGCTCGTGCCGTTTGCGCGCGGGCGCTTCGACCTCTCGCTTTCGCTCAAGGCGGCTGGTCTCGACTACGCGAAATATCTGAAGCCGATTGCGTGAGTCAGGAGTAAAATTTAAAATTGAAAAGGAGAGTATGAAGAAGATTCTGTTTGCCGTTACTGCGGTTGTTTCGATTGGTGCCTTTGCGGCTGTTCCGTTCAAGATCGGCATTGCGGGGTTCACGTTCCACAAGAAGAACGTCGACCAGACGATCGCTGCGATGAAGGAGCTTGATCTCCATTCGCTCTGCGTCAAGGACTTCCACCTGAAGCTCGACTGCACGCAGGAAGAGGCGGATGCGTTCAAGGCCAAGCTTGCGGAGGCCGACATCGTCCCCGTGGGAGTCGGGCCGATCTACGCCGACACCGAGGAGCTCGCACGCAAGGGCTTCGAGCAGGCAAAGAAGCTCGGCGTTCGCATCGTCGTGGGCGTGCCGTTCGAGCAGGGCGAGGTCAACGGCAAGAAGACGCGCGTCGAGTCCGACAAGATGCTCGATATCATCGACCGTCTCGTCAAGGAGTACGACATGGTGTATGCGATCCACAACCACGGACCGGACATCCCGTATCTCTTCCCGACTGCCGAGGCGGCAATCAAGCGCATCGGCAACCGCGACAAGCGCATCGGCGTCTGCCTTGACATTGGCCACGAGCGCCGGGCCGGTCTCGACCCTGTAAAGTTCATCGAGCAGAATCCCGATCGCATCTACGACATCCACTTGAAGAACATCAAGATCGACCCTGTGAAGAATCTCGCGATGCGTGCGCCTCGTGGCGAGCTCGACATCCCGGCCATCTTCACTGCGCTGGCTAAGATCGGCTACACTGGATGCTGCAACATCGAGTACGAGCGCGACTTTGACGACAATCTGCCCGGGCTCCTCGAAAGCGTCGGCTACTACCGCGGCGTATGCGACGCGATCAAGGTGAAGGCCAAGATGAAGCCGGCTCCCGAGGGCGCGAACACGCTCACCGACGCCGAGAAAGCCGATGGTTGGGCTCTCGCGTGGGACGGCAAGACGTTTGACGGCTGGCTCGCCGTGAAGAGCGGCTGCAAGGCGCCGCCGGAGAAGGGTTGGTTCATAAAGGATGGCACTCTCACGATGCGTCCCGTGAACGGCATCGCCGACGGCAAGTGGTTCCCGCTTCCGCCCGAAGACCAGAAGCTTGGCGGCGGCGGAGACATCGTGACTGCGAAGAAGTACCGCGACTTCGCGTTCAAGTTCGACTTCCGCCTTACCGAATGCGCCAATTCGGGCGTCAAGTACTTCTACGACGAGACGCTTAACAAGGGCACTTGCGAGGAGTACCAGGTCCTCGAGAACGGGCATCCCGATTCCGAAAAGGGGAAGGACGGCAACCGCAAGTCCGCGTCGCTCTACGACATCCTTTCCGCCCATGCCGATTCCATCCTCAAGGGGCCTGGCGAGTGGAATAGCGGCATGATTGTCTCTAAAGGTGCGCATGTCGAACACTGGCTCAATGGCGTCAAGGTTCTCGAGTACGACCGCGGCACTCCCGCGTTCAAGGCGGCGGTGAAGGCGTCGAAATACGCGACCTGGGGCGTTGCTGCCGACGGCAAGCCGCAGGACTGGGGCGAGATTCCAGAAGGGCGCCTTCTTCTTCAGGACCATAGCGACTCGACCGTTTCGTTCTGCAACCTGAAGGTCAAGGTGCTCTGACAAAATTAGTATGAAGATTGCGGTAATTGGAGATGGCGGATGGGGAACGGCGAATGCGCTGCTTCTCGTTGGCTATGGGCATGACGTTACGGTATGGGGCGCGTTTCCTGACTACATCGAGGAACAGCGCCGCACGCGAAGGAACGAGAAGTTCCTTAAAGGTGTCGTTCTGCCCGACGCGTTGAAGCTCACTGCCGACAGGGAAGAGGCGGTAAAGGGCGCAGAGATCGTCGTACTTGCTCCACCAAGCAAGTTTTTCGCGTCCGTGATGGAGGGCTTCAAGGGGCTTATCACCGACGACCAGCTCGTCGTCTCGCTTACGAAGGGGCTTTGTGAAGCTTCAAACAAGCGCATGACGGAGCTTGCCAAGGAAATCCTTGGGCTGAAGAGTGTCGTTGCGCTCGCTGGACCCACTCACGCCGAGGAAGTGAGCCGCGGCATCCCTACGACAATCGTCGCTGCGTGCGAGGACGAGGAAAAGGCGAAGAAAGTCCAGCGCGTCTGGTCTGGCCCCAAGTTCCGTGTCTATACTTCGCCAGATCCTGTTGGCGTCGAGATAGGCGGCGCAGTCAAGAACGTCATCGCGATTGCCGTCGGCTGCTCTGACGGAATGGGCTTCGGCGACAACACGAGGGCCGCTCTTATCACGCGCGGTCTTGCGGAGATGAAGCGCTTCGTCCTTGGATATGGTGGCAAGCCCGAGACGCTTTCTGGCCTTGCGGGAATAGGCGACCTCATCGTTACTTGCACTTCGGTTCACTCGCGCAACCATTCTGTTGGCGAGCGACTTGGAAAGGGCGAGAAGATAAAGGACATTCTTGGCTCGATGCAGATGGTGGCCGAGGGCGTCTGGAATTCCAAAGTCGTTCATGACCTCGCAGCGAAGCTTGGCGTCGAGATGCCGATTTGCGATCTCGTCTATGCGCTTTGCTACGAGGACTTTGACGCTCGCAAGGCCGTCGAGGCGATGATGGGCCGCGAGCTAAAGAGCGAGTGACATGAATCAGACCGCCAACATTATAAAAGACCTTGCGCCGATATTGGCGTTTTTCAGCTTTTGGCTTGGCGCTTGCATTGCCTCGTTTTTGAATGTAGTGATCTGGCGCGCGCCGAGAGGCGAGTCGATTGTCTCTCCGCCGTCGCACTGCCCGAAGTGCAATTCGCCTATCAAGTGGTACCAGAACATCCCGATCCTCTCGTGGCTTGCGCTGCGCGGCAAATGCGCCGCGTGCAAGGCGCCGATTTCGCCGCGGTACATCTTCGTGGAGTTTCTGGGCGGATGTCTTTTCCTTGCGGCGTTTTTCCGATACAGTTATGTCCCTTCTTCCGGGCCGGTGTATTGGACGCCGATGGTGGGTTCTCTGCTCGTGGCGTGGATATGGATATCTCTCATGATTGCTGGGTCGTTTATCGACTTCGACCATCAGCTTCTTCCAGACTTTACGACTGTCGGTGGAATGGTACTTGGCGTTGTTTGGGCCATGTCCGAGGGAGTCTGGAGTATTATTACCTTCGGCCGAAGCTATATGGCTGCGGCATTGATGCCCATCGCTTTCTCGGTCGGCGGCCTTGTTTTTGGTTTTGGGCTGCTCTGGCTCGTCCGGTGGCTTGGCTCAAAGGCGTTCAAGCGCGAGGCGATGGGAATGGGCGATGTCTTTCTTATGGGCGCCGTCGGGGCTCTCTTCGGACCTGTTGCCGTCCTTGTGACACTTATCCTTTCGTCGGTGTTCGGGAGCATTATTGGCATCGTGCTAATTCTCCTTTCCAAGACGAAGCTTGGCGGCTTTACCCCGATACCGTACGGTCCGTATATTTGCATGGGTTGCCTTGCGTGGATGTTCTACGGCCCGCAGCTCGTCAACTGGTATATGGATCTCATTAGAATTCAAGGCATGTAGCCCCTAACCCCCAAACCCTCTAACCCTTAAACCCTTTGACCCTTTAACTACTATGCATACAGTCCTAAACCATCCGCTTGTCAAGCATCGCGTCACGCTGATGCGTGACATCAACACCAAGCCCAAGCAATTCCGCGAACTCGTGAACGAGATTACGGAATTTCTTGCAATCGAGAGTCTTAAGGACCTTCGTACGGTCGAGATTCCCGTCACGACCCCTGTCGCCAAGACTACCGGCGTCAAGATCGAGGACTCGATAGTGATAGTGCCGATTCTCCGGGCCGGAATGGGCATGCTCGACGCGATGCTGCACGTCCTTCCATACGCGAAGGTCGGCGTCCTCGGCATGCAGCGCAACGAGGCGACGGCCGAGCCCGTTCCGTACTACGCAAAGGTTCCGCCTGCGAAGAACGACGAGCTTGCGATCGTGATAGACCCGATGCTCGCGACGGGCGGCAGCGCATGCGATGCGTTCGCCCAGCTCAAGAAGCTCGGCTACAGGCGAATCGTCTTCCTCAATCTCATCGCCGCGCCGGAGGGCATCGCGAAAGTCGAGAAGGAGCATCCCGACGTCCCTGTGTTCACTGCGGCAAAAGACGAGCGCCTCAATTCGCATTTCTACATCGTGCCAGGGCTTGGCGACGCCGGTGACCGCATCTTCGGAACGCTGTAAGACGGAGAACGGGGAACCGGGAACGGGATGTAGATGACTTTCGCGACTGCCAAGTTCAGGTCTTTCCTTCCTGCCGCGACGTTCGCGATGGCGGCGGAGTTCCTCATGGGGATGTCCGACTCGGTCATCTGCGGCCATGTCCTCGGCGAGAACGGCCTCTCCGCCGTCAACATCATGCAGGGCGTGTTCGAGATCGTCACGTTCGTCGGGATGCTGGTCGCGGTCGGCACGAGCGTCCGCTTCGCGACCGAGGTCGGTGCGCTGCACGTGCGCCGTGCGCGGGGCTTCTTTACTCTCGGCTGCAAGGCGTCGGTCGCGCTGGGCCTGCTGGTGGCGCTCGTCCTCGCCCTCGTGCGGACGCCGGTCGTCGCGGCGTTCGGCGCCTCGCCGGAAGTCTCTTCCCTGGCGTCGGCGTATTGGCTCTGGTATCTCCCGGCGGCGGCCCTGCAGCCCGTCGCCTTCTTCCTGGGGATGATGTGCTATACGGACGGCGACGCACGGCTGTCGTTCGTCTCCTACCTCGTGCAGCTCGCGGGGAACTGCCTCCTGTCCATTCCGCTGACGATGCGGTTCGGCGCGGCCGGGTGCGCCGCCGGAACAGGCCTGGGCGCGGCCCTGGCGATTGCCGTGCTGCTCTTCCACTTCCGCAGGAAGGGGTGCATGCTGGGGTTCTCGCGGCACTACGTCCCCTCCGACCTCCTGGTCATCTTCCGGATGTCGTTCGGCGATGCGAGCAAGAACATCGGCCGTGCCGTGCTGATGTTCGCGCTCAACGCGTACGTCATCGCGCAGTTTGGCTCGGGGATGCTCCCCGTCCTTGCCGTGGCGGTGATGACGGTCGGCGTTTCGGAGATATTCGACGGCGTCGGGAACGCCGTCCAGCCGCTGGCCAGCGTCTACATCGGCGAGTCCAACACGTTCCTGACGAAGCGGGTGATGCGCCTGGCTATGTCGGCGGCGGCGGGCGAGGGCCTGGCCGCCATGGCGTTGCTCCTCGCCGTCCCGGACGTCATGCTGCTGCTGGCGGCCGTCAACGATCCCGCCATCGTCCCCGACGCCCGCCTCGCCGTGCGTCTTGTCTCGCTCGCGCTAGTCGGCCTCGCCCCCGTCCTGCTGCTCAATTCGTACTACGTCTTCATCCGGCACGAGGGCCTCTCTACCGTCTTGACGCTGGCCGCCATGCTCGTGGCGCCGGCGGTGCTGTTCCCGGTCGGCGGCGCGCTCCTCGGCCCGTGTGGCGTCTGGCTCGCGCTCGGCCTCGCGCCCGGCCTTTCGCTCGTCCTCTTTCTGCTGTACCTCGCGGCGGTCGGCGGGCGCCGGCGGTTCCCCTATCTTCTGCCCCCGGGCCGGGAGGACCGGCTGCGCGTCTTCGACCTCGACCTCGAGCCGGAGTCGGTCTGCGCGACATCCATGGCCGTCGGCGACCATCTCAAGGCCAAGGGCGTCGAGGAGTGCCGGGCCACGAAGGCGGCGCTGCTCGTCGAGGAGGCGCTCATGGTCGTGCGCGACCGCAACGCCGGGCGCCGCGTCAAGGCCGAGGTGACCGTCGACCTCAACGACGGGCTGGCGCTCGTCCTGCGCGACGACGGCGAGATCTTCGACATTACGGACGCCGACGCGCAGATCTCGTCGCTGCGCAGCTATCTCGTCTCCAATCTCATGATGGAGATCCCTCATCGCCGCAACTTGACGACAACTGGATTCAACAGAAACGTGTTTAAGCTATGAAATACACCATCCTTCTGGCTCTTCTCGCACCGTCCTCCGCTACAACGGCGAGGGCGGCGCAACGACATCGGCATGCTGACAAGTGGAAAGGATTGTGATGGAGATCAAGACCCGTATAGAAGGCGATAAGCTGATCTTTGCCGTCGGCGGACGCGTCGACACCGTGACGGCACCTGAGCTCGAGGCGGGGCTCAAGTTCGGCGACGCGGCGACTGTAGTGCTCGACCTCGCGGACGTGCCGTACATGAGCTCGGCCGGACTGCGCGTCCTGCTCTCCGCCCACAAGACGATGGCGGGGAGGGG
>JAZSLQ010000165.1:0-3512 GCA_045535455.1 Kiritimatiellia bacterium | reverse complement strand
GATCCCTGCCGAGATATGAAAAACTGCGGCGATTCGTGAGGCGGCGGCCGAAGGCTCCTCCTCTCGGAACCTCGGCGAATACGCCGTATCTGCTCGCTCGGACCTTCGCTCCGCCGCCCCACTTCCCGCCGCTGAACCCGTGGGGACACGCCCCACGAAACCGTTGTAAAACGGCTGTTTAAATTTCCAGGCGGCAAACGGGGAATTTATGCTATAATATCAAACAGAGAGAGAAAGGTATCAAATCATGCCAGTTGCAACGATACTGAATGAAGTGCAGAACTACCCGATCGATGAACGGGTAGCGTTTGCCGATGCCGTCTTGCAAACGCTGAATCCGATAGACCCGGCGATTCAGGAAAAGTGGCTTCAAGCTGCCGACAGGCGGCGCGGCGAGATATTGTCCGGGTCGGTCCGCCCAGTCCCTACCACTGAAGTTCTGTCCGAAGCATACGCACGGGCATTGGCATGAGGAGTGAAATGCACCCAGTCGATTCCCTTTTGCCGTTCTGTACTCCAGAGAGACGAGCCGTATCTTCATTTACGCGATAATGCACATTAAGCGCGAGCCGGGCTATTGGCGCAATCGGTTAAGTTGATATTGCCAGTGCGGCTTCGCAGGGCCAGATACGTTCATGAACCGAGAAATCGCACTACAGCTTTGCAGACAGCGGGAGACTGGGCGAAAAAAAATTGTAACCTTTTGCCGCGTCATGTGTAGACAGGGCAGAAAAAGGAGAAAAAGAACATGGCAATACACGTAGATCACATTAGGGATGTGTCGTTCAAGAACTACTTTCTTGATGTTGACCACAACGCGCCCAAGAACGGACAGATCGAGGTCAACAAGAACACGTTTGAAGTTTCGTTCGACAACGGGCGCGTAAACGCGCGCTTCACAAGCGGAAACTGGTTCTCGAACCTCTTCCGATTCAAGACGATGGGTAGATTCAAGGAAACTCTGCAGACCCAGTACGACAACTGGATCCGGGAGTCGGCGAATGCTACCGCCGCGCAGACCGGGTTCAAGGAAAACCCGCAGCCCCTGTACGACAACTTGATCCAGGAGCCGGCGAACATCCCCATCGTGCAGACCACGGTGGTACAGACCGGTTTCAAGGACAACGCCAACGTCCCGGCCGTGAAGACCGCCGTGGAAGAGTGTTTCGACATACTCCACGCCGGCGCATCTAAGCTCGACCAACGAACCATCAACTGTTCGAAGGACGCCCTCAAGGCGTACGCGACGATGCACGTGGTGGGCAACGAGATCAAATTGTCCCAGCCGCTGAACGACTACGATCTTGAACATATCGAGCACTATATCGAAGTCATGCCCAAGAACCTCGGCGAGTATGCCAAGCGTCTCGGCACAATCACAGAACTCGCCGCCATCCGCAACAAGCTGACGAACATGGCAACGGGCACGGAGATCGCCGCCAAGCTCCTCGGAGAGTACGGAATCAAGACGCATCCGAAAGATAACGTGGGCAATTCCGAGGAGGCCATGAAGAAACACCTCCTGAACGTGATCGACACCGTGCTCAACGGCTTTCTCAAAGCCTTCAACGAGATGAAGAACAAGAGCGACGAGCTCTTCAGGTTCCTCGACAAGTTCGACGGCGTCTGCCTCGAGGCCAAGAGCGACAACGTCCAGGACTGGTTCATCAAGTCCTCCGGTGACGTCAAGGAGGTGCGCTCGACGGAGAAGGACGACCTCGCCACCAGCGTCGCGGCGGAGTTCAAGGCCCTGGCCGACGAAGTGGAGGCGCCGTTCCGCGCCGAGGTGCGCCAGGCCTGCGAGGCAGAGGTGCGCGCGGAGTGCAAAAACGAGGGGATTGTGGACGAGGTGCAGATCGAACAGCGCATCAAGGAGAGGGTTGAAGTGGAAATCGCGAAGAAATCCGACGTAATCGCCCCGCTCATCCACAAGAAGATCGAGGAAGATGGCAAGTTCGCCCTCTACGAAAACCTTGTCGGCGCCAGACGTCCCGTCACCGTCATCTCCAAGAAGGAGGGCAGCGACTTATGGAAGGTTACGACTTTCAAGGACAGCAACAACAAGCCCATCCTCAAGCCCGTCTCGGCCTTCGACATCGACAGGCAGTTCGAGAAGCTCGTGGCGATGTACAAGGAGGACGCCGTCTTGTTGAACAATATCGAACGGGAGACGAAGACGACGCAAGTCAAGATGGGGAACCGCAAGGACCTCTTCGCGAAGGACGTCATCGACACCGCTTCGGATGTGTGCAAGGACGACAATGAGGTCGCAAAGTTCAGCCAACGTGTGAAGAACCAGATGCGCTTAAAGCTCGACATCCCGGACGCCGAATTCAAGGATACCGTCAAGAAGGCGCTCGGCGACATCCTCGGTTGCAAGGGCCTCAATTTAGAGGAAACGGAGCAGAGGTTCGCCAATTTCGTCCGCAACTACGCCGACTCCTCGTACGCGGACCAGCACTCCGACATATCCCGACTCGCCAACCTCGTCGCCCGCCGGGTCGAGAACCTCAAGGCATTCTACGATTCCTTCCTCGCCGATCTCGACGGCAAGGCCGGACGTTGCGCCCAGATGCTCAAAATGGCCTATCCTGGCAAGGTCGTTGACGTCAAGGAGGCGCAGAAGGCCATCGCGACGACGCTCCGCACCATGATCGAGCGCGTCAAGGCCGATCCCAACAGCCAGAAGAACATCTCGTGCAAGTCTAACCTCTTCAAAGTCATGTTCAACGGCCGCCTTTTCACGGACGAGCTGACATACGACATGTCCCATCGCGCGGCCGGAGGGAAGGAAATGAAGCTGCACGATAACATGAGCATGCTCCTGAAACTCATCGGACATTATGGTAAAATAGATACCAAGACATTCATCCACAACAACGAACAGGAGGTGCAGGCGTAATGGCGGGAACATGCGAAGACGCCCTTGGCGCGCTTTCGGCGCGCCTTGGGCTGCCGCTTGAATTCCACGACGGGTCGTGCGAGTTCAACATCGGCGGGCAGCCGTTTACGATAACAAACGACGACGTGCTGGACAGGCTCGTCGTCTCGGCGCTTGTGGCGGACGACCTGCCGGACGCGCCGTCGCGAAAGCTGACGACGGATCTGCTGGATCTCGGCTTCGGGATGATGCACGAGGGGCTGCCGGCCGTGGGGCGCGATCCCGAGACGGGCTTCATCGCGGCGTTCGTGGTCTATCCGTGCTCGCGGCTCGTCGCGGCGGAATTCCCAGACTCGTTCACGAAGTTCGCGTCCTTCGCCATCCGCCTCGCAGAGCGCCTCGCGGCGGAGCGGGACGCGTCGCCGTCCGAACCGTCCCCGGAATCGGACGATACCCATCACGACATGCTTTCAAGCGGATTCGTCCATGTGTAACCTTTTCGCCGCGCGGCGAAAGGTTACACGCTTTTTCGCGACACGCCCGATTTCTCGGCTTGTGATTCGTTCGGCGGTGGCCGAAGGAAGTCGGATCGTAGCCATGTCGTTCTGTGAGCCAAGGAGTTGAATACAAA
>JAZSLQ010000013.1:0-9453 GCA_045535455.1 Kiritimatiellia bacterium | reverse complement strand
CTTCGGGGAAAAGCGCGACTCCTCCCGCGCGCTGCATCCACCGTCCGCAGCGCGACACTTCGTCGGCGGGATACCGTCTCCTTGTCTCGCGCGCGTCCGTTGGCGCATCACGCGAACTGTCGTCGCGCCGTTCCCCTGCGCACCCCTCTAGCGACCGCTTGCGCGGCTCACTTCGTTCGGGGGATACCACTCCTCACACATGCGCCGTTAGCCCGACCTTCCATAAGGCGCGTTTCTCGTCGTAGCTTTTGCGCTCGCCGCCGTTCCGCCAGCTCGCTTAGCTTCTTGTGACCGCGGCCACGCGTCTATAACAATGCAAACACCGGCACTAATAAACTCTAAATGCTGGCCCTGTCCGACTCTATCGCCACTAACTGGGAGAGCGCCACGCTAGTGCCCGCTTACGCGGCTCGGCCTCTGGCCTCGGTGGATATGCCATCTTGGCGGCGATAATGCAAATTACCACCTACGGCATCTCGACCGTCACCTTGAAGAAGCGGTGGAGGGAGTTTGTAGGATATTGCCACTCGCCGCCGCCATCCAGCGTCTCCTTGCCATAGACTTTGTAGGCACGAATGACACCGTTTGTATTAAGATCAGGCTCCCATTTCACAACCGGCGCGCCATCGACCATATTGATCTTCGCCGTAAACACGCTCGTCGCGTTCGTGGGGCTGATTCCCGCAACAAAGCACTCCCACACCTTGTTGTGTCCATTTGCAGCCGTAGCGAGCGCAGCAGCCTCGTAGTCGCCCCCGTACTCCGCAAGCAGAGACGGATAGTCATTGTCGAAATACGAATACGGAACCTCTTCAGGCGTAGTAACCGTGTGGTCTGCTCCGCCGCCTTCCCCTGTCCACGACACTGTACCAGCACAAAGGGTTCCTGCCGTTTCCACACTGGACAAGGTTCTGACTATGCGAAAGCCATTATAGTAGTACACAAATGACGATGAGTAGTCAACAACTGAAGAGCGAGACGAAGTGCAGGCACTTGGAATGAAGTACCAACAACCACCACGTACTATCCGCCGAGTCGCCGTACTACTTCCCACTGGATCCTCCACACCGCTCACTATCCTCCCATACCCATCCAAGCACCATTCCGACACATTTCCGTGCATATCATAAAGACCCCAAGCATTCGGTTGATACGAGCCAACCTTAGCCGTTCCCGAATCCGTTCCACCACCTTCAGATCCATTCTGCCCTCCGTTATACTTGTATCGCCCCAGATTTTTTAGGTTCGCATCTTTATCTGCTCCGGTCAAATTAGTCCCATTGTTGAAATCTGTTGTTGTCCCTGCCCGACAAGCATATTCCCACTGCGCCTCTGTTGGCAGGTCAAAACAGTCTATTTGTGTACGTGCACGAAACTTGCCAACAAAACTGTTTGCGTCAACAGCCGCAGATGCTGGCCATTGCGCACCATTCGACGAACCCCGTATATTGTCATATGAAACTTGCTCAACCGGCCTTGTTGCATAATATGACACATTTTTGAAATAACTTGGCCTCGATCCCACCACTAACTCATATTGCCGCTGTGTAACTTCGAATACCCCGCAATAAAATGGCTTCGTCAATGTCACATTATACTTTCCGCACATCATGAACGAACCCGGTTCGATACGGCGCAAGACGAGCTTCGTTGTCTTGTAAACATCAGCATTGAATCCGCCGCTTGTTGGCGGAGATGTAAGATATGAGACAGGATACGATGAAGCACTTGTACCACCTGAAAGGTCAATTACGCAGTATGTCGCTGGTGTCTTTTCGCACGAAACTTGGAACACAACACTTGAAGATTTAATGGGAATGCCATCCTCGCCCAAATCCCAGATAAGCGAGTGTGTCCCTGCCGTCAACGCCATGTCTCCGCTCAACTTTGTCGCCGTGTAGGTCTTGTTCGCACTTTCATCCGTCGCGGTAACTTTCAACGACGTAATCAGACCCCTTTCTCTTGCCTCTGCCGCAATGTCACCTGTCACCTTGTACGATATGTCAATTTTTCCGTTCCAAGGATACCGTTGCTGCGCTGTCACGTCGGTTATTGTCGGCTCAGCGGCATAAGTCGAGATTAACGCAGAAAGCGAAACAACAATAGCGAGATTTTTCTTGATGTTCATGGAGGCTGTCCTTTCTATGTCAATTAGTTTGAAGCTTGATTTGTAGAGTCAATTCCCGCAACCAGTTCAAGTGGCTCAATTTCTAATTCATACCGTCGCCTGTCAGGTACAACCTCGGCGAACTTGCATTCTGGATGCTTTAAGCGTACTTGTTTTGCCAGCGCCAACCGTGTGGAGACTGGCATGTTATATCCAAAAATCAACTCAGTTATTGAGCCTTGCGGAATGTCGGAAACAAGAATGTATTTCTCTCCGCTTGCGTCTTTTATTTTTATGCAATTGATGAATTCCGCTTCGACAGGCGTAGTAATCAAACGGCACTCGTCCTCGTAAGTCCATTCGTTTGCCTTTTTCGTGAGAAAGTATATTGCATGGCGTTGATACTCTGGACTCATACCGGTTGGATCATCTGGCGAAACAGGAACTCTTTCTCGCTCTTTCGCTTTCACTTCAGCATACTTAACTTGTTCAAGCGTTGCACCATTTTTAAAGTTCTTCAATAGCCGAGAAATGTCAAACCTAAGGCAAGCTCCTTTATATTTATCGGCGTAATGTGCCCACATGAGAATATCTTTCTTGTCTTTGGTAAAAGAAACAAATGCTGCAACATGGGAAATGCCCCGTTGAACTTCTTTAGCCCTAAAAATTGCATCAAGAAAATTTTTATCACCTCGTCTGCATCCTGGAGCGTTTTTGATGGTGTTTAAATCCCATCCACTTGGCAATGCCTCGAACGGATCATTTTCCTCGCACGGGACTTCCCATTTAATCGTGTTATCAAAAATAGTTCTTTCAACACCACTTGGCGAATAGTACTTGTACAGCTCCGGCGGAGTACCTTTCCCGACCTCCCCATTCGCGTTTTCCATTGTTGCACACCTTCAATCTCGCGACTTTGTATTCAGCCCGACATCCTGCGAGGAAAGACCGTAGCCGCGTCTCTCTGGGAGATTGCTCTCCGTGGCAGATATCGAAAGTGGCGAGAAACAAGACACCTCCCTCGATGCATCAGGGTAGGTGCCTAGGATGGACCTCTGAAAGATACACCGAAGGAGGCGAAACTGCACGGACTGCAGTGTCCTCTTCATGCGTCTTTCAGGTTTAGTTTCCTAGGCTTTACCCTGACGCTACCCAAACGCGGCAATTGGCGCGACTCATCGCGCCGCCCCCACGCGGGCAATCTAACGCCCCAACTCAAGGCGATTTGCACCACCTATCATCAGAACGCAAACATTATATCATAATTCACTCAGAGTGGCGCGGCGAAAGTTTTGGCAAATATGGCTCGCGGCGAATCTGCCGCGATGAAGTGGCAGCGAAGCATTCAAGGATGGATTAGTGACAGTTAGAGTCAATTAGGGTCGGATAGTGTTAAAGCGCGGGAGCGGAAGTGGTGATTCGGCGGCATGCGGCTTGTTCTCGGCTGCACTGCTATCGCCGCGACGAGCCGATGGTCGCGGGTGAGGTAGGCGAAAGGCCGCAGGCGTATGAGTGACTTGCGTACGCAACCAGTGATAGACGCCGAGGCACGGCAGGCTAAACTCGGCTATTTATCTGATGTGCGAAAGCCGTCGCGGGCCTGGAGCCGAACGAGAGCCCCGCGAGCCATCGGGCGGCGCGGCGATTTGAACAACCTAAACCGAAACACGCCCCGCCGCAGACGCGCCACCACTTACAAACTCGCTATGCGCTTGGCGAGCTGAGGGAGGCCGGGGTCGCGCGCGCCAGCCGTCGCAAACGCGGCGTATTCGCCGCGGTGCGCGGCGATCCAATCGAACGCCGCGTCGAGATCGCCGACAAGTTCGACACGCGAGGGGTCGATCTTCGCCGCAAGCGCATCGGAGTTTATCGAGCGGTCGGTCGTGCCGCCTGCATCGTAAACGGGAAGCAAAAGCAGCTTGTCCTGGGGGCGAATCACCTCGGCAAACATGGCGGCGAGATCGTCCATCATCTTGCGCAAGGGCGCGTAGCCGTGGGGACGCCAGACGACACAAAGCCCGCCCGGATATCGCTCGGCAAGCGTCAGCCACATCGCGCGCAGCTTCTCGGGGTTGTGCGCGTAGTCGTCGTAGACGCGCTCGCCATACTTTTGCAGACGGCGCTCGACGCCGCCAAAACTCTCCATCGCCTTCTCCGCCTCGGCACGGTCACAGCCAAGCGCGACTGCCATGCGGACTGCGAGCGAGGCGTTCTGGCTGTTGAAGTCCTGCGGGCGGTAGGTTTCGCCGCGAGCGTCGACGACGGGACCTGGGCAGTCCTTCACGAAAGCGTCGAAGACCTCGTCCATCTCCTCCTTCGAGTAGTGATCGGCGGAGGCATTCGTCACGATTGCGGCGTAGGGGCTGAACGCGACGAGGGACTTGTCGCTCTCATCTACCTCTGCAACGGCATACTCCCCCTTCCCGAACCTGACAGCCCCCTGCCAGCCAGGGACATTCGCGCCGTTGACGCACATCGGGTCGAGCCCACACTTGGAGAGGACATGGCCGAGCATCGCGGTGACGGTGGACTTGCCGCAAGTGCCGACGACGGCGACCAGCTTGTAGCCGGAGAGTGCACGGGCGAGGGCCTTCGCGCGATGAGTCACGGGGATTCCAAATTCCTTGGCACGCGCAAGCCCTGGATTAGTGTCCTCGATTGCAGTAGAAACTATCACCTCGCCTGTGGACGCATCGATTCCGCTGCCGTCGTCAGGAAAGCAGCGGATGCCGAGAGATTCGAGGACCCTTATGTTCGTGGTGTCGAGATTGCGATCGGCGCCGGTCACTTCGTCGCCGAGACGGACGAGCGCCGTCGCGAGCGCACTCATGCCGACGCCGCCGATGCCGATAAGATGACGCTTCACTGCACTTGTATCGTGCGCTGCTCGTAATGCCCGGGCTGCCAGGTCCTGAGAATCGTGCCGTTCGGCTGCACCGTATCGACATAGCGCCCTTCGACCCAGACGTTCTGCGTCTGGTAAACAGGCTGCTGCACAACGACAGGCGTGGACTGCACAACAACAGGCTGTTGAACGACGACAGGCGCGGGAGCCACGACAGTAGGAGCCGGCGTCACGACCACTGGCGCTGGAGTCGACACAGCGCTTGCGACAAGACCGCCGAGAAGTGCGCCGCCGACGATGCCCGCAGCAATCGCACCACCGCTGCCATGGTGGTGGTGATGGTGGTGGCTATAGTGAGCCGGAGGAGGTGGCGGCCCATGGTGGACATGCCCCTTAGCTAAAAGCGGCGAAGCGGCGACAAGCGCCATCGCGAAAACAATGATCCTTTTCATGGGGTCTCTCCTCCTTTAACAGTTTGCGTTCGTGCAGATTATACCATAATTCGATCGTCGCTTGGCGGGAATCACTCGAACTGATATGTCTGGCCGGGCATCGGCGCGACGACGTTGCGGATGCCCTGCTCCTTGAGGATGTCGGCCATCGCCGCAACCTTCTCCGGCTCGCCGTGGACAGCGAACGCGTGGCGAACGTTATCCTTCACCTCGCTTATCCAGTCAATGAGTCCGGCACGGTCGGCGTGCGCGGAGAGCGCGTTGATTATCTCGACGCGGGCCCTAAGCGGGACCTCCTCGCCGAAGACCTTGATCGTCTCTCGCCTCTCGACGATGCGGCGGCCGAGCGTGTTTTCCGCCTGGAAGCCGCAGATGAGGATGATGTTGTCCTCATCCTGAACGCAGTGCTTCAAGTGGTGGAGAACCCGCCCGCCTTCGCACATGCCAGACGCCGCGATGATGATCATCGGGCCAGGAGTGTCGTTGAGCGCCATCGACTCCTCGGGCGTCCCGACGAACACCATGCCCGGGAACTCGAGCGGGTCCTTGCCCTCGGCAAGCATCCTCTTCGCCTCGTCGTTGTAGACTTCGCGGTGCTTCGCGTAGATGCGCGTCGCCTTCTGGGAAAGCGGCGAGTCGATGTAGACCTTCACCTCACGCGGCACCTTGCCCTTCTCGCGAAGCTTGTTCAGGTAGTAGATGATCTGCTGAGTACGGCCGACCGAGAACGCCGGAATGAGGAGCTTCGCGTTATGGCGGTCGATGTACTTGAGATACTTCTCGAGGCGTAGCTCGACGTCGTCGGCCGACGGGTGGAACTTGTCGGCGTAGGTCGATTCGATGATGAGGATGTCCGCGCCAGCGGGATACTCGTAGTGGCGGAGTATCGGCTGGTTCGGCTGGCCGAGGTCTCCGGAGAAAAGCAGGCGGTGGTTGTGGCCGTGGTCGGAGCGGATGTCGAGCTGGACGAGGGCGGAGCCGAGGATGTGCCCAGCGTTGAAAAACTCGAGCGTTATTCCGCGGCATATCTCGCGCGGCTCGTGCATGTGCGTCGGGACGAACAGCTGCATCAGCGCGTCGACGTCGCTCTCCTCGTAAAGTGGTTCGAAGAGCTTCTTGCCTTCCTTGCGGCGCTTCTTGTTGATGTATTCGAGGTCGCGCTTCTGAAGGAAGCACGAGTCGCGCAGCATCACGTCGCAGAGGTCGGTTGTGGACTGCCTTGCAAACACGCGTCCGCGGAAGCCCTGCCTTACGAGCTGCGGGAGGTTCCCGCTGTGGTCGATGTGCGCATGCGAGAGAATGACATAGTCAATCTTCGCTGGGTCTATCGGAAGGTTGCGGTTCTTCTCGAACGCCTCCTTGCGATGGCCTTGGTACAGCCCGCAGTCGAGCAGTATCCGCTTGCCGTTGGCCTCTACGAGATGCATGGAGCCGGTCGTCGTCTGCGCCGCTCCGTAGAAAGTTATTCTCATGCCATGATTATATCAAAATTTCCCCCGTCCGGCTATAGACGCGTGTCACGCGCGAGAATTGACATCCGTGACGCGGTCGCGGTGGAAGCAGAACACGCGGGCGACGAGAACGGCAATGGCGCCAAGCGCGTACGTCCCCGCAAACATGGCGATGCCGTGCTGGTAGGAGAAATGCTGGCCGACATAGCCAAGGACCGCCGTAGCGGGGCATCCGATCAGGAATGCGCCGCAGAGGTACACACCCATCGCGGCGGCGCGGTAACGCGGCGCCACGACCTCGAAGAGCCCCGAGTAGAGCGAGCAGTCGAAGAGCCCGCCACCGATGCCGAAGATGAACGTCATAAGGCAGCAGAGCCAGAGACTCGGCATATAGACCATGGCTGCCATGGCGGGGGCAGACACCGCGAGCCCAATCCACAGCATGTTTATGCGGATCGCCGGAAAGCGATGCGCCAGACGATCCGAAAGACGCGCACCGGACGCGATCCCAATGAACGAGCCAATGTAAAACCAGATGACCGAATGGAGCGCTGCGGAAGACGCCGATAGCGCAAAGCCGCCGTCGGTCTGGGCCTGGCGCATGAAATGCGGAAGGAAGGTCCTGAAGCAGTTGGACCCGAACACGAGCATGCCAAATGCGAACGTCAGGAGGAGTGCCGTCGGCTTGGAAACCATCGCAAGTGCAGCGTCCTTGAAACTCGCACGCTCGTCCCCGCCCTTCTTGACAAGCGGCGGCGTGTCCCTGAGGAGGAAGATGAGCGCGACCGTCCATGCGACGCCAACTGCGCCGAACCCCCAGAATCCCCAGCGCCAACCGTCCTCTGCAATCGAACTGAACCATCCGGCCAGCGCACTCGCCAGGATGATCCCGAAATAGAGCCCTGTCTGGTAGATGGAAAGCGCGGTGGAGCGCGTTTCTGTGTGGTACTGCGCTATGAGGGAACTTGCCGATGCGGGAATCATGCACTGCCCAATGCCGTTGAAAAGTCCGTACATGACAAGCATGCCCACGAAGCCGTCCACGTATCCGGTGCCGAACACGCTAAGCGAGAACAGCAGTGCGCCGACCACGACAACCCACTTGCGCCGAAGCATGTCCGCAGCGATTCCCGCAAGGGGAACCGCGAGGCCATAGGCGAAAAGAAATGCGGTACGGGTGAAGCCCCACTGGGCGTCGGTAGGTCCGGGCAACGAGGCCTTGATGTCGGTAAATGATGCATTGAACACCTGACGCGTCGCGTGCATGAGGAAGTAGGTGAATGCCAGCAACCCCAGCATCACCCATTTGTATCGCGTGTCCTTCCTGTCGTCCATCCAATCTCTCCCGTCCTTTTGCCTGTATAGATTATAGCAAAAAGGCAGTGAGAAATGCCAAATCTTCCATGTACAGTAATGAGAAAATTTGAGAGTTTTTGCCTTACGTCGTCTTCGGCGAGCGCGACGTGATTACATGGAATTACTATTGCTCTGCAAGCCGCAACATCGGAATCTGGGAGAAATGCTCGTCGTGCGTCGCAAGAACATATCCCTTCTCAATCGCGCTCGCCGCTATCCATATGTCGTTTTGGGGAATCATCCGCCCAGAACCCTTGAGTGCCTTGTATATCTTGGAGTAGTATAAAGACGTGGTTGTGGAAACATCTGCAAGAACCACCGGCGGAGCGTCAAGGAACTCTTCCAGGCGTTTGCGGAGCATCTTTCCCTTTTTCTTACCTTCATCGAGTCCATTCATGTACTCGGCATACACAACAGGATGCACAACCACAGACTCCGAAGTCTCTATAAGTTCGGCGAAAGGCTCATCGCCCCTGAAATAGCGAATAAGGACATTTGTATCAACGAGTACGCTCGCCATGTCAAATGTCCTCCTTGTCAACTTTGGAGAAGTCTGCACCCTCTACATAGGCAAGTAGATCGGAGGCGTCCTTGCTGTCAACGCACCCTCTAAATCTGCTCAAGCCATTGTCAACCTTCATACGTGGCTTCGGCACCACGCCAAGGGCGGCGGCGAGCAAATCCTTTACGGACTGGTTAAGGCTCTTCGACTGGCGCCTTGCATAGACCATAAGAAGCTTGGCCGTCGCCGGCTCCAACTCATGTATTGTCAACGTCTTCGGCATTTTGCATCACTCCTTGCTTCGAATTTGATTCATATTATACATCATAATGACCTTGGGATGCAAGTACCGCCGTCTCTACTTCATAGCCCGCCCTGAAACAGCCGCTTCGCGGGATACACAGCCAATCATATACAATGTCGCCATATACGGAAAGAACCCCTCATGTGGCGAACCACTTCAAGAAAACGCGAGCTGTATCAATGCTACTGTATCGATAAGCTTTGACCCTTCAATCCTCGTCGCAATGCCATACTTCGGCAGCGTCTCGTAGTTCACCTCAAGCCAGCGACGAGCGTCGCGAAAGATGGCTTGCCAGTCGGAACCGGCAATCTTTCCGCAAAGGCACGAACCCAGACGTGTCCCAGGGCCGGCTTCAAGGTGGAGCTTTTGCCGCACGTCGTCCACGCAAAGGTCACGCAGCCCGCTTCCGCGCCTTGCCAGGCCGCGACTTCTCCAC
>JAZSLQ010000082.1:0-5722 GCA_045535455.1 Kiritimatiellia bacterium | reverse complement strand
CGACATGGCTACGATCCGACTTGGATGGCGAGGCGGCGTCCGAGCCATGGATGGACAATGGTGACGGAAGTGTTACGCTGAATGTCGAAGTTGTGCCGGGGCTTTACTATGCGGCGGATTCGGCGGCGACGATTGAGGCGTTGAAGCGGCCAGGCGCAGCGGAGCCGGCGAAGGCGGGCGATGCGGTTGTCGCGCCGAAGCAGGAGGGCGCACAGGGCTTCTACAAGGTCTGGGTTAGCGACGCGCCGATCATGGCAGAATAGAGGCGATTGGCTCATTTTTCGTGGTTGAAGCACTCCGTTTCGCTCATTTTTTCGGGGTGATTGAGATTTCATTCGCTCATTTTTTAGGGTTTGTGCCTTGCGAGGTACGGTCAAATATGATATTATAAACGCACAATGGGAAAAGAAACTCTATATTTGCGCCGTAAATTTGACGATTGGCTGGCTCTGTGGAAGAGCGACCATGGTCATAAGCCGCTCCTTGTCAAGGGTGCTCGACAGGTAGGGAAAACCGAGTCCATCCGGCATTTCGCCAATGCCAATTATGAGAATGTAATCGAAATCAACTTCGTTTTTCAGCCGGAATATAAGCAGATTACCGCAGATGGCTATAAAGCAGAAAATGTCATCAAGCGCATGTCGGCGCTGGATCCAACCCTTAGGTTCATTCCTGATCACACACTTCTTTTTTTCGACGAGATACAGGAGTTTCCAGATATTGTGACATCCTTTAAGGATTTCAAGGTCGACGGGCGGTATGATATCATCGCCAGCGGATCAATGCTTGGTGTGCATTACAAGCAGATTGCCAGCATCCCTGTTGGGTTTAAAACCGACTACGATATGGCTTCGATGGATTTCGAGGAGTTTCTTTGGGCATGCGGATACAAGGAAGATTTCATAGACGGCCTTCTTGCCCGTATGTCTGAACGACGCCCATTTGACGAAATGACCTTGGAACTCATGAAGCGGCGGTTCCTTGATTACTGCGCTTTGGGAGGGATGCCGGAGATTCTTCGCAATTATTTCGCGCGGGGTACGTTCGAAGGTTCTTCCGCGCTTCAGCGCGAACTTTTCCAGGCGTATCGCGACGATGTACGAAAGTATGCCGATGGCGTCGATCAGACGCGAATACTCAATGTGCTTGACCATGTTGCTCAGCAGCTTGCAAAGGAAAACAAGAAGTTTCAGATATCCAAGGTGGCGAAAGACGCGCGCTTCAGGGATTATCGCGGATGCGTGGAGTGGCTGCAGGACGCCGGGGTGATAAGTGTCTGCCGCGCGATGAGTTTCCCCGAACTGCCCATCGGCGGCAACCAGTGCGACGACAAATTCAAAATATACCTCGCGGACAGCGGGCTTCTTCTCGGACAGCTTGACGAGGAATCTCAGCGCGATTTCCGTGCGAATCGTAACCTCGGCACGTACAAGGGTGGTCTTTTCGAGAACATTGCAGGAGAGGCGCTTGCCAAAAGTGGAGCGCCGCTGGTGTACTACAAGCGGGATGATTCAACCCTTGAAATGGATTTCTTTCTGCGCGACGCGGAGCATCTCGTGCCGGTCGAGGTCAAGGCAGGCTCCGCCAAGGCCAAGTCGCTACGTACGCTCATCGCCAGTGAACACTATCCTGACATCAGCTGGGGGATAAAACTTGCCGACGGAAATGTCGGATTCTCAAACGGGATATTGACGCTTCCGCAATGGACGGCATTTCTTCTCAAGCGGTTGCTGTCCGAGACGGATGTTGCGACGGCGGTGTGACGCTCAATGTCGAAGTTGTGCCGGGACTTTACTACGCGGCAGATTCGGCGGCGACGATTGAGCAGCATGGGGTGGAGAAATATGGTATAATCTCGTCTGAAATTTCGGTAGCCAGGTTGGTTATCATCTCATGCTAGATTTCAAGGGAATTAGCGTCCACTATGGACACCAGGACGTCCTGACGGACGTCACGTTCCGCGTGAACGCCGGTGATCGCGTCGGTGTCGTCGGGCCAAACGGCTCGGGGAAATCTACGCTCTTCAAGATCGTCCTCGGCGAAATGTCGACGGATTCGGGCGAGCTCATAATCGAAGGGAGCCCGCGCATCGGCTTTACGCGTCAGAACCCTGCGCCCGACACTCCCGACGAGACGCTTCTCGAGTATTCGCTCAGGGGCATCCCGGGGCTCTCCGAGATGGAAACGGAGATGGCCGAGCTTGAGGCCGATCTCGCAGACCCTGCGAAGATGAAGCGCTACGGCGAGCTCCAGACGAAGTTCGAGCATCTCGGCGGCTACGACATAGAGACGAGAGTCAAGGTCGCGCTTGGCGGCCTCGGCTTTGCGGTGGACGAATTCTCAAAGCCGTTCCAGTCGTTTTCCGGCGGCTGGCGCATGCGTGCGGAGCTGTCGCGCGTTCTCGCCTCGAAGCCAGACCTCCTGCTCTTGGACGAGCCGTCAAACTACCTCGATCTTCCTGCAGTCGACTGGCTCCAGAAGTATCTCAAGGCGTATGATGGCACGCTGATGCTGATTTCGCACGACCGCTATCTCCTTCGCACGCTGACTAACATCACCGTCGAAGTCGACGCCGGCACTGCGACGCGCTACGAGGGCGATCTTGACTACTACATGACAGAGCGCGAGGTCAGGTACCAGCATCTGAAGGCCGCGAAAGAGAACCAGGACCATTACCGCGAGCAGCTCCAGAGGTTCGTAGACCGCTTCCGCGCGCAGGCGACAAAGGCGGCGCAGGCGCAGAGTCGCCAGAAGCTCATCGACAAGATCGACGAGGAGAGGATCATCCTTCCTAAGCGCTACACACAGTCGGGGCGTCTTCGGCTCGCGGAGCCGCCGCCAAGCGGCATAGAGATGTTCCGCTGCGAAAACCTCGGCTTCAGCTATGATGGCGTAAAGAATGTATTTTCTGGTCTCGAGTTCAACGTGACGCGCGGCGACAAGGTCGCGCTCATCGGCTACAACGGCCTCGGCAAGACGACGCTGATGCGAATAATGGCGGGTACGAGAGAGCCGACCGAGGGTAAGGCCGTCATCGGCCACAATGTCGTTCCCGGCTACTTGAGCCAGGAGTTTGCCGAGACGATACCGCCAGACTTGACTGTCTACCGCAATGCGAAGAACGCGTGGGACGCTCATGGCGGCGGGCCGGAGAAGGTCTTCCGCAATCAGCTTGGCGCGTTCGGCTTCGACGAGAACGATGTGGAAAAGCCAGCCGGCGTCCTTTCAGGCGGCGAGAAGATTCGTCTTGCGTTCCTTCGTCTCTTTTTCACTGCGCCGAATCTTCTTCTCCTTGACGAACCGACGACGCACCTCGATCTCGACGGGCGGCGGCTTCTCGAAGACGCTCTTAAGAAGTACAAGGGAACGATCTTCCTCGTCTCGCACGACATCGACTTTGTCCGTGCCGTCGCGACCTCGGTGCTCGAGATCACGCGAGATGGGATACGCCAGTTCCCCGGCGGCTACGACTACTACTGCGAGAAGAAGGCGCAAATGGACAATGCCGGGGAACGGGGAACGGGAACCGGGGAACGGGATGTCGGGCGTCCGGTATCGAATGCCTCTGCCGTTGACGATCAGTCTCCGACCTCTCGGCTCTCCAAGAAGGAATTGCGCCAGCAGCGCGCGGCGGAGCGTGCGAAGATAGCGCCGAAGCTAAAAGAGCTCAAGAAGCGCATCGAGACGGCCGAGAAGAAGATTGACGAGCTTCAGAAGGCGCTCGACGAGGCGAGCGCGGAGCTCTTCAACCCGAAGCCAGACACCGATTTTGCGGAGGCGAACAGGAAAGTGCGCACGCTCCAGTTCGAGATCGACCGCTACACCGCCGACTGGGAAGAGGCGGCTACGGAGCTTGAGGCGCTCGAGGCCGAAAAGCCACAGTAGCGTCCGCGAAAACTCTACGCCCCCGCGCCCAGAACATTTTGGTATAATATCCGCATGAATGGATATACGTGCGTTGTTTGCATCAAACAGGTGCCAGATACGAAGAAGGTGACCGGGCAGGCCATGAAGGCCGACGGAACCATCAACCGCGCCGCATTGCCGGCGATCTTCAACCCCGAGGACAAGAATGCCCTTGAAGCGGCGCTTTCCGTGAAGGAGCGCTACGGCGGCAAGGTGATCGCCATCGCCATGGGACTTCCGGCCGCCACCGCGATTCTCCGCGAGGCGCTTGCGTGCGGTGCGGACGAGGCGGTTCTCGTCACCGACCGCAAGGCGGCAGGGTCCGACACCCTCGCGACGAGCTACATTCTCTCCCAGGCGGTGAAGAAGTTCAATCCCGACCTCGTCTTCTGCGGTCGCCAGGCCATCGACGGTGATACGGCCCAGACGGGTCCGCAGATTGGCGAGAAGCTCGATTGCGCGGTTGTCACCTACCTCGAGAAGCTCGACATCGAAGGCGACACGGCGATTGCGACGCGCGACATTGGTACTGGCGTCGAGACTTGCCGCGCGAAGCTTCCCGCGCTTTTCACTGTTACCGAGAAGTTCGGCGAGCTGAGGCCCTTCGAGATGCGCCGCGTCATGAAGTACAAGAACGCCGAGCCAACGATCCTCGACTGCGCAGCGATTGGCTGCGAAGACGACCGCTGCGGCTTCGCCGGGTCTCCGACGAGCGTCAACAAGATCGAGTCCGTCGTCCTCGCGGGCGGCGAGTTCAAGGAAGTTGCCGCGACCGACGAGGGAATCGGCGGCCTTGTTGCCGAACTCATCAAGGACCACACCATCGGGTAATTGTTCAACTCATCAACTCTTCAACCTTTCAACTTTTCAACCTTTCAACCTTTCAACCTTTCAACTTTTCAACCCATGAAAAACACACAAGGCGAAGTCTGGGTCTTTGCGGAGCAGGAGGAGGGGAAGCTCTCCGACGTTCCGTTTGAACTTCTCGGCAAGGCGCGCGAGCTCGCGTCGAAGCTCGGCGTCAAGGTCGGCGCGGTCCTGATGGGCTCTGGCGTCGAATCGCTCGCGAAACCGCTTTTCGAGGCCGGTGCCGATATCGTGCACATCGTTGACGATCCCGCGCTCAAGGTCTATCGCAACAAGGCGTACCGTCACGCGATGGTCGAGCTCGTCAAGGAGGTGAATCCCCAGATCGCGATCTTTGGCGCGACGCACATGGGCCGCGACCTCGCGCCTTCCGTTGCCTCGGCGCTCAGATGCGGGCTCACCGCCGACTGCACCGATCTCCAGATCGGCGACTACGAGGACAAGAAGACGAAGGAGACTTTCACGAACGTCCTCCACCAGATCCGCCCCGCTTTCGGCGGCAACATCATCGCGACGATCGTCAACGCCCGCAACTGGCCTCAGATGGCGACCGTGCGCGAGGGCGTGATGAAGCCGCTTCCTCGCGAGGAAGGGCGCACGGGCGAGATCGTGAAGCACTCGGCGCACCTCGATGGCATCGACATCCCCGTTGAGGTCGTCGAAATCGTCCGCAAGGCGTCGACAGTCAACCTCAAGGGTTCGCGCATCATCGTGTGCGGCGGCGCGGGCGTCGGGTCGAAGGAGAACTTCAAGCTCCTCCACGACCTCGCGGGGGTTCTCGGCGGTGCAGTCGGCGGAAGCCGCGCGGCGGTCGACCTCGGCTACTGCGAGCACGAGCGGCAGATCGGCCAGACGGGCGTCACGGTGCGCCCTGCGCTCATGATCAGCTGCGGCGTCTCGGGCGCTGTTCAGCACCTCGCCGGCATGCAGGACTCGGCGAAGATCATCG
>JAZSLQ010000145.1:0-6891 GCA_045535455.1 Kiritimatiellia bacterium | reverse complement strand
TTTTTTGGCGGCTCCTACGCCCATAAGCGGAAATTATCGCATTTTGATTGAATCCTACTCTGATTTGCCTCGCCACAGCCAATCACCGGTCACCCATTCATCGTCCTGCCCGAAGCCGGCGTGCGGATCCGGTGGGGGACAGATCCGGTGGGGGACAAGACCCCAAGAAACCCTTATTCTTCAGCCCTTTCGCGGGGCCCCAGAAATTCTCAGTTGAGCATAGGGGAGACCTATCGGCTGCAAAGCCTCCTTTTTGCTTCATCCCTCAGCGAGGACATAGGCGGTGGATCGGCCTCCACCAATTTTCCTGATCGATCCCTCGTCAAGCATTGCCTTTAATGTCATTTCGACCATCGCCGTGCTGATATCGGGACACTTGGCGAGGATGTCTCGCTTGGAGACCTTCCCGAGTGTCGTCTTGAACACTTCGCGAATCCTGTCCGACTTGCTCATTCGAGAATTGATGATTCCCTCCACCCGCGACTCGAGTTCGCGGTATGCTTTCAGAATTATGCCGAGTGTATATTTCACATAGGGCTTCAAGTCGTGGACGTTGTCATACCATCCGGAAGAACTTGTCTGCAATGCTTCGTAATATTCCGTCTTGGAACTCTCGATGAGCATCTCAAGGCTGATGTACTTGCCGACGAAAAAGCCGGAGCGGTAAAGCAGCAGCAATGTCAAAAGTCGACTCATCCGTCCGTTGCCGTCATGGAACGGATGAACGCATAGGAAATCGAAGATGAACATCGGAATCAGCAGAAGTCGATCGAATCTGCCTTCGTCTACAGCCCTGCGGTAGTTTGCGCAAAGCGTTTCGATTGCCATTGGCGTTTCCACCGCGCTTGCGGGGCGAAAGCGCACGAAGGTCTTTCCGTCGGCGCCGGTCTCCTCTATGACATTGTCGTTGAGCTTCCAATGCCCGCCGATGCCTTGCGGGAGCTTCGAGTACAGGTCTCTGTGCAGTTGTAGAAGCACATTGGGATTTATTGGTATGAAGTCGTAGCTTTCGTGTATGGTCGCAAGGACATCCCTGTACCCCGCGATCTCCCTTTCGTTTCGGTTCCTGGGGATGGTCTTTTGCGACATCAACTCTCGCATCCTTGCATCAGTGGTCGCAATCCCCTCAATGCGGTTTGACGAGGTTGTGGACTGAATCTTTGCAACCTCCTTCAGAGCGTCAAGCACGTCGGCGCGGGCATTCAAATAGAGTTCCTGCTTGCCCTTGTATTCGCGTATAGCACCAACAAGCGCCGTGATTTCAGGCGTCAGCAGGGTGCTAGGTGCATTCTCGTAGTCGAATATGTGCATTTTCTTCTTTGTTTATCTGCCTATAGTTTACCATATTCTGCCTAATATAGCAATGTGACTAGGCAGAAAAGTTATTGATAGGCAAAAAAGATATACAATTCTAAATAAGTGTTTAGGATTGTTCGGAACAATTCTAAATGATTGTTTAGATTTGCACTTGATTCGTTCGCGACGATGATGATATAATCTAAGCCATGAGAACCACAGCCAGACTCTACGAAAACATCATTCGCGAGCATTTGGGGATGTATCGCCAGATGGTATTCCTTTCCGGGCCGCGGCAGGTCGGGAAAACCACGCTTGCAAAAGGTTTTGCAACAGACTATCTAAATTGGGAAGAGAAGGAAACTCGACTGCTCATCCTAAAGGGTGCGCGGGCGGTTGGTAATTCGCTTGCGCTTGAAGAGGAATCTGACTCTGGCAAGATTCTGGTCTTCGACGAAATCCACCGTTATCAGAAATGGAAAACTTTCCTTAAAGGATTCTTCGACATATTCGAGAAGAGCGCAAAGGTTTTTGCCACGGGCTCTGCGAAAATGGACGTGTACAAGCGGGGCGGTGACAGCATGATGGGGCGATATTTCCCCTACAGGATACATCCTTTTTCGGTTGCGGAACTTCTCGACGCATCTATTCCAGACGAAGAGAAGATCGTTAGACCGCCTCGCGAACTTGCCGATTCTGAGTGGAATGCGCTACTTGAGTTCGGAGGCTTCCCGGAACCGTTCACGAATAGGCAGGCCCGATTTCTCCGCAAATGGCGTTCGCTTAGGATGGAGCAGCTTTTCTCGCAGGACATACGCGACTTGACGAAGACGGTTGAAATAGACCAGATAGAGGCGCTCGCGACAATACTTGCGAACAGGACAGGAGAGCAGCTTGTCGTGGCGTCGCTCGCACACGAGGTGACGGCAAGCGAGCCGACGGTCAAGAAATGGGTGTCCATTTTGAAGTCACTGTACTACGGCTTTACGGTGAAACCCTACTACAAGAACATTGAAAGCTCAATACGCAAGACACCAAAATGGTATCTGCGCGACTGGTCTGGGATTTCCGATTCTGGCAAGCGGGCCGAGACCTTCGTTGCCTGCCATCTGCTAAAGGCCGTTGAGTGCTGGACAGACTTGGGATTTGGCGAATTTGACCTTTTCTATCTGCGCGACCGAAAGAAGCGAGAGGTGGATTTTCTTGTTACGAGGGACAAAAAGCCGTGGTTCCTTGCCGAAGTGAAGAACGCTGACGAGTCACTATCAGGGAATCTGGCATTCTTCCAAAAGGCGACAGGTGCGCAGCACGCCTTTCAAGTCGTATTGGATGCCAAATACGACGGCGAAGACTGTTTCCTGAAAACCTCTCCTGCTGTTGTCCCAGCCCGAACTTTTCTCAGTCAACTGGTGTGATTAGGCGCGGCGGCGACGAAGCGCCAGTCGCACGCCTTCCGTAATTTACGATGCTGCCACGCAGCTTTATTTTTCAGCACTTCCGTGGGGTGTGTCCCCATCCTGGTCTGCGAGGATTGCGGGGATTGTCGCGGAGTATCAAAAAGTTGCCGATGGGTTTGACGGGCTTGCGCGGTTTTTCGGGGCTCCGAAAACCTTGCCGCTAATGGGTCTATGCGGAACTCCCTTGCCGCTATTTTAGGCCAGTATAAACCAGTATAACGGACGGATTGTGCAGTATAAAGCGGTATGAAAATCGCGAGACGAGGGAAACATTGGGACAGAAGAGAAGTTGAGTTGGAGTTACGAGTCAGGGAGCAGCATCAACAAGTCTCACTTACATTGGCAAGGGCATCTTCAGACCTAAAAATGCTATAATACCTTTTCATGAAAAAGATCGAGATAACCGCCTGTGTCTTTATGGCTGTGTTTGCTGCCATCGCCTGCGCCGGCATAGCCGTAGGGCACGACTGGAAGCTTGCCCTTGCCATCCGCGACTGGAGAAAGGAGGCACACAAGTGAAAAGCGTTGCAAAGATGACGGACGCCGAGTACAAGGCGACAGTCCGCGACCTACGACAGAGGGCAGCGGGCGGCAAGAACACGCTCGGGTTCTACATCCAGCTGATGTTCCTCGCTGGTGCCGCAGTCACAATCGTGGCAAATGGCGCTTGGAGAATCCTCTGGGGACTCCTCGCCTTCCTCGGCGTCATTGTCATATCGACCGCACGAACCTTCTTCTGGAAGTGGACTGAAGACAGGCTTCAGAAAGACGCGGAGTCGGGTCACATAGAAAGAGCCGTCCGCTGGGACTACCTATGCCTCCTTATCGACTGGACGATTTCCTTCGCAGGATTCGCGGCTGTCGCCTTTACCGTCTTTGGCGCGGCAAGCGGATACACCGTCCCCCGGCCGTTGCTCTGGGTATGCGTCGGCGGGATGTACACACTGCCCTTCACCTTTAGGCGCGAAAAGCCGGGATACAACTACGGGAACTATCTCTTCTGGGAGCAATGGACGCTAATTGCGACAATCGTCGCCTCCGCGTTCATCCCCTTTGGCGTTGGATGGGGCGTTGCGGCGCAGGCTGCGATAGCTTTTACCTCAGTCCCGCTCGGCTGTCGCTTCAAGAAGGCCGACATACTCGAGAAGGTGCAGATATACTACCGCAACGCCAAAGTCGCGCGTGCCACGCACACAGCCCCGCTTCCCAATCCCACACAGCCGTTCGGCGTGGAGGCATTGAAGGCGATCCTGTCCGATATCCGCATAGCGTGGTTTCCGTTCTTGGTGTCTTTCCTCTCCTTCCTCACGGGAATCGTGTGGATGATCGCCCTTAAGAAACCGTGGCCGCTGCTTGTCGCGGTGCTGGCTATAGTTCCCGGCTATCTGCTGATGCTGTCGTTGGACTGCCCCATATCATCGGAGCCCGAGGAACTCGCAAGGCGCGGCGTCGACAAAGACCTCGTTCGCGGCTCCGTTGAGCTTCGCACCCTGATGCTTTCAGTCGGGCTCGCAATCGCATCGTCTACGATAATGTGGTTCGGAGGTCGGGACGCCTCGTTGCTTGTCCCGCTTTCGCTTCTTGCGCTCGGTGCGTGCTCCGCCTTCAACTACGTGGCTTTCGAGGGCCAGACAATTGCCGACCCACTACTCCTTGTCGCCTACATCGCCGCGTTCGCGTCCACGTGCGCCCTACGCATCGCCGGTCTCGCATGGTGGCAATGCCTCATGCTTATCCCGACAATCGGCTATGCGCTGCCTGCGTTCCGCTATCTCTTCCCTCGCAGCGGACTTCGCGGGGAGGCGCGAAAGGCGGCGCTTGCCGTCGCCGCAGAGTTTGCAGCCGACTCCCGCACGGACGAAGAGAAAGCCCGCGACGAGAAGATGGCAAAGCGCCGCGCCCGCGAAGAGCGCCGGATAGCAAGCTTCCGCCGCAGCAGGCACGGATGAAGCAAGTCAGGTTATATCTCTGCTAAAATACGGGTGCGCGTTGAGGTATATTCCTCATCTGAGATAAGTGATTTCCGTCTGAGTTTTTCCAATTGTCTAAGTCGCTGCTCGATTGAACTACCGCCAAGTTTCCCGCCTCGCCCCGAACCAATGCTCCCGATTCTTGGCCGAGACAAAGCGCGCCCCTCCTGTTCCCCGTTCCCCATTCCCCGTTCCCCGACAGCAGGGATTGCGGCGACTGCCTGGCGGAGCATTTCTTCGTTCTCGTGGTAGTAGTGCCGTGTCATCGCGGTCGAGGAGTGGCCAACTATAGACTGAACGACCGGCAGGGGAACTCCGGCATTGGCGGCGAGGGAGACGAAGGTATGGCGAAGAGAGTGGAAGGTCGCATCCGGCGCGGCGTAGTGCCGCCCTTCAATCTTGACGGAAGTCTTAATCCCGGCATCCTTGAATATGATTTCAAGTCCTCGGCTGATCCGCCAATGCTCTTCCCCCTCGTACCATGAGGCGATCTCAGGTAGCACCGGCCCATCCTTCTTCTCGCCCAAAACCGCCGCGAGTGTTGGATGTATTGGAATCGTAACTGGACGACCGTGGGCGTATTTCCGAGTCTTGCGCGGAATTAACTGAATGATTCCACGGTCACTGTTTATACTCGACCAGTCAAGTGTACAACAATCGCCGAGCCGCAATCCGGTGTAGACACCAATTGAGAACAGGGTCTTCCACTTCTCTCCTGCCCGTTCTGCAGCTGCCATTATCCGGTTCAGCTCATCGATTGTGAACTCACGGCGCGTGTGGCTGTCATCCGTCAGCAAGCGAACGCCCGCCCACGGATCTTCCTCCAAACCAGCCTGTTCCGCCAGGACGCGACATATTTCCCGCAGAACGCAGACACGGTTGTTGTAGGTGCTTGCACAATGGTGGAGCCTTAAGACGCGAAGATACTCCGCAACCACCTCTGGGGTCAGTTGCTTCAGCTGCGTCATCTCCATATGATTCGCCTCTATCCACTCGGCAAAGTGCATCCAGACAAGACGTTTACCGTTCATTGTAGCGGGTGACAACTCTCGGCGATTCGGCGACTTCTCGTATTCCCGCCAGACTTGTGCAAACGGTAGCAGCCGTTCGCCCAACCCGAATGGGGAGAGAAACCGTTGGAGAAATCTCTCGGCCTTCTCCTTATCCCTTGTCCGTGTTGATCGAGCATACCTCTCACCGTTAATGCAGACACGCATCGTCCAACGGCCGCTTTTCTCTTTTTGTAGGTTTCCCATACCTTTTTCCCTTGCCATATTTTTCCCCTTTCCAAACATATATTTTACTGCACTTTACGGCACCGTCACATCCTTCAAAAGATAATTTTTCATAAAACCATGCCGAATATCGCTCTTTGAACTGTTGTAGGCTATGCTGCCAGCGAACTCAACGATACTGGCGTCACTCTTGGCGGCGGTCAGTTCCTTGATGTAGGCGCGGCCCAGCTCTCGCTCACGAACATCAAGCCCGTTGGCGCTGGCGATGGCGAAGTTTATCTCAACGTCCTCGACTCGTCAGGCTATACCATTGCGACTTATACCTGGGCTGATTGGGGCGATCCCGACATCGGTTGGCAGGACGACAGCATGGCCTTCATCGATGACACTGTCAAGGTCGCTCCTGGAAGCTCGTTCTGGATTCAGTGCGATACCACGGGCGTGACACTCCAGTCTGCTGGTCAGGTCCCCACATCAGATGTCTCGATCACACTCAACGACAATGGTGTCACGATAGTCGGCAATCCCTTCCCGACAGCGGTGAAGCTGAACACTGTTGTCGCCCAGAACGCTGGCGATGGCGAAGTTTATCTCAACGTCCTCGACTCGTCAGGCTATACTATTTCAACCTATACCTGGGCTGATTGGGGTGATCCCGATATTGGCTGGCAAGATGACAGCATGGCATTCATCGATGATACCGTCGAGATCGCTCCTGGCCAGGGCTTTTGGACACAGTGCGACACGACTGGTGCATCGCTCTACTTCCCTGGCCTTTCTCTCTGATAACATTTTGTGCGGTGGGTTGTCTGCCGTGCAGCAAAAAAAGGAAACAAAACAATGAAGAAACTAATAATGGCCTTGGCGGCAGTCGCAATCGCGGCTGGTGTTCAGGCGGCTCAGATCAAGTGGTCTGCGGCGAACATCTATGCG
>JAZSLQ010000136.1:0-8580 GCA_045535455.1 Kiritimatiellia bacterium | reverse complement strand
GACCGCTTGGCCTCCGACTTGGAGTGTTGGCGATGTTGTAGCCGTCGTCGACCTTTGTCGGCCAGAGCGAGAAGCCGTCATGGTGGCGCGAGGTTATTGTGACGTATTTTGCACCAGCGTCCTTGAAAACTCGCACCCACTCCTTCGCGTCGAACTTAGACGGATAGAAACCATCCATCATGCGCCCATATGTCTCGGTGTCGATGCCGATGTTCTGCTGGTACCACTCGCCCTGTGCGTAGTTGGCGTAGATGCCCCAGTGGATGAAGATTCCGAAGCGTTGCGCGGCAAATTTGTCGCGGGCCTCGAGATTCCATTTTTCCGGAGTGTAGTCGGCGTGGACGAGGAAAGATGCGGCAAGCGCCGTGAAGAAAGCAAGCGTCGTCTTCATTGTGCCATTATTCCTTTGTTGAATGTCATTCCTCGGGGACAGCGTCGAACTGCATGTCAGGGAAGATGGCCTTTGCGCGGTTCAGGTAGTCGGGAAGATCCTTGACCGCGGCCTTCGCAATCTGCTCGGCGCGCGCAGGCGCGGTCGGATCGTCGCCGCAGATTATCTGCATCGTCAAGGCCGCGCCCATCATGGCATCGGCCCAGGGCTGCAAGCTCAAGCGCTTGCCGTCGGCGAGTTTGCTGACGTTCTTGCCTTTCTCGATGAACTTGACGACGAGCTCGTTCAGACTGCCGTGGAACTGCTGGTAGAACTTGACCCACGTCATCTTCATCTGGGACTTGCCGTCGGGCTTTATCAAGGTGATTTCCTTCTCGGTGATGTTCGCAATCTTGAACCGGGCAAGTTTCGTCTTCGCAAACTTGTAATCCTTGCAGTTGGCAATGAACACTTCCTGGACGGTTGCCATCATCTTGACCTTCTGGATGAACACGTCGGCGTAGATCTGGCTCTCGGAGTACTTGAATTCGTCCTTCACCATCGTCAGCTGGCGTGTTGCGCCCTTCCAGTCAAGCTGCTTGAAGACACCGGCGGTGACGAGAGACTCAAACTTTTCTTCTATCTTCTTGTTGTCCGCGGCTATCGTCTCCTGCTTCTTCTGATCAGCCGCTTGCTGGATCTTTATTGTATTTTCGTATTCTTCGATCTGCTTCAGGCGACGCTCCATTTCTTTCGTGGCCAAGAAGATCCGATCCACCGTCTGCTTCACAGCATTCGAGCCCTTGGACTTGATGAAGGACACGCCTTTCTGAATGGCCGTGACATCGTCCGACGCCTTGATCTGGTCGAATTCGTCCTTCGCCGCCTGGCTGAAAGACGCCAGCTGCTGCATCGCCGCCTCGTCTTCGCCTTCGACCTTGAAGCTGTCTATCTTCTCAAGAAGCCCGTTTATCTTGTGGCGAATGCGAATTGACGCGGCCTGGCAACCGTAAGCGCGCTCCCAGATGATTCCCGTGTCTCGCTTGGCCACCGCCAGAATCTCCCTCAACTGGACCTCAAAAGCCGCCTTGACGCCTTCAACGGTATTAAGGTCGGTGGAAACCGGCGCAGTCTGCGTTGCTGCCGCGGACGTCGCGGCGGCTTTCTTCTGTTCCTCGGCCGCCTGAGCCATCTTCTCCTTCTGCTCCTTTTCCCAGGCTTCTTTCGCCTTTACATAAGCCTCGTGTTCAGGCGACGCGGGATCTGCCTCGTCGTCGTTCGGCGGGCGGAACTTGGGAATGTCCGCTACCGCAGCCGCAACTGCCGTGGCCATTTCCTGCATTGCGCCAGCCATCGCCTGGGCGAGCGGAGCCGCAGCCGCGGCAAGCGCATTCGTGTCACCCTCTGCGGCCTTTTCCACGACATTCGTCAGGGCAATGGCCGCAAGGAGTTCAGGAGTCGGGCCTGGCTTGAGGCCTACGAGCAGCGAGGCGTCGAACTTGCCGGAAAGTTCTCTCGTCAACTTATCGGTCGGCTCCTGGCAGGTCTTAAGGGACTTTGCCGCAAGATCGTCGCAATGCTCGGCAAACTGCTCGGCGTTTTTCCTTACGTCGGCAATGGCATCCCTCGCCCTGCTGATGTTGCTTGCAATCTGTTCCTGCTTCGCCTTCTCCCGAGCATTCTTGTCTGCGATTACATACCAGACGAGAAGTCCCGCGACAAGACCGATTGCGGCAATGGTTATGCCTATTACGGCAAGCACCTTGCCGGCGACTCCGCCTTCTTCCGGCTCTGGAGGCGGCGCAGGGCGGGTTGGCTGCTGCTCGCCTCTGCCCTCTTCGCCCTCGACTGACGTCTTGACCTTGAAGCGCTTGCGGCCCTTCATCATGATCTTGCGTCCGCCGGTGGACGTAGCCGTCGCCGCTTGCGAACCTGCTGCGGAAGCAGTAAGACCCGTCGCCATCACGCGACCAAACTCCTGGAGAAGCGCCTCGAACGACGGGAATCGGTCGGCTGGATTGAGGGCGAGCATCTTGAGGACGAGAGCGTCGATCTGCGGAGTGATGGCTGGGCGTATCGTGCTCGGCGGCACCGGTGCGCCCTCAAAGCGCTTTCTGACTACGGCAGCCGCGTCATCGCCTTCGAACGGTGCGACGCCGGTGAGAGCATGGTAGATCGTCCCGCCGAGGGAGTACATGTCAGCGCGGTAGTCGACTGGCTCCTTCTTCACCTTCTCGGGGGCGATGTAGTAGGGAGTGCCCCAGATTTCGTTCGTGTCCTTCTGCATCGCCGCGAGGCCGAAGTCTACGAGCTTTGCATTGCCGTTTGCATCAAGGAGAACGTTCTCCGGCTTTACATCACCGTGGACAAGCCCTTGGTCTGCGGCGCAACGGAGCGCCTGCGCAACCTGTTCGCAGATCTTCATGACGCGCGGGATGTCAATCGACGCACCCGAATTCTTCATAAGCTGGTCGAGAGATCCGCCTGCGACGAGTTCCATCGCGATGTACGGCATGCCGTCCGCAATGCCGTAGCTGTAGATCTGCGCGATGTTCGGATGGATGAGACGCGCCGCGGCCTGTGCCTCGCGCTTGAACTTCTCGACGAACTCGGCGTCTGCACCGTATTCCTTGAGCATCACCTTGACGGCGACGGGGCGGTCGAGCATTTTGTCGCGCCCCATATAGACGCCGCCCATGCCGCCGCGACCGAGTTCGCGTTCAAGCAGGAAGTTCCCCGTTTCGCCGAAGACCCCTGGCGTTTGAATAAGTTGTTCTTCGCTCATCGTATGATCCTCCATCCGTTGAATGGCCAGAAGACAACGCTTCCGACGCCCCGTAGTTTTGAACCGGGAACGGGGCCCCAGTAGCGGCTGTCGTAGCTGTTGTTGAAATTGTCTCCGCAGGCAAAGTACTCGTCCTCGCCCATCGTCACCGTGGTTGGCCTTCCTGCGACGGGATGCTCAAGGACATACGTCTCGCCGGGCGTCGCCTTCATCCTCTTGATGTAGTGAGTCTCCTGCTGGATCAGGTATCGCTTGCCGTCGATGCCGACATGCATGCCGTTCTCCGACGGCGCCATGCCGGTCGTGGAGAATATCATCACGTCTCCGTTGCGCGGCTTCCTAAAGTTCCATATCCAGCGGTTCACGAAGATGAAGTCGCCTGTTACTATCGCGCCCTTCCACAGCGTCTCGCCCGCGCGAAAATGGCGGCCTGCTATCGAACGGCACGCGTCTGTCGGCAGCTTGAACGTCTTTGTGCTTGTGCCGACGCGGATATTCGAAAAGCCGTCGTTGCGCGGCGTCACATGCGCCATTCCTGACGCCGGCGCCTTGTAGTCGACGACTCGTTCGCCAGTCCACAGCCACTTCAAGATCGAAAGTGGAAAGGCGTCCCATGTCTTCTGCTCGACGTTCTCGACAGTATGGTAGCCCCAAAGCGTCTCCTGCATCGAGCCGGTCGGAATGTTGAAGGGCTCGTAGAAGTATGCGCGAAACGCCATCGCGACGGAAATCGCGACAACGAGCGTATCAAGCCACTCGCGGCCGTAGTCCTGCCAGGTCTTTGTCATGTCCTGTAGTTAGGAGCTTCCTTGGTGATCGTGATGTCGTGCGGCTTCGCCTCGCGCTGGCCTGCAGCCGTAACGCGGTAGAACTTGCCGCGCTCCTGGAGTTCCGCTATCGTCTTAGTGCCGCAGTAGCCGAGCGACGCCTTGAGGCCGCCGCAGAACTGAGTCATGATAGACTTCACGCGGCCGGAATAAGGAACCATTCCCTCGATGCCCTGTGGCACGAGATCGTCCTCCGCCTCGTTGTCCTGGAAGTAGCGCGCACGCGAGCCCTTGCCGTTCTTGAGCGCGGCCATCGAGCCCATTCCGCGATAGACGACGTACTGGCGGCCGTTCGAGTAGATCTTCTCGCCCGGGCTTTCCTCGGTGCCTGCGAGGACAGAGCCGAGCATCACGGAGTCCGCACCCGCGGCAAGCGCCTTCGGAACGTCGCCGGAGAGCTTGATGCCGCCGTCGGCAATGACAGCAACTCCACTGCCCCTAAGCGCCTTTGCCGCGCTGTAAACGGCGGTGAGCTGCGGGATGCCGACACCGCAGACGACGCGCGTCGTGCAGATCGAGCCGGGACCGATGCCTACCTTGACAGCATGTGCGCCGCACTTCGCGAGCGCCTTCGCCGCCTCGCCCGTCGCAATGTTGCCGGCGATGACGTCGATCTTCGGGAAATGCTTGGCGATGTACTTCGTCATCTCCATGATCCCCTTGGAGTGTCCGTGTGCGGAATCGACGACAACGCAGTCGACGCCAGCGTCGGCAAGCTTCTCCATGCGCGTAAGATCGCCCTTCCCGCCGGAAACCGAAGCCGAGACCCTGAGACGGAACTTGTCGTCGCAGTTGTAGGCCGCATTCGGGTTCTCAATGATGCGTGCGACATCCGTGAAGCTGTAAAGCCCCACTACGCGCCCTTCCTTGTCGACGAGGGGAAGCTTGCCGACCTTTGCCGCCCTCATCAGGTCGTAGGCCTTCTTGAGCGAGGTGCCAGGCTTTGACGTAATCGGCGCGGGCTGCATGACGTCCTTGAGCTTCTTCGCCTCCATCGGCGCGAAGCGCATGTCGGACGAGGTGATCATGCCGACGAGCCGGTCGTCGTCGTCAAGCACAGGGAAGCCGTTGAACTTGAGTCCCATGCGCTTCTTCTCCGAACGGAGGAACGAGATGTCGTCGTTCGCATGGAAGCAGATGGGCTTCGCGATCATGCCGTTGAGGTAGTTCTTTACCTTAGCGACCTCTTTCGCCTGGTCGTCCTCCTCGAGGTTCTTGTGGATCACGCCGATGCCGCCCGCAATCGCCATAGCAATCGCCATCGGCGCCTCGGTCACGGTGTCCATTGCGGCCGAGATGAACGGAATCTTCATCGTCGTGCGGCTCGTGAGCTTCGTCTCGAGCGACGCGTCGTCGGGAAGGAAGTCGGCATACTGCGTGACAAGCGTCACGTCGTCGTAAGTAAGACCCTCGTAGGGGAAGGTCTTCATGAAAGCGTCAAGATACTTGTTCATAATTACCTCATGCGGACGCAAGTGTCCTTTTTACGGACATTATACTCTTTTCCGCGCGACTCCGCAATGGCGAAGTCTGAGGTAATTTGAACAAAATTACTCTTTAGGGCAGGACGGAAGGACTTTTACCCTGAAGAACCCGCTGGGTTGCGTGCGATGAGAGCCCTTTACCGTGTGTGCAGGTCCCTTTGCGCGCTCGAAAGAGCCAACGTCGTTGCCGAATACGGCACTTGCGCCAAGCTCGTCCGCAACTTCATAGCCGTACCAAAGGCCAATTATGGCATTGGTTATCGAAACGCTCACCTCCTTGCCGCCCACTACATCCTCAACCTTTACAGGCTTGTCGTCGTACGCCTCCGGTTCGCCTATCGCCGGCGCAGAGACCTTCGTCTCGTCAACTTCCACCCGCGCGACGTATGAAATCGTCTCATCGCCGGTCGAAGGATCTACGAAAGCGACAGGCACAGCGACAAGCTTCAGCACATTGGTGACAAGCCCCTCCTTTTTGTCTTCGTCGGAAAGGACGATCTCGCAGTCCGCAAGCGCGGCCTCTGCCTCTTCAGGCGTCGTCGCCTCGAGCGCAGCATCTTCGCCGGGAGCAACTTCAACGGTCGTCACAGGATACGGCACCACGATAATGTCGCCTGGCCCGAATGACGCGCCGAATGAAGTCACTTGCAGATAGACGTTCCCCTTTTCATACCCTGCAAAAGATTTCTGAGTAATCGCTTCGCTCGTCAGCCCGATGGTACCGTTAGCGTCCGTCAACTGAAGATATATCGCGCCGTTTGTGATCTTCTCCCAGCCGTTGGCCAAACCAAAATCGGAACTCCTCAACGTAATAGTCCCTCCCGGCAGAAGCGTCCCGCCTGCAAGCGTGATGTTGCATTTCGGCGCTGTCGTATCCTTGCCGATTTTCACATTGACGCCCGTAAGGTCGAGAGTCACAGAGTCGCTGATATTTGTGAGCGTCACCCATTCGTCTGTGCCGTTGTCGTCGTCCGCGACAGGAATGCCGTCCCACGCCAATATCCTCAGGAACTTCGATTCGTTGCTGGGCTGTGCGACCTTGACGACTTCCGTCCCATTTACATCAAAGAGCGTGAACGATGTCGTGTCGGCGGCAAGTTTCGCGTTGCCAACGATCACCTGGTCGGTCAGTTCCGCGTCGTGCGTCGCAACATACGTCTTGCGATCCACGACAACTGTGATCGTGTCGTTCGAGTCGACAACCGTGCCGGCCGGAAGCGTCATGACAAAGCGTCCCGTAAGCCGCCATCCGCTCATGTCCACTGCCTCTGCATTGGCGTTGCGGATGACAATCTTCTCGAGGTCGTCAATCGCAGTCTTCGTTTCGTCCGTCGTGTTGTCGACAGAAAATCCCGCCTTCAGGTCGACAATGGGAGATTGCGCGTTCGGGATTCCGGCGTTAAAGTCCTTTCCGTAGCCGATCGCCTTTTCCGTGTTGTTCACGGAGTGCGTAACGAAGAGATGCTCGCGCCGCGGGACGACGTAGTTATCCCAAAGGTCTGCAATTCCCTCTTCAAGATTCAGTGCATTAGGCCACCAGTAGATTGACGTGCCGTTGCCGTAACCCCACTTCGCACGGTCGAGCGCCGCATCCGCCGTGATTGCGTTAGTATAGGCGACTACGTAGTTGGACCAGAACGGCGTCTCGTCCTTCGTCGTTCCCGGGGTCTTCAGCTGTTCGTCCATCACGGTCCTCAGGCGCCGCAGATAGAGTCTGCGGAACTTCGGACTCTGCCAAACCGCCTCGAAGCCACGGTTGCCGCTGTTGATGGTGCTGGTTGAATTGTATCTGTGGCAACGGACTCGGTTGCCGCCATAGAACGGATGCGACTTGAAGTTGTCGACGTTCGCCATAGTTGGATTGTCTGGCCATCTTTTCTTGTAATTCGAATCATCGAGATAAATCGCGCCGAGCGAGACGTTGAAGTCGTAGCCGAGCGGCATCCATGTGTCAGTTCCGTTCACGTCGTAGTACGCGCAGAGGTTCGCCCAGACGTCGTCGCATTCCTGGGTAATGCGTGTGGCTGCGAGATAGTTGAGCCACGCCGGGAGATCAAACTTCTTTACGACGGCCTTGGTGACTGCGGGGATTTCGCTGTCCATGCCGTCACCATCGAACGACTCGGATACGTTATCTGCACCGGAGAAAGTCCCGTAGAACACACTTAGCACGGAAAGGTCTTTGTCGTTCCCGTCGTCAGGGGTCTTCTTCTCGGTGCCTCCCGCCGTTGTCGCGCCGCGCAGCGTACCGACGCTCTTGTAGGAATAGCCAAGCGGGTCGAGTCCGTAGTAGTCTTCGATCAGCTCGTCCGTGAACCTGTTGGAGTGGAACGCCATCTGGAAGAATTCGCCGTTCATGTTGAGGCGCACGGGATACGAATACGGAACGTTGAGCCCCATGTCCTTGAACATCTGAAACGCCAGCGCCTGACGGATGAACGACGGATCGCTATACTCCGCGATGAACGACACCTTGCGAAGTCCATCAATGAGTTCGCCAGTAAACGGATTCTTGCAGGTGAGCGGCTGGCTCTTGATGAAGCGGATACCGTGGCTCTTTTTCCTGAATCCGGCAGTAGTGTTGCCGCGCAGGTCAATCCTGACGTTGTCGTAGTAGAAGCCGGTCTGGCTGTCGTATATCTGCACGCGCGCGCCGTACGGCATGGAGCCGGCGATCGAGTCATACTGCTTGTCCATGTTCGCCTGCGCCGTTGCATCCGCAAAGATGTGGAACGTCTGCAGCTTCTCGGATATCAAGCCGTCCGGCGGCTCGATGAGCGTCCCGTACCACTCGTAGGCGTTGTCGGGATCGCAGAAGCTCGGCGTGCGCCACTTGTTGCCCGCCGCATCCGTTGCAACCGCCGCCCAGCGGAGAATGTGTCCCGCCTGCGAGATGGCCGTCCCCGGAATCGTCGCGACCCAGAGCTGGCCCTCTTCCGAAGACACGGCGCCCTTTTCCATGTTGGTGAAGGCGATTTCCCCGAAGTCGGTGCGATAGGCGAGCGACACCGACTGTATCTCGTTCGTTGGATCTCCGTCCATCGGATTCAGAGCAAGCGTCACGGGATAGTCCTCGCCGACTTTTGCCTGCTCCCACGCCTTCCAGTCCGAAAC
>JAZSLQ010000007.1:0-7340 GCA_045535455.1 Kiritimatiellia bacterium | reverse complement strand
GGATAGACGCAACCGCTTGCGCAACAAGCACGGCCGCAAAACCTTCGGAATTCCGCAAAAACCGCGCGGGCCTTTCCGAGGGCTCGACAGCTCTTTACAAAGGTGGGGATATTCCAGCAAGTAGCGTTCTTGTGTTGGTGGGTAAATATGGTATACTATACCCACGTTTCAAACCTGAAAGGAGATTCGAGGATGGCGAAGAGAGTGATGCTCATTGGCGCTGGCGGAGTCGCCGGAGTTGCGGCCGCGAAGATGGCCCAGAACCCTGACGTGTTCGGCGAGATCCTGATCGCTTCGCGCACGCAGTCGCGCTGCGACGCCATCAAGGCGGATGTCGACCGTCGCGCGGCCGAAGGAAAGGGCGCGTGGGCAAAGGCGGCTACGGCTCCTGCGAAGATCACGACTGCGCAGATCGATGCGATGGATGTGCCGCGCCTCACCGCTCTCATCAAGGAGTTCAAGCCCGACCTCGTAATGAACATCGCGCTTCCCTACCAGGATCTCGCGATCATGGACGCGTGCCTCGCGGCTGGCGTTAGCTACTTGGATACCGCCAATTACGAGCCGCCGGACGAGGCGCACTTCGAGTACTCCTGGCAGTGGGCCTACCGCGAGAAATTTGAGAAGGCGGGGCTTACCGCTATCCTCGGTTGCGGCTTCGATCCCGGCGTAACGCAGGTGTTCTCCGCCTACGCCCAGAAGCACTACTTCGACACCATAGAGACGCTCGATATTCTCGATTGCAACGGTGGCGACCACGGCTATCCGTTTGCGACGAACTTCAACCCTGAGATCAACATCCGCGAAGTCGCCGCGAAGGGCAGCTACTGGGTCGCTGACGAGTTGAAAGTTGAAAGTGGAAAGTTGAAAGTGCTTGCCGATGGGCGTATTGTCGATGCTCATGGCGTTGAGGTGGAGTGCCGGAAGGCATTCGACAAGGGCTATTGGGTCGAGACCGCGCCTATGGCTATCAAGCGCGAGTATGTCTTTGACCAGGTTGGCAAGAAGGACATGTACCTTCTCCACCACGAGGAGCTTGAGTCCTTGGGCTGCAACCTGAAGGGCATCAAGCGAATCCGCTTCTTCATGACTTTCGGGCAGAGCTACCTGACGCATTTGAAGTGTCTTGAGAACGTCGGGATGACGCGCATCGACCCGATTGACTTCAAGGGCCAGAAGATCGTTCCGATCGAGTTTCTGAAGGCGCTTCTTCCGGACCCCGCGACGCTTGGCCCCCGCACGAAGGGCAAGACGAACATCGGCTGCATCTTCCACGGAATGAAGGACGGCAAGCCGGTCGACTACTACGTGTACAACGTGTGCGACCACCAGGAGTGCTACGCCGAGGTCGGCTCGCAGGCGATTAGCTACACGACTGGCGTCCCCGCGATGATCGGCGCCAAGATGTTCCTCGAGGGCAAGTGGACGACAAAGGGTGTCCACACTTGCGAGGAGTTCGACCCAGATCCGTTTATGGCCGAGCTCAATGTTCAGGGTCTTCCGTGGCAGGAGACGTTCGATCCCGTCAAGGTGGATTAACATTGGAGAACACTAACATTACAGAATTGTGGGGTAAATGCCTTGGCGGAATCCTTGGAATTCTGTCTGTGATAGTCCGCATTCTGTTGATTGGACTTGTTGTAGCCATTTTATTTCTGTTTGCGCGGTTGGTTAAGTGAATACACCACGATACATTATTGATGAAGCGGCGCTTGTGCGCAATTTGGAGATTCTTAAAGATGTCTCCGAGTGTGCAGGCGTTCGCATCCTCCTCGCGCAGAAGGCATTTTCGTGCACTGCCGTCTATCCGCTGTGCGCAAAGTATCTCGCGGGCACGACGGCGAGTTCGCTTTTCGAGGCGAAGCATGGGCACGACAATTTTGGTGGCGAGACTCATGTCTTCGCGCCGGCGTTTATCCCAGGGGAGATGGATGAACTCTTGGGGCTCATCGACCACATCGTCTTCAATTCGCCGCGGCAGGTCGCGCTCTACGGAGAGATGGCGCGCAAGCGCGGTGTCTCTGTTGGGCTTAGAGTAAATCCTGAAGTTTCCGTTGCGACGACGCCCGCATACGATCCTTGCCGCCCCTCGTCTCGGCTCGGCACCAAACTTGTCGACTTGGATGCTTCGCGCTCGACTCTCGGTTTTAAACTTTCAATGCTTGATGGTCTTCACTTTCATTGCCTTTGCGAGCAGGGGCTTGACGAACTTAAGAAAGTTCTTGCTGGTTTCGAGGAGAAGTTTGGCGAATTCCTCCCGCAGATGAAATGGGTGAACTTAGGCGGCGGCCATCATATCACGCGCAAGGGTTATGATGTCGATGGGCTTGTCGCGCTCTTGAACGATTTCAAGGCGCGACACCCGCATCTTGTCGTCTATCTTGAACCTGGCGAGGCGATTGCACTCAATGCGGGAACGCTCGAGTCGCGCGTACTCGAAATCCAGCCGAAGGGCGCGGACGGCATTTCCAACGTGATTCTTGACACGAGCGCGGCATGCCACATGCCGGATGTCATCGAGATGCCCTACACCCCACCGGTAATCGGTGGAGTTGTCTACCGTTCCCACCCCTCTAGCGACCGCTTGCGCGGCTCGCTTCGCTCGGGGGATACGTTCCCCATTCCCCATTCCTCATTCATCTACCGCTTTGGCGGGCCGACATGCCTTGCCGGCGACGAAATCGGCGTATATTCGTTCAATCACGAGCTGCATGAGGGCGATACCGTCGTCTTTGGCGACATGGCGATCTACACGATGGTCAAGAACAACACGTTCAACGGCGTCAACTTGCCAGATATAGTCCTGCGCCATGTGGACGGGAGCGAAGAGCTTGTCCATAAGTTCGGCTACAACGACTTTGCGTGTCGGCTCTGATAGTGAATCTTTCTTGGTTCGCAAAGCGGCCATGTTTTTTGGTATAATAACGACAAATTGTTTGAGCGGCAAAGCGAGTGGGCAAGGGCTGAGTCCAAGCTTAACGAGCGGTGTCGCAAATACGATTAACAAAGGAAAAACTATGAAGATGTCTATTCTTGCCGCATCTGCGGCGGCTTTGGTGTTGACGGGTTGCTCAAGTGCGCCCAAGTCTAAGTATTTGGGAATTATGCATTCTGCAACTTCCCCTGACGGGAAGAACGAGATTCGCCTCTATTCCAATCCTCTCGCCTACGAGGTGTTGCGTGATGGGGTTCTCGTTGTCCACAGGACCGAGATAGGGCTCAAGATGAACGGCAAGTGCGTCATGGAAGGCGGAGCGAAGCCTGTCGACGTAACTGCGAAGAAGACCGGCGGCTCCGCCGATTTCCCAGTGTACAAGAAGGGGAAGGTGTGCCTTGCCGCCAGCGAGACTTTCGTCGACTTCGGCGACTGGGGCGTGAGGCTCGCCGCGCGCAACGACGGCGTTGCCTATCGCTTCGAGACGAAGAAGGCGGGCATAGTCAACTGCGAGAAGGCCGATCTGACTGTCCCCAAGGGCGCTCGCTGCTGGTTCAATCGCACCGGTCGCGGCTCGCTCGGTTGCGAGGAGACGGTTCCCGAGTTTGCCGATGCATCCGCCCTCAAGACAGACGACAAAAAGGCGATCTATCTCCCGTTCATCTACTCCACCGGGGTCAAGGGCAAGACCGTCGCGGTCGTCGACGCTGGTCTCCACGACTATCCGATCTGGAACTTTGGCGACGTCGAGCAGACCGAGGGCGGCACGAAGCTCAAGTCGCTCTTCGCCAAGTATCCGAAGACGACCGAGCGCGTCGGCGGCTGGGGCAAGGAAACCGGGCTTAAGAAGGGCGGCCGCTGGGTGAAGGTCAAGGAAACGGAAGACTTCATCGCCAAGGCCGATGCGCCGCGCGCGTTCCCCTGGCGCGCCTTTGCGCTCGCCGACTCGCCTTCCAAGCTCTGCGAGGCGGACATCTTCTACGCGCTTGCGACGCCTGCCGCGAAGGGCGCCGACTTCTCCTGGGTCAGGCCCGGCAAAGTCGCATGGGACTGGTGGAACGCTTTCGACAACGGCAAGGGATGCAACACGAAGACGTACGTGCGCTTCATAGACTTTGCGGCCGCGAACGGCGTCGAATACGTGATCTTCGACGAAGGCTGGAGCGCCAAACTCGACATCTGGAATTACAGCCCGGCGGTCGATGTGGAGTATCTCATCGACTACGCCAACAAGAAGGGCGTCGGCATAATCCTCTGGATGGCGTGGGCCCAGGTATACGGCGAGGAGGAGAAGGTCGCAGAGCACTTCTCGAAGCTGGGCGCGAAGGGCTTCAAGGTAGACTTCATGGACCGCGGCGACGCGGAAGTCGCGAGCTTCCTCGAAAAGTTCGCGGCCGCCTGCGCGAAGCACAAGATGCTCGTCGACTACCACGGCGCTTACCGTCCGGTCGGCCTCCAGCGCACCTACCCGAACGTCCTCAACTTCGAGGGAATCCACGGGCTTGAACAGATGAAGTGGGGGAAGAAGGAGAAAGACATGTGCTCGAACGACGTCGCCTGCTTCTTCCTCCGCATGACAGCTGGTCCCATGGACTACACGCCTGCCGCGATGGACAACTACAAGATCGGCGACTACAGGGGCAATGGCACCAACCCCGGCTCGGTCGGCACGCGCTGCCACCAGATGGCGCTTATGGCGCTCTACGAGGCGCCGCTCCAGATGCTCAGCGACTCGCCCACGAAGTACGAGAAGAACATGGAGTGCTTCGCGTTCATGGCCAAGACCCCTGTCGTCTGGGACGATACCGTCGGACTTGGTGGCTGCCCCGAGTCGTTCGCGGCGGCCGCAAGGAAGGCAAAGGACGGCTCGTGGTACGCGGCCGGAATCACGAACAAGGAAGCGCGCGACTTCGCGTTCAAGACCTGCTTCCTCGGCAAAGGTGACTGGAAGGCCGAGATCTTCCGCGATGCTGGCGATGCCGACGAGAACCCGACGAAGTACATCCACGAGACGGCGGCTGTCAAGGCGGGTGATGAGCTCTCCTTCCACATGGCTTCCGGTGGCGGTTTCATCGTTCACTTCACAAAGTGACGGCGGTTTTTAACGCAGAGACGCAGAGGCGCAGAGAAGCAGAGAACTTTGAACACAGGGGAATTGAGTAAATGAAGATTGCGATTATAGGAGCGTCGGGACGGATGGGCAAGATGCTTTGCTCTCTCGCCGAGGGAGCCGGCTGCGAGGTTGTCGCCAAGGTTGATATCGCGGAGGATTACGACCGCGAATGGCCGAAGGGCACCGAGGGCGTAATCGACTTCTCTTTCCATGCGGCGGTTCCAGCGGCAATCTCCAAGGCCGCCGAAGAGGGAATTCCCTACGTCATTGGAACGACCGGCCTCACCGCCGACGAACAAAAAGTCGTCGACGCTGCGGCGGCGAAGATCCCTGTCGTGCAGAGCGGCAACTACTCGCTTGGCGTGAATCTCCTTCTCGAGCTCGTTCGCAAGGCCGCCGAAGTCCTTGGACCCGAGTACGACGTCGAGGTGACGGAGATGCACCATCGTCACAAGAAGGACGCGCCGTCCGGAACTGCGCTTATGCTTGCGAAGTCCGCCGCGGCCGGCCGTGGCGCTGACTTCGACAAGGCGGCGATCTACGGGCGGCAGGGAGAGGTCGGCGAGCGGCCTCGCGGCGAGATCGCGATCCACGCCCTACGCGGCGGATCAGTCGTGGGCGATCACACTGTCATGTTCGCGGGCGATGTAGAGCGCGTCGAACTTACGCATCGTGCGCAGAGCCGCGAGGCATTTGCCGCGGGTGCCCTGAAGGCCGTCGTCTGGGCCGCAGGAAAGCGTGCAGGCGCATACAACATGCGCAATGTTCTCGGCTTCGACTGAAAAACGCGGGATGTGGTATAATATTTGCCTATGCAAATCAGTATCATTGTAGCAGTCTGGCTTGTCATCGCCTATCTCGTCGGGGGAATTCCGTTTGGCTTTCTCATCGGCAAGATGCGCGGCGTCGACGTGCGCACCGTCGGGTCAAAGAACATTGGCGCGACGAACGTCTTTCGCACTGTCGGCAAGAAGTGGGGCGTTCTCGCGTTTGCATGCGATGTCCTGAAAGGTCTTCTGCCGACGCTCGCCGCGCGACAGTGGGCTCTTGATCCGGAACTTCCACCGGACGAAGCATGGCTTCCTCTCGTTGTCGGCGTCATGTGTGTCGTTGGTCACATGCTGACTCCTTACATGAAGTTCAAGGGCGGGAAGGGCGTTGCAACGGCGTTCGGCATGCTTATCGGCCTTGCACCTGCGCTCGTCGGAACTGCGTTTGCGCTCTTCGCGCTCGTCTTCGCCATCTCGCACTACATCTCGCTCGGCAGCTGCTCTGCGGCGCTGTTTCTCATGGTCGCCGTGTGGTTCCCGATTCTCGGCACGGAGGGCTACCGCAATCTTCCGCAGTGCATTCTCGTTACGCTGATCGCGGCGTTCGTCATCTTCAAGCACCGCGCCAACATCGGGCGGCTAATTTCGGGGACTGAGAGTAAGATATACTTGTTCGGGAAACGGGGAACGTATCCCCCGAGCGAAGCGAGCCGCGCAAGCGGTCGCTAGAGGGGTGGTAATGGGTAACGGGTAACGGGCCTAAGATAATTTGACGGACGATCATAACAAAGGAAAGTGTAAAATGGCAGGAAACAAGAAGAAGCCCTTCGTCAGGATCACGGATACGACGCTCCGCGATGCGCACCAGTCGCTTTGGGCGACGCGTATGCGCACCGACGACATCCTCAAGATCGCCGAGACGATCGACAACGCGGGCTACTACTCCCTTGAATGCTGGGGCGGTGCGACGTTCGACGTCTGCATGCGCTTCTTGCGCGAAAATCCGTGGGAGCGCCTTCGCCGCATCAAGAAGGTCTGCAAGAAGACGCCGCTTCAGATGCTTCTGCGCGGCCAGAACATCCTCGGCTACAAGCACTATCCAGACGACGTCGTCGACCGTTTCGTCGCGCTCGCCTGCGAGAACGGAATGGATATTTTCCGCGTCTTTGACGCGCTCAATGACCCGCGCAACCTCGAAGTCGCCATCGCGAGCGTGAAGAAGTATGGCGGCCACGCGCAGGGCACGCTCTGCTACACGACGTCACCTGTCCACACCGTCGCGAAGTACGTCGAGCTTGCGAAGAGCCAAGAGGCGATGGGCATCGACTCTCTCGCGATCAAGGACATGCCCGGTATCCTCACGCCCGGCGCCGCGCGCGAACTCGTCGCCGCGCTTCGCAAGGCGATGCCGAAGATGCCGATCCAGATCCACCCGCACATGACGAGCGGCATGGCGGCGGCAATGTATCTCGCCGCGGCCGAAGCGGGCGCAGGGTGCTTCGACTGCGCGATCTCTACGCTC
>JAZSLQ010000142.1:0-2508 GCA_045535455.1 Kiritimatiellia bacterium | reverse complement strand
GCCCTCGGACAGGGAGTTCGCGATTTCGTTGTTCGGTATGCCGAGGCGAAAAGTACTCTCGTCGATTATCTCAGAAAGCGTGAGGTAGCCGCCCTGATACAGCAGAGCGGGAAGCGGCATCGTCTCGGCTTCGCACACATCGAGCTGCGTGCGCGTGACGGCCAGTCCATTCAAGTCGGCCGGAATCGCGTCCCCGGCCTTGATGCGATTGACGATGATTGTGGCGTGGCCTGTCGCCTCCCAGTAGTTCTTCAGCCTGCCCGTTTCTAGGGCATTGCCGAGGGACACGGGGTTGCAGACCTTCGCCTCGGAGTCCGGCGAGAACCTATACCCGTCGTACCACGAGAGAAGCGCCTTCTTCGCCGCCGCGAAGTCCATGCCGTTCTGTGCGGCGAACACCTCGACGTTCTCGCGCAAGGGACCGTCCAGCTCCTCCGGCGTGTAGCCGAGCAATGTCGCGAAGCGCGGATCCATCGTACGGTCCTTGAGGTGGTTGAGTCCCGAGAAGATCGACAGTTTCGTGAGCTTCGTCACGCCTGTCATCATGAGGAAGCGGATCGAACCGGAGTTGACCTTCAGCTTCTCGTAGAAGTCGTGGAGATCCGAGCGCACCTTGTTCAGCGTCGGCAGGTCGTTGAGGAACTTCGCGACCGGCTCGTCGTATTCATCGATGAGAACGACGATCTTCTTCGTCGGCGACTTCGCTGCGGCAAAAGCGAGAAACGATTCAAAGTTGGAAGCAATCGTGTTGCTGTTGTCATAGGCACAGCCGGATCCTGCACAGAGCTTTTCCACGAGGCCGCGTAGCGCCATGCGGAATTCCTCGTATGTACCCCCGTTGGCGCTGGACATCGTGAAGCTGTAGACGGGCGTTGGCTGCTCCCATCCCTCCCACGGCAGCGCATCAAGGGCCAGTCCCTTGAAGAGGTCGCGGCGTCCCTCGAACATCGCCTTCAGGGTGGAAAGCATGAGCGACTTGCCGAAACGCCGCGGACGCGAGATGAAGATCTGCGCATCAGCCTTGGGCGACGCAAGCTGGTACAGAAGGTCTGTCTTGTCGACATACTTCCCCTCACCTCCGAGAATAAGCTCCGGGAAGTCGAAGAGCCCCGTGGTGGGCACCTTTATTTTCTGTCCGCATGCGTCCATGCGAATATTATAGCATATTTGGCGGACGTGACATCAATGCCGCGCGTTTTAAAAACTCCGACGGTTGCCGAGGGCCTTCGCTACCGCTGCGGTCAAGGCTCTGCGCAGGTTAACAATGCACGAATGCGATTATATCGAAAGCGTCGGGTTGACCAAGGGCACAACCCGACGCTGCACGCGGTAGTCTATGTATCGCTAGGTTTTAGATTCTCAACGGAAAATGACGATCGTACCCATCGGCTTGACGTCCAGGACGAGGTTGCCGTCGGCGTTGACCGAAAGGCCGCGCACCCAATCCGGCGCACCGGCGACAAGGGAGACTTTCTCAGCCGTGAACCCGCCGCAGGTGGTGAGAATCTTCTCGCCACCCGTCGGCCGCAAGCTGCCCTCGGGAATCTTCACCTTCACCGCGCCATTCACCGTCAGCGTCTTCCCGTCGGCAATGGCGAGCTGCGGGGCAACGCGGCGGTCCGTGAAATTGAACGCGAGCGCCGCGCCGTCATTGAGGGTCAAGCCGCCGAACGTGTGCACGCCAGAAGCGACCTCTATCGTCGCATTCACGCCGACAGTGACCGCTCCCGCGCCGAGATCCGCGCCGGACGCGTAGGCGAGCGTCGCGGAGTCGGTTACCGTGATGCTACCGGTGCCGCCGCCGTTCATGCCGTCGGAATTGACCTGAAGCTTGCCGCTTCCATTTATCGTCAGCGCGGCGCGGACGTCGGCGATGCCGTTGAGCGTAACCGTGCGCGGAACGCCGTTTTCGTCGTCCGTGTGGAGGTACGTTGTCCTGTAGATGAGCAGGTCGCGCGTGCTGCCGCCCTTTCCGTTGATCGCGTAGTCGCTGTGCCACGGGTGGAGATGTGTTACATCGTGGCTGTTTTGATTATCGTAGCCGCACACAAGGGCCGTGGACTTGCCCGCAGTCCCATTGACATTTATGCCGCCCGCGCCGATGTACAGATGCTTGGTGCCGTTTTCCCTGGTGGAATTGGCCACATAGAAGTTACAGTTCCCCCCATCGTCGCTGAGCGTGAGTTTCTCGAACTTGTAGGTTCCACCGTGCCTCTGGGCGATGTAGGTGTCTTGCGTCAGCGCGACCTCCAGCTCGTCCGTAACGACATATTCGCCGTAGATTCGATAGCTGAGGCGAATCGATGTTCTCACAACACCTGTCGTAAACGCACCGCCGTCGCCAATGAGCAGCCTGGAGGTATCGGTGGTCCCGGGCACCTCGTAGGAGGAGCCGGTGATGGTGGGCGACGAAGTGCCAGCCTCCGTGGATCCAGGAAGAGTCCAGACATTATCGGTGGTGTTTGCAACCCAGCCGGCCGTCGCGGGAATCGTGTACGCGCCGTCGAG
>JAZSLQ010000188.1:0-13736 GCA_045535455.1 Kiritimatiellia bacterium | reverse complement strand
GGCCGCGCGTGCGGCGGACGGCTGGCGCGTCACGGCGACGGAGCGCAAGATGAAGGTCGCCTACGGCCACACGCTCGTCGCGGGACGCTGCGCCCGCATCGACTTCAACGAGCGCACTGGCGAGTGGTGCGTCATCGACTACAAGACATGGGATAGCGCTGCGCGCGCCGCGGCGTTCGAGACGAAGAAGGACGGCGCCCGCGTCTGGAAGAGCTTGCAGCTTCCGCTCTACTGCGCGATGCTCGACGCCGATCCTGACTTCCCCGAAGCGAAGCGCGAGCGCATCACGGCTTCGTACTGCATCCTTGCCAAGACCGTCGCTGACACATGCTACTCCGAGTCGTTCTCGGGCGCGGATGTTCCCGAGGCCGAGGCGAAGGTGAAGGAACTTGTCGATGGCATCGAGCGCGGCGTCTTCTGGCCTGCGACCGACACTTCCGAATGGCGGTGGGATTTCGCCGACTGGATCTTCAACTCCCCCGAGGAAAGCGTCGACTCCGCATGGATCGCCGACCAGCTCCGCCGGATTGAGGGCTAGCGCATAGGGCATATTTCTTGCGCTGGTTGAGTCAATTTTGTCCGTGGCATAATTTGGTATAATGTGCGCCATGTTTTGCAAGTCATGTGGAAGGTCGCTGTTCGACAGCGGAGAAGAGCGGTTCTGCTGCCCCTACTGCGGCGCGGAAGTTATCGCGTCTGAATCCGCCGCAGATGGCGGGTTCGAGTCTGCGTCTGCCAATCCAAGCGGCACATGGACGCGGGCCGGACTAAAGGAGCGGGCGCTTGCGCTTCTTTCGCCGGGCTACTGGCCGCTCGTTCTCGTCAGTCTTGTCGCGATTGTCATTGGCGATTACGGCGGTGCTTTTCTGCGATCCTCGACTTGCCCCAGGGTCAAGATGTCGACGACTGCTACAGTCCATCCGACAAGCGTGATGGACGCATGTTCGTCGACAAGCTTGCCCATGGACATGACGACCATGGTGGTCCTGCTTGTCGTAGCCCTGGTCCTCGCCATGATTCTTCTCGGCAATCCGATTTCCGTAGGTGTACGAAAGTATTTCGTCGGCCGTCACCGCGGAATGGCCCGTCTCAAGGACCTGTTTTTTGCGTTCAGCAGCGGACACTACTGGAATGTCGTGCATGTCGTCTTGATGCATGATCTCGCCGTGTTGCTCTGGTCTCTGCTTCTCATCGTCCCGGGGTATGTCAAGGCCTATGCGCTGCGAATGGTCGTCTACGAGCTTGCGGACAACCCCGCGATTTCCTGGCGCGAAGCGTTTGACATCTCGGAGCGCGTCATGCAGGGGCAGAAGTGGGATTCGTTCGTGCTTGATTTGTCGTTTATCTTGTGGTGGCTGCTTTCTGGGCTTACCTGTGGTTTTCTCGATGTGTTTTTTGTCGTCCCCTACTTCGGGCTGACATCGGCCGGACTCTATGAAACGCTTCTTGGCGGGAAGTCCGCTGCAGAGCGTGGTGACGAGTCGGGCATTGATAGTCGGCAGGACGCCGAGGAGCGGAATCTTGAGGAAGAGGCCGAGGTTGAATTTGCCAAGATCGACGACGGCAAGGTAGTGTTGCGCGACGGGGTGTATGTCCACGAGGCTGAGGCCATTTGCCGCAAACTCGAGTGTGCGAACATCCCATTTGAGCTCTGCCATGTGTCGAAGGAGGGCGCTGGCATTGTCGAGTCGCATAAAAACAACTGGGCTACGGGCTTGTGCATCGTGAGCAACTATTTTAACCAAGGCGGACTTGGCGTATATCTTCGGATCCTCGTGAATCCAGAAGACGTCGACAGGGCGAACGAGGCGCTCGCACCGAAAGAGGTCAAGCGTGCAAAGACCGATGCAAAGACAATCGTCATGTGGGTCGTGATTGCCGCCGCGGTGTTTCTCTTTATCTATGCTTTCGCCACTAGCGCATGCAGAGAGCAAGTGACATATTATTTCTGACGAATTGAATGAAGACGAACGTCCTTATCGCGGCGTCGGCCGGAACTGGCAAGACGCAGGCGCTTGCCGAGCGGCTGATTGCGCTTGTAAAGGGCGGGCTCGAACCGCACGAAATCGTCGCGCTTACCTTCTCGCGCGCGGCGGCGGGCGAGATCTTCGAGCGGTTCGTCTCGCTTCTCGCAGAACGCGCGAAGACCGATCCTTCCTGCGCGGCGCTTCTCCGCAAGGTCATTGCGACACAGCACCTCTCGCAGATAGGAACTCTCGACAGCTTCCTCATGCGTATCGTGAGGAGCTTCCCCCTCGAACTCGGACTTGACGGCGGCGTCGAGATAATGGACGACTACCGCGCCGGGCAGGAGCTCGCTCGCACCTCGTTCTCGATCCTGCGCCGAACCGACGCGTCCGCGCGCCGCGCGTTCACCGACGCGTTCTCGCTCGCGATGAACGGCGAGGACGTCAGGAGCTTCATCGGCTCCTACCGCGACTTCGTCAAGAAGTGGCAGTCGCTCGTTCGCGCGAATCCGTCGGAAAGCGCATGGGGCGAAGCGTCGTCGATATGGGGCGAGTCGCCTGCATGGGCTGCGACCGACGAGAAGGAGCTTTCTCGGCTCGCCGATGATCTCGTCGGCATCTGCGACTCGAGTTCGTGGCCGGAGTTCGTCGAATGGGTGCGGAACTTCCGCGGCAGTTTCGACGGACTCAAGGGATTTGCAAAGAAGTTCTTCGAGATGGACGGCTTCCTCTCGGGCGCGACAATCGACGTGTCGTTCAACCGCAAGGCGTATTCCTTCGGAGGTGCACAGGCGAGAGCCGTGCGTGCTGCAATCATTGGCGTCTGCGGTTTTGTCGTGCGCCGTCGGCTTGAGTTTGCCCGCGGCGTCTATCGCCTTATATCGGAATACGAGAAGGACTACGACGCCAAGGTGCGCGGGAAGGGGCTTCTCGTCTTCGACGACGTGCCGCGCCTCGTTGCGTCTCTGCCAGACGATGTTCGCCTCGCGCTTGAATATCGCCTCGATGCGAAGATCCGCGCATGGGCTCTCGATGAATTTCAGGACACGAGCCGCGAACAGTGGGCCGCGCTCTCGCCGCTCATTGAAGAGGCGAAGACTTCGGATGGCGAGAAGTCGGTCTTTATCGTCGGCGACAGGAAGCAGGCTATATACGGTTGGCGCAACGGCGATGTCGGGATATTCAGCCGTGAAGCGGCGGACGAAGAAGCCTACGACACGCAAAAACTCAACGAGACCTACCGCTCGTCGCCTGCCGTCGTAGAGGCGGTGAATCGCGTCTTCGTGCGCGGGCGGTTGCGCGGCGAGTTCCCTGGCTGGGAAGCGGACGAGCATGTCTCGGCAAAGCCGAAGATGCCTGGGTTCGTCCAGGCGGTTGTCGCGGCAAGTCCGAAGTTTGACGACTACTTGGAGCCGGTGTTCAACGCCCTTGCCGCCGTCGATCCAGTGAAGCGGTCGATTGCCGCCGCAGTTCTCGTAAGGAGCAACGCGACAGGCGAGAAGATCGCCGCGTATCTGAAACTCAAGGGAATGGGCGGCGTCGTGTGGGAAGGCGAAAGCGCGATTCTCGATACGCCCGCCCTGCAGGGATTCGTTGATCTCGTGAAGCTCGCCGACCATCCTGGCTACCAGCAGCCGTATAACCATTTTTGCTCTACACCTCTCGCGGCGGCGCTTTATCCTGACGGCGTTCCGCTCGCCGCCGAAGTGTCGCAGTTCGCCGCGCAGTCGTTTACGGCGAAGGGGCTCGTGCGTACCTTCCGCGACCTGCGCGCACGCCTTCCCGAGAATCCCGCGGAGGCGTGGAGCGAATTTACCGAAGCGCGTTTTACCGACATGCTTCGCGCGGCGGCAGAGTTCGAGCTTGGGCTTGAGCCGGGAACGCGGCTCTCGGACTTCGCGAACTTTCTCGCCGCGAAGAAGAAGCGCAATCTTGCCGAGCCGGGCAAGGTCAAGATAATGACGATTCACCGCTCCAAAGGCCTCGGCTTCGACTATGTAGTCCTTCCGCTCTACGAGCCCGACGCGCTAAACGCGTCGTCAGACGGCGCACTTGTCGCGGACGGCTGGGTTCTGCCCGACCCCGGAACGAAGGTGTCGAAGATCGTGCCGGGGCTTTCCGCCGCCCGCGCGATGCGGCAGGAGCGCGTCGAGGAAGAGGCGCTTTGCACCTACTACGTTGCGATGACGCGGGCGAAGAACGCGATGACGATCGTCTGCCGCCCGCCCGCTAAAAGCGGTTCTTCGATGTGCATTTCCGATTTCGTGCGCGAGGCGCTGCCAGATTCGGTTGGCGATCCCAAGTGGTACGAGAAGTTCGCCGCGACTCCCGCAAGGCGCTCCGCCGCGGCAGATGCGACGCGTGAGTTCGCGCGCGGGAAGCGCGAGAGCGTTCGCCGCCGACTTCCGTCGCTCGCGTTCCGCTCTGGGATGTCGGCGGGCGAGCTTTTCACCGATGGTTCAGCGCGCCAGGCGGCGCGGCAGAGGGGAACGGATGTCCACGCGCAGTTAGAGGCGATAGAATGGATCGACCCATCTGCGCCGAAGGACGACCTTGAGCGGCAGATTCTCGCGATCGGCTGGACGGACGCGTTCATGAAGGGCGACGACGCTGCGGCGCTGTGGCGCGAGCGCAGTTACGAGCGGCTTGTCGGCGCGGAGTGGGAGTCAGGCCAGTTCGACCGCGTAGTGTTCCGCGGCGAAGGTGCCGCGCGCCGCGCGACCGTCTACGACTTCAAGACGAATATGCCGCGGCGCGGCGAGACGAAGGAAGAGTTCGCGGCGAGAATGCGCGAGGCCTACGCAGGCCAGATGTCGGCCTATCGCGCGGCCGTCGCCTCGCTTGCAGGCCTTCAGATTGAGCGAGTCTCGACCGTCCTTCTCCTCGTCTCAACCGGCGAAGCCGTCGCATTGCCCTGATTGCAGGACATCAAATGGCCGCCGCGAGGCTCGCGATTTGGTATAATGTCCACATGATTGCAAAGCTGATACTGGACAAGAAGCGCGAGGGCCATGCGCTCGGCAGCGCCGAGATACGCGAATTCATCGAGGGCTTCACGAAGGGCGAGATCCCCGACTACCAGATGTCTGCGCTCGCGATGGCGGTGTGCTGCCGCGGAATGAACGAGCGGGAGACGGCAGACCTCACTGAGGCGATGATGAAGTCCGGGCGGTGCCTCGCATGGGACGTCCCGACCGCCGACAAGCACTCGTCCGGCGGCGTGGGCGACAAGCTCTCTCTCGTCATCCAGCCGCTCGCCGCCGCGTGCGGCGTATTTGTTCCGTCGCTCACCGGGCGTGGTCTCGGAATCACAGGTGGCACGGCGGACAAGCTCGAGACTATCCCGGGCTACAACGCCTCGCTCTCGCTCGACGACTTCCAGAAGGTTGTGAAGGGGACTGGTGTGTCGATGACGGTGCAGACGGACGAGATAACGCCCGCCGACAAGAAGCTCTACGCGCTTCGCGACGTTACTGGAACTGTCGCGTCGATTCCGCTCATCACGGCTTCTATCCTCTCGAAGAAGCTCGCCGAGGGCGCGGGCACGCTCGTCTTCGACGTGAAGTGCGGCTCTGGCGCCTTCATGAAGACGCGCGAGGATGCAGCGGCGCTCGCCCGCTCGCTCGTGGACGGCGCGAAGGCCGCGGGTCGCAAGGCCGCGGCGCTCGTCACTGACATGTCTGCACCGCTTGGATTAGCCGTCGGCAACGCGAGCGAGGTCGCCGAGGCGCTTAGGTGGCTCAAGGGTGAGGACGCGAACGATCCAGCCGTCGTGCTCTCCGTCGAGCTTGCCGCGCTGATGGTGTCGCTAACGAAGGAGATTCTCCTCGACGACGCGCGGCAGATGTGCCGCGGAAAACTCGCCGACGGCTCGGCGCTCGCGAAGTTCGAGGCGATGTGCGCCGCGCAGGGCGGCGATCTCGATGCGTTCGAGCGGCTTTTGAAGAAGCCGACCTTCAAGTTCAAGATACAGGCGATGAAGTCCGGCTACGTCACCGCGATCGACGCCGAGAAGGTCGGCAGGGTCGCGCTCGCGCTTGGCGCGGGGCGGATGGAGAAGACCGACAGGATCGACCCGCTCGCCGGCATAACGCTTTCCGTGAAGCGCGGCGACCGCGTCTCGGTCGGTTCGCCTCTCGCGACGCTCGAGAGTTCGCGCGAGCCCGACGGCCTCGAACGTTGCGCCGCCGATCTCTTGAAGGCGTTCACGATCGGCCCCGCCGCGCCCGATGGCGCCGACTTAGTGCTCGAAAGAGTTGAGTAAAGCGGCCTCTGACCGGTTGCGGCTCCGCCATGCGCGCGGCGATACCCCGGTTGCGTCGCGGAACGTGTTGGCGAGGTGTGAAGGGGTGCAGTAGCCGGTTTCGGCGGCTATGTCGGCAACTGGCATCTTCGTGGTCTCAAGCAGAAGCTTCGCCCGCGCGAACCGCTGGCGGCGGATTTCATCGCCTACGGAGTGGTGGAGATGCTCGCGGAAAAACGCGTCCAATGTCGGCCTCCTGATCCCAAGCGCGTCGGCGATCTGCGGCGAGCCGATTGGCTTTGACAGGTTCCTGGCGATGAATTCCATGGCCTGCCGGACGGTCGGCTCCGCGACGGCGATGACTTCCGTCGAGCGCCGCACGACGACTCCGAGCGGTGGAATGAGGAGCGGCTTCTTCGGGGCGCGCTTGCCGGACATCAGCCTGTCGAGAAGGGCGGCCGCCTCGTATCCGCCGCGCTCAAGGTTCTGGTCGATGGACGAAAGCGGGACGGACTGGTTTTCGCAGATCGTTTTGTTGTCGCCGATGGTGAGGATTGCGAGCTCCTCGGGCACGGAGATGTCCAGCTCGAGCGCCGCGTTGAGGAGCCGTGCGCCGTCCGCTTCGTCGTATGTGAGCGCCGCGACCGGCTTGGGCGCCGCGGCAAATGCGCCGCGCAGCCATTTCGTGAACGCGGACCAGTCGTTCTGCCGCGATTTGGGCAGGTTTTCGGCGAGAATCCATTTTGTGGGGGTGCTGCCCAGCCTGTGCGAAAGGCCACGGAACCGCAACTCGTGTACCTTGCCCCATCCGGTCGAGAACCAGACGGCGTTGCGGAAGTTCCGCTCCAGGAAGTGTTCTGCGGCGAGACGTCCGATCGCCTCGTGGTCTGAGGTGACGCGCGGCACGTCGATGTCCGGGCGCGACATCGTCAGGTCCACTGTCGGGACGCCGCGCTTCATAAGCCGCGCGATGCTGGAGAATGTGACGGGATCAGACCTGAGCGTCGCGATTATCCCGTCGCCGTTCCAGGCTATGGGATGGTAGCCGAGCCTGTCCTGGATCATCAGGTTCCAGTCGTGCTCTCGCGCGAAACGAGCGATCCCCTCGACCCGGGGCACGCTCATCGGGCTCACCATCACAAGTACATTCTTCCGCTTCATGGGAATGAATTATACGACATGCGGCCGACTTTTGCAACAGGAACGGGTGATGCAAGTTTCGTTGCTGAATATGCAATTTTCATATTCTGCCTCCTTTGGTATACTATGAGCGTAAACTTAAAACCAAAGGAGTGCCTATGCGTATCAGAGACATCGTAAGGTCCGTGTTCATGTATGGTTCGGCGTGCATCGTCGGCGCAATCGCCTTGCTTGTGCCGACTGCTGCGAATGCCGCGCTCAAGTACGAGCCGTCCAACTATGCCGCGCGCGGGAATCTGCTCCTGCAGCTCGACGGCATTCGCAACACGGGTCTCTTGAAGGCGCACGACAGCAGTTCGAAGACATGGGTCGATCTTGTCAAAGACAACAGAGTTAATTTCGGCAACAAGACCGGCAGCGGCGTCGTCAGCGAATGGGCGGATGACGGCTATGTCTTCGGCGGCGGCGAATTGGGACGGCTCAACATCGACATCAACCCCGGCAACACATTCACGATCCAGGTGGTCTTCGACGCCGACAAGTCCGAGCAGACCTCCGACTACCCGCACTACTTCGGCGTTGCGGACGATATGTGCAACCTCTACACGTACAAGGTCACGAGCAACAACCAACTCATCTTTCGCGTCAAGGCGGTCAGTTCGATTTCCGATGCCAGCATCCAGCAATGGACAGGCCGCCAGAACTACATCACGGCTCTTTACAACAAAGGCAAGTCGGCGGCATTCAGCACGGAGACGGGGTCGGTCACGACCGGGACGACGGAGACGTCGGTCGGCGCACGGAAATTCTGCGTAGGCGGCGTCTGGAAGGACAACAACCAGACATACGTCAACCAGCGCTATCTCAACGGCACGATCAAGGCCGTGCGCATCTACAACAAGGTTCTTTCCGATGACGAACTCAAGCAGAACCGCGCGCTCGACGATGCTCGCTTCTTCAATGGCATACCCGTTACCAACGTCGTCGTTGCGACGGCGGTCGCGGGGCTCGAAGGCAATGAGGAAAGCGGCATCTACGCCTACGATGAGGACGGCTACACCTTCACCGCGCCGAAGAGCGCCACGCTGAACGGCGAAAAATACGTCTGCACGGGCTACACGCTCGAAACGTGGGATGGCGCAACGTGGGGCGTTGCCGTGCGCCACGGCGCGACGAAATACGCGGCGGCCGACACCGCTGCAAAAGTGCGCCTTACATGGCAGTGGCAGAATGTCGCCAATGCGCTCAAGCCCGGCCTCGATCCGCTTTTCGAGGACTACGTGACCGACGGCCTCGTCCTGCATCTCGACGGCATCCGCAACGCCGGCGTCAACGCCGCGCACGATGACGGCGCAACGACATGGACCGACCTCGCAGGCGGAAAGACGGCGACTTTCTATCACGATGAAGAAGACGCGAGCCGCTGGACCGGCGACGGCTACTATTTCGACGGCCGCAGCTATGCAAAATTCGCCGATCAGCTGACGGGGCTGACGAATACGGTGACGGTGCAGGTCGTCTGCGAAGCCGACACGAACGAACTTGCAATCGCAAAGCTCGCGCAAAAGACCTGGATCAACTGGCCGATGCTTGTAGGCGCGAACGACAACGACACGCTGAACGTCTACTACGATCTGAACAACTCGAACGACACGCCGACGTTCAAAAACGCCAGCACCTCCGCAAACGCCGCTCTCGGCAAAGGCAAGTGGGAGGGGAAATACGTCACGGCGATACGCAACGGAACGACGAACTACATCCTCCAGGGCGTGAAACTCTCCGAAGCGGGGACGAAGGCTACTTCCGGCGGGAACATCGGTTCTGCCACAATCTACGTCGGCAGCGTCGGCAGCGCGCTTTCTACGCGCAATCAACGCTGGTTCAAGGGCAAGATCAAAGCCGTGCGCATCTACGACCGGGTGTTGACGGACGAGGAACTCGCGACGAACCGCGCTATCGACGAAACGCGTTTCTTCGGCGCGGCGACGCCTGTCACGAACGTGGTCGTCGCATCCACCGTGCGAGGCCTGGCGGGCGACACGGCCGAGGGCGCGTACGCGCTTTCCACCGGCGGACACACGTTCAGCGCGCCGGCGAGCGCGACCGTCGGCGACGATACGTTCGTCTGCACGGGCTACACGCTTGAAACGTGGGACGACGCGACCGGCGCGTGGGGCGAGGCGACGCAATACAGCGGCACGTCCATCGCGCTGACCGATACGACGGCGAAGGTGCGCCTTACGTGGCTCTGGTCGCACACGGCAGGCCCCGGCTACGATCTCGCGTTCAACGATTATGCGACCGACGGACTCGTCGTCCACCTCGACGGCATCCGCAACACGGGTGCGGAAGCCGTTCATGACGATGCGGCGTCGACCTGGGCGGACCTTGCATCGGATGACTACGCGAGTTTCACCGGCATCGATTCGACGTGCGGGTGGACGGGTGACGGCTACCGCTTCAACGGGCGGACCGATTCGCCGGCCTATGCGATTTTGAGCGCGACGAGAACTCTCGGCAGCACCTTCACCGCCCAGGCCGTCGTCGATTTCGACGCGAACGTCTCGCACCGCATCGAAACCGCCTGGCCGCATCTCTTCGGAACGACGGCTTCATCCGGCGACCCGTTCGACATGTACTACAACCAGAACAACAATTCAGACCCGGGCGTGAACTTCAAGGTCGCGAACTCCCATGTGGCGGGCGGCGTGACGTCGTGGGGCGGCGAATACATGACGGGCTGGTCGGACGGCGAGGACGGCGCCCTTTTCCAGACGGCGACGCCAGACGAGATCGCTACGTTCAACAAGACGGTCGGTACGCAGACCTTCGTCTTCGCGGGCGGCAACGGCAGCGGTGGATACAAAGATCGCCGGTTCAATGGGGTTTACAAGTCGGCGCGAATCTACGACCGCGCGCTGACGAACGCGGAACTCGCGAAAAACCGCGCGGCGGACGAAGTGCGCTTCTTCGGACGTTCCCCCGCCGCCTCGGGCGACCTCGTCGTCGCATCGACGGTCGAAGGGCTTGCCGGCGCGCTGCCGTGCGGCGCATATCGTCCGGCCGCGGGCTACACCTTTACCTCGCCGACGGAAGCGACGCTCGACGGCGTTCCCTACGAGCTCGCCAGCTACACGCTGGAAACGTGGAACGGCTCGGCGTGGGCCGACGGCACGACTGTCGCGGGCGGCTCATCCGTCACGCCCGACGTCTCTTCCGCCTCCAAACGTCTCACTTGGAACTGGGCGGTCAAGAGCCGTCTTGTGAAAATCCAGGATTCCTTCGACGTGGGCGACTACGTGCAGGACGGGCTCTACCTCCATTTCGACGGCATCCGCAACTCCGGAGCGAATGCGGAGCATAGCGACTCCGCCGCGACGTGGGCCAACCTCGGCACGGGCGGGGCGGGCTTCGACGCTACGTTCGACTACGCCTCCAACACCTCCGCCGGCGACGGCTGGGCGGCGGACGGCTACAACTTCGTCTACGGCGGCAAGTTCGCACTCCTCGGCGCCAACCCGGCAATCAACTACTTCACTACGATACAGATCGTCTGCGAAGCCGAGGATTCCGCCAAGCCGAGCGGACAGAAATACCCCACCTACTTCGGCTCGACGAACGATTATTTGAACATCTACGGCTACGGCCCCGTCGCAGAGGCGTTTTTCAAGGTGTTCAACGGCAGCAAGGTGGAATTGAAGCCGTCAAAAGGCTGGCAGGGGAAATATCTGACGGCGATCTGGAACGCCGGCGCGAACCAGATATTCCAGGAAACAGTCCCGGCGGCGGAGAACTGGAGCAACAAGTGGCGCTCGAATTGGAATAAATTCACAGACCAGCCGTTCTACATCGGCGGTGTGTACATCGAAGGCAATGCCGAAGGCGTGAACGAGCGCCGCTTGACCGGCAAGATCCAGGCGATTCGCGTGTACAACCGCTCGCTTTCCGACGAGGAGCTGGAGCACAACCGCATAGTCGATGAAGCGCGCTTCAAGGGCAATCCGCCGGAATGCAACGTGACTATCGCTACGAAGTACGGCGACGGCAAGGGCACCGGCGAGACGCTCGCCGAGGGCGTCGGCAACTACAAGGTCGAGGGCTCGTACACCTTCTCCGCGACGACGGTCAGGGATTTTGACGATGCGCTTAAGCCCGTTGGCGGATACTACCTTGAGACGTATGTGGATGGCGCGTGGATTGGAAAGACCTGGCGCGAGGGGAAGAATAGCTATATGTACGATGAGTCGCAGGGCAAGGTCCGGATTACGTGGAGTGCGCGTAAACGTGGACTGGTGTTGATTCTTCGATAGTCGCCGGTGATATGCTCTCAATTATTCTTTCGATTTTGATTGGCAATTGCTGTAATGTGCATAAAAGATAATAGAAAATGTCTGTACGTTCATGTGCATTTGGTACAACTGCGGCCATCGCCGCGGCGATGGCAGTCGGTTCGACGTCGGCCAATGCCGCGCTGAAGATAACGACTGTTTCACAGGCGACGCGACCTTTTAGCTCCACGTACGGTGCAGAGCAGATCAGCGGCATAACTTATGCCGGAGGCGACCTATACTACGCCGTCGACGACAACGACGTGAAACTCTACCCGATCACGCTCAAGATTAACCGCGACACAGGTTCGCTCGCTTCTGGGACAAACGGAATGTCGATCGGAACTGGTGTCGCGATGTCAGGTTCACACGACATGGAAGGGTGTGCGTTCGATCCGGCGTCCGGCAAGGTGTGGATTTCGCAGGAAACGAGCGCGCTAATCCGTGAGTTCGACCCTGCGACGGGAACGCTTCTCCGCTCGGCTCCGGTTCCCGCCGTGCAAAAGCAGTATGCCGGGAACTACAGCCTTGAGGCGTTAACCATCTCCGGTGACGGCATGACGATGTGGACGGCGAACGAAGAGGCGTTGAAGGTCGATGGAAACCTTGCCACAAACTCGGTCGGTTCCGTGGTGCGACTGACGCGGTTCACGCGCGAGTCGGTCTATGACAACTGGACGCCGAACGGAGAATGGGCGTATGAGACGCAACCAATCGGGACTGCTAAAGATTCAAGCACGCGGAGCGGTGTTTCCGGGCTTTGCGCACTGCCGGACGGTGATCTTCTTGTTCTTGAGAGGCGTTGCTACCAGGGTGGATTATTCCCGGATTTCAATATTCGCATTTATCAAGTAAACTTCTCAGGCGCTACCGACGTGTCGGCTCTTTCGTCATTGAAGGGAGCTACATACACAAAGACCACCAAAACGCTTCTCTGGCAGTATACTCACGGCAACGACATGCCGAATTACGAGGGCATGTGCCTCGGGCCGAGCCTGAACGACGGTTCCTGCGTGATCGTGCTCGTAAGCGACGGCGGTTCATACGCGGAGGAGGGTGTCTTCACGCTTAAGCTGTCAGGGCTCAACATCCGCACCGTCAATTTCACGAAGCCAGGAGTTGGATCATCGTCGATTGTCGGCGGACCCTATCGCTACATGCACGGCGCCTCCGTAAATCTGTCTGTAGCGGGCGCGGAGTACGCGTCGGCGTATACGAACAACGCAGCAAGCTGCACGAACGTCGCGTGGAACCTGAGCGGAACGGCAAGCGGCCTTATGGATTGGGGTTCCGGCTCGTCGGCGTCGTTTACCGTCAGCGAAGACTGCACATTCGCGTGGGGATTCAAATCGTCCGTCGCCGCAACGCCGATCGACGATGCGGAGAGCTTCGAGAGCTATGCAGTCGGCGCGATGGTCGACAGTGGGGAGGTCGGAAGCTGGACAGGCACAGGCGAAATAATAGCGGCGGAATACACGCCGCCGAATCCGTCCGGATTCCCGATGCCGAAGGATGCGCACACGAAGGTCCTCGAGGTTGAGGATGCCGCCGTCCGCAGCTTTTCCTGCACGACGAACGGAAACGACCGCCTCGACATGATGATCGCCGTCGTCAGGCGTTCCGCCGACGAGTCGCCGGTGGAGGTGAAAGACGGCGAGAAGGTAGTCATCATCTGCGACGAGGACGGAAAGCTCAAGCTCCTCTGCCGCAACGCGAATGGCGAGGACGTCTGGGCGACGCTCTCGGACGTCGTCTACAAGAACGGCGACTGGGTGAGACTGTCGGTTTCGCTCGACTCCACAACGAAGCCCGGCGAGACATACGCGATAGTGCGCATCAACGGAGAAGCCTGCATGACGGACTTCGGCGTGCGCTCTCCGCTCGACACGTCGAACCGCGGCGCATGGCACAGAACGCTGGGGAACAGCGAGGACGGAAAGATTGCGGTGCTCGATCTGCGCGGCTCGGTAAAGGTGGACGACGTCATCAAGACGACGGAGGAGTTCGAAACGGAGCTTTCGGCAGAGACAACGCAAATCGAAGTCGGAGGCCAAGCGG
>JAZSLQ010000209.1:0-6967 GCA_045535455.1 Kiritimatiellia bacterium | reverse complement strand
AGTCCAAACCAGGTCGGCGAGCCCTCGTTCTTGTGCCCCCACGTGAAGACATAGCCGCCGAGGCACCACTTGCCCTTCTCGGCCAAGATCGTCTTTTCGTAGACTTCGCGGTACCAGTCGGCCTTGTACGTGGAAGTCCACTCCAGCGGGAGCCCGTTGGGCGCCTTGCCGCACTCGTTCGCGCCCTTCGGCCCATATTCCGTGAGGATGTAGGGAATCTTGCCGCCGAGCTCGCGCCAGCGCCTGCCGACGCTCGTCGCCCCGCCGTAGGAGTTGATGCCCATGTACTGCAACTCCGGCGCGAACTCGAGAATCGCGTCCGCTTTCTCCTTCCACATGTCCGCGACGACGGTTCCAACGGGATGGTTCGGATCCGCCTCCTTCACCTTCTTGGCGAGGCGGTTGATGAATTGCCACATCTCCTTTGGGTTCGGCTCGCCAAGCTCCATCTCGTTGCCGAGCGAATAGCAGAGAAGCGCCGGATGGTTCTTTATCTTCGCGACGGTCTCGAGCACCTCGCGCTCGGTCTTTTCGAGCGCCGCCTTGTCAAGGTAGCTGAAACCGTGGTTGTGGTGGCCGAGCCAGAAGCCGAGCATCACGGTGTGGCCGAACTTCTGCGCTTCGTCCAGTTCCGACTTTGCCTTGTCCGCGCCCCAGGTGCGGAAGGAGTTTCCGCCGATCTCCTTCAGCAGCGCCTTAGAGCCACCGCCACCGCCGCCCTTTATGAAATAGGGCTTGCCGTTGAACGTGAGGTGCCAGGCCCCAGTCGAGCCCTCGATGCGGACAACAGAGCCGGCACCGTGTAGGGCGAGCGCCGCAAAAAGCGGGAGAAGTGCGACAAGTTGGGTTTTCATGCTCCCATTATACTATTTTACGGGCGAGCTCGCACACTCTATTGCGTTACAAAAATATGCCCAATTGCGTCATCGCCAGAATTCTGGTACAATAGGGGCGTGGATACGGTCCTTTTCATCACCGACCTTCATGTCGGCTCACACGTTCAGGAGTTCGCAGGCGTCTACGAACGCGCGGCGGCACACCACTGGCGCGTCATCGAGCTTGAACTCTCGCGCTCCGTGCGGCCCTTGGGCGAACTTGTCGCGCAGTGGAAACCAGCGGGCTGTATACTCGAGGGATGCACAGTCAAGGCCACGGAAGCGAAACGAGCGTTCAAGGGCATACCAGTCGTAAACCTCGACCCCGACGCCAGGACATCGGCCACCGCCCCTTATGTCGTGGAAAGTGACCCGAGGACGATTGCGGACTGGGCGGCGAAGGAGCTTCTGCGCACGAAGCCCGCCTCGTGCGCATACTTCGGGTGGTGCACGAAGACGGTCTGGAGCACGGAACGCGGGCTTATCTTCAAAAAGATTGTGCAACGTGACTCCAACCTCCCCTTTGCCGACTTCAAAGACGGCTGGGAAATCGGCGACACGCTCGGCGTGCAGAAAAAGCTCGTAAAGTTCCTCGTAGCTCTTCCAAAACCGATTGGGATCTTCGCGGTAAACGACTACGCCGCCGTGCAGGTCGCGGAGGCGTGTCGCCAATCGGGGCTCGAGTGTCCCGGAGATTTCACCCTCGTCGGAGTAGACAACGAGGAGATGCACTGCGAATGCGCAGACCCGACAATCACTTCGATAGAGCTGGATTTCCGCGAGGCAGGCCGCCTCGCCGCCGACCTTCTCGCAGAACTGATCGCGGACCCGAAGCTCCCGTCCCGCCATCTCAAGTTCGGGCCTGTGCGCCTTGTCCGCAGGCAGTCGACGCGCGCATTGAGGTTCAATGACCCGCGCATCACGCGAGCGGTAGAGAGGATACGGCGCGACGCCACCGCAGGGCTCACGGCAGCAGACGTCCTCGCGGAGCTTCCCTTCTCGCGGCGTGTCGCGGAAAAGCGCTTCCGCGCAGCTACCGGCAAGACAATACTCGAAGAGATACAGGACGTCCGCTTCGAGAAGATTTGCGAGCTTCTGGCAACCGACATCCCAATCGGGCATATCGCCGGAAGATGCGGAATGCAGTCAGACTCGTTCCTTAAGCGCTTTTTCAAGGCGCGCACGGGAATGACCCTACGCGAGTGGAGGAACGCCAGACGCGACTAACCCTGCGCCGTAGAGCGTGAGAGTCGGGTCGATGGTGAAAGGAAGGTCGAGGTCTTTTAGGACCCACTTGGCAAAGCCGCCGGTCGCGACGAGGTGGAAGTCTGTCTTGAAGTTCTTTTTCAATTCGGCCACGATCTCGCGCACCATGCCGCGATAGCCGACGAGCGCGCCAAAACGCATCGCCTCCTCTGTCGAGCGTCCGATCTTTGGAGCGCGCCCGGAGCCGATCTTCATGCGGGGAAGCTTTGCCGTCCTCTCGAAGAGGTAGTCGCGCATCAGCGGGAACCCTGGCGCGATTACGCCACCGCGCCAGACGCGGTCGGAAGTGACGACGGCTGCGGTAAGCGCTGTTCCAAAGTCCATCACGAGAACTGGCGCACCATAGCGCGACACCGCGCCGGCGGCATCTGCAAGACGATCCGCGCCGATAGTCTCGGGCTTGGGGTAGTCGAGTTGGAGTCTTGAGTTGGAGTTGGAGAAAGGAATCTTTTCAACTTTTTTCGCTGCAAAGCAACGATAAGTGACCTGGCGGAAGGCAAGGCCGTGCGCCTTCGCAAACGCGCGCCATGCGCGGTCGACTTTCGGCACGACCGAGACGTAGGCGAGAATGAGTGGGTGAGTGGAGGAGTGAGAGAGTGGGTGAGTGGAGGAGTGGAGGAGTTTAGTCAACGACTCAACAACGCGTGATGCCTCGGCGAAGCCGCCGTCGCAGTGGGCCACATGACTCACACGGCCGTCGGACCAAAGTCCCACGGCCGTGGAGGTGTTGCCAACATCTACGACGACGAGTCTCATTTGCAAAGACGAAGCTGCTGATCGCAGAACGTCTTGACGTAGCCATCGTCCGATGCAGCCCTCGCCCTCTCAAGCGCGGCGACCCAGACCTTGCGGCATGCGGGCGCCTTGGGGCACTTCTGGCACATCACGAGCTGCGTAACGGCGGCGATCTGCGTGAGCGCAACCGGGTCGCCGTCGTAGGACGTGCCGATCTTCGCCAAGAGCGCGTCGGCCGCAGCAGGCGTCTCGACGAACTTCCTCAGCACCTCGGGCTTCGTCGCTTCCTCGACGGCCTTCGGATTCGCGCGCTGCCACTCATAGGCCATCTGGTAGCCGTCGACATGCGCCATCGCGGCGCCATACGAGGCGTAGGCAGTCGCGTTGGGCTGGCCAAGTTCGCACTTGGGCTCGAACGCGCCGTACTTCGGCTCTGTCGCGCAACCGGCCGCAAGAAGAAGGACGAGCGACGCAAGACTCGCGACCCGAATCATTTTTCCCTTTGAAATCATCTTAAACTCCTTTCGTTTTGCAGTAGCGCTGACGACTCTGCGTCTCACCCCTGCTAGGGCATCGCCTTCGGCGACTCGCTTTGCTCGGGGGATACGCGCCTCTGCGTTAAGAATTAGCCAAACATTTCCTTGCGCCAGGGCTGGCGCATCATGTCGTCCTGGTAGAGGAATCGCTCGGCCGCCTCATCGTTCTTCGCATGAAGCGTGACGGGGTCGAACTCAAAGCCGCGCCCGAGACGCCACGCGACGATGGCGAGATTGAACATCGTCGACGAGCGGAAGCCGTTCGACTCGTTGAGCGCGAACGTCTTGCGGTTGAGGCAGCTGTCGATGAAGTCCGTCTGCTGCTGCGCGGGCTTCGGAAGCTCGGCAAGCGTCTTGAGGACCTTCTCCTCCGGCCACCACGTGCCGTCCGCCTCACGGATGCGGAGCGTCTTGCCGCCCTGCTTCTTGTAGACGCAAAGACCGTTCGACCCCCTGAGAAGCGGTTCGTCCTTAAGCGACACGTCGCCGTCGAGGATCACTTCCGTGCCGTCGGCGTAGGTCAGCGTGAAGCGGTCGAAGCTGCCTACGGCCTCGGGATGCTGCTTAAGCCCCTTGTAGTCGATCTTGACGGGCGAGGTCTCGTCCTTGCAGAGAAGGTACTGCAGCGGGTCGAGGTAGTGCTGCGCCATGTCGCCGAGCCCGCCCGAGTCGTAGTCCCAGTAGCCACGGAAGGACGTGCCGAAGCGATGGTCGCTGTAGGGCTTCCACGGCGCGGGGCCGAGCCACATGTCCCAGTCAAGTCCCTCGGGAACCATCTGCGCCTTGTCCTGGACGCGACCGGACCAGCCGAACTTCCACGTGAAGCCCTGGCCTTCGCCGAAGACGCACTTAAGGGGGCCGTCACCGAGAAGCCCGTTCTCAACGATCTGGCGAATCGGCTCGACCGGCGTACCGAAGCCATAGAACGTGTCCTTGAAGCGGAACCACGTGTTGAGGCGGAACATGCGCTTCTGCGCCTGAATGACCTCGCGGACGCGCTTGCCCTCGCCAACGGTACGCGTCATCGGCTTTTCGCACCAGACGTCTTTCCCGGCCTTCGCGGCCATCACGCTCTGGACGCCGTGCCAGTGGGGCGGCGTGCAGATGTGGACGATGTCGACACCCGGGTCGTTGATAAGCTCGATGAAGTTCTTGTAGCCCTTGATCTTGCCCCAGCCACACTTCTCGGCGGCGGCAAGGCCAGCCGCGACGCGTGGAGCGTAGCAGTCGGTGAGACCGACGAGTCGCGAACCCTTGAACGGCAAGTGGTTTGCGCTGTGCGCGATTTCGCCGAAGCCGATCAACGCACGCGTGAGCTGGTTGGAAGGAGCCGTCGCTCCCCAAAGGACCTTCGCCGGGACAATGTTAAACGCCCCGAGCGCAGCCGCACCCTTTAGGAATTCTCTTCTTTTCATGTCTCTACCAATTCCCTTTTCGTGTATTTAGTGTATTTCGTGGTTTAAAATATCTCGTGGTTCAAACTGTATTTCGTGGTCTTGCAATTACCTGCATCAGACCTTTCGCCATTCAAGCGAGAGGTCCACCGACCCAGCAGAGTGCGTGAGGCAGCCGAGCGAAATGGCGGTGACGCCCGTCGCGGCAACCTCTTTCGCGCGCTCCAGCGTGATACCGCCGGAGGCCTCGGTCTTCGAGATCCCCTTGCACATCTTCACGCACTTCTTCATGTCCGCGCAGGACATGTTGTCGAGCATGATCCACTCTGGCTTCGCCTTAAGCGCGCTCGCGCACTCCCGCAAGCTCTCGACCTCAACCTCTACGGCAAGCTTCGGGAACTTCTTGCGCGCCGCGACAACGGCCTGGTCGAGCTCGTCGGGATTGCCGCCCTTCCAAAGACGGCGGTGGTTGTCTTTCATGAGGACGCGGTCGTACATTCCAAGCCGGTGGTTCGTGCCGCCGCCGCAGAGGACGGCGTACTTCTCGAACACCCTGAGCCCGGGCGTCGTCTTGCGAGTGTCGAGGATGAGAGTGCCGTAGCGCTTCGTCGCGTCGACGAACTTCCGCGCGAGCGTCGCAGTCGCGCACATGCGCTGCATGAAGTTGAGGGCCGTGCGCTCGGCGGCGAGAATCGACCGCGCCTTGCCGCGGAAAGAAAGGATCGGCTCCTTCGGCTTGACGACGGAACCGTCGGGCCTGTGGATCACGACCTTGATCTTCGGATCCACCGCCTTCATGACGGCCTTTGCGACAGTCGCGCCAGCGACTACGCAGCCAGTCCCCTTCGCGTATATCTCGCCAGTCGCGACGGCCTTGGGGTCGACAAGCGCCTCGCTCGTCGCGTCGCACCATTTTGACTTTCGCGCGTCGAGCGCGTCGGCAAGATCCTCGTCCAACGCAAGCCGTACGGCTGCGCGGGCCCTCGTGGAAAGCATGACGTCCTTCATGTGGAAGAGACGTCCCCTATGCAAACCTCAGGAAATCCCAATGCTTGCAGATCATCACCGTGAGCGTGACGGTGATGACAAAGGCGATCAGCCCGAACACGAGCGCGGTGGTTGCCGCGGACTTGCTGATGTAGCCGTGGCGCGGCGCTGTGGTATCTACGGGCTCGAGCTTGAACCTGTCGGCAATCGCGGCGCCGCCGGCGCCTTCGCCGCCTGCCGACTTCTTCATTGGCTTCTTGATCTTCATGCGCCAATTATACCTAAAAAACCCCGCGGAAGTCAAGTGCGCGGCAGCGACAAAAGGCTCGCGGCGATTTTGTTTCTCACGAGGTCGCGGAGAACCGTCTCTCCATCCTCTCGCATACGCTCTAACTATCCCCACATCCCCATCCACCATGCATTATCCCTGCCGCTACTCAACCACTCGCCAAAGGATTCGTGAGGCGGTGGCCGAAAGCTCCTCCTCATGGAGCCTCGGCGGATACGCCGTATCCATTCGCTCGGACTTTCGCTCCACCGCCTCACTGCCGCCGCACATCAGAGTCCTTTGCAAGCGAAGTGCAATCTGATTCGGGGTAAATTGCGGCGGGCGCGGTCGAACGCGCCCCAGAGATTCGAGGCCTCGTCGTGGGCGTCGTGCAGGACGACGGCTGATGCGTCGAGCTTTTGCCGCACATCGTCCACGCAGATGTCGCGCATCCGCGTCACGTTCGTTACCTTGCCCGCGACGCCCCGCCCCGTACCCTCGAAGAAAAGAAAGAGATTCATCCTATGTAATTCCTATCGCGGCGGATTTGCCGCGGCGCCACTCACCCTATCTCGCAAACAAATGTTCATCCCTGTCCATGCCAAGCGCGGCGGATTTGTCGCGACCGTTTCTACGCCCACCCGAAAACAGCCGCTTCGCGGGACGCACAGGCAATCATATAAAGTATCGTCTTATCCCTATTGTGTGTTGAATGGGTGTGACTATAGGATATGTATCATGAAGGCGCGCACCTTTTGCGCCCACTCGCCGACAAGCGAGCGGAACGCGCCGCTGCCGTCGAACCTTATGCGCGAGATTTTCGAGCCGGGCGTCGCCAACGGGAAGTTTTGGACAGGATTTACAGGATTGACAGGATTTTTCTCCCTCAACCTTGTAAATCCTGTT
>JAZSLQ010000242.1:0-2237 GCA_045535455.1 Kiritimatiellia bacterium | reverse complement strand
TCTGCTGACAAAACCGCGCTCGGAGTATCGCCAGGAGGAGGTCATATGAGCCTTAAGTTAGCGGCATTCGGGTCAGACCTGATTGCCACAGTAGATTGCCACAGTAGGTTTTCCTTGTCATAGCGGCGCAACCCTTCCGATTCGCCGCTTGCCCCCTTCAAACGCACGGTGTGCCACTCGGCTCGGCTGATCAGGCGCTGGCACCGATTTGGAAGATTTATCATGCACCGTCTCATGCCGAGCAGTATATCACAAACTCCCGCTACTGTGGTAATTTACTGTAGTAACCATGTCTGACCCTGTAGCCTCCATGCGGGCGGCGAACCATTCTGTCAGCGCCAAAGCCAATGCCAGTATTCAATCGAGAACACTTTGTCCTCACCAGGTGCCAGGACAAACTCCCATGTCATATCGTGCTCAAGATTTGGGTTCTCTGGCTGCGCGGGCCTGTCGTGGACCTTCGCGTCCGTCGCGTCCACCAATTCGCCGGAAACAGTCTTCTTCACACGCACTGTCGCCGGTTCGCCGCGGTGGTTCCTTATGCTGAACGAGCCCTTGACGCCCTCCTTGCGCCAATCGCGTCCGCCCCAGCGCTTCACACCGTCCATCCCTGACAGGCTTTCGGTATACTTGACCGACACCGTGAGCGCTTTGGTGATCTTGACGGACGCCTCGTCGCCGGGATTCGTCCAGCCGATCTTCGACTGGCCCAGGACGCGTCCGCCCTCGGCTATCTCGATCGGCGCGGTGGTCATCGGGAATCCGAACGGATTGGCGAACACGACGGCGTCCCACGCCGTCCGGCGCTCCTCTTCGGTGCCGTCGCGCAGATTCCCGCGCTCGTCGCGGTCGTCCGACAGGTTCCACTCCACGATGCGCCGGAGCGCCACTTCCTTGCGTCCCAGCTGGAGCATGCGCCGGTCGCCCCTGGCCAGCGTCATCCGGCCGACGCCGCGGTAGTGGATGTCCGTGCCGGCGCCCGCAGACTCCGCCGCGCCTGCCGAGAAGGAGTCCGCCCCGCCGGAAGGCGTGAAGCTGTTGAGCATGACGCTCTGCGACATCACCCCGCCGCGATTGTGCCCGCCCCTGCGGAACCACCCCCAGTACGTATCGTCCTCCGCCGCGCGTATGGCGGAGCTGTACGCGCCGAAGTCCACGCCGCCGCCAAGGAGGGACGGCACGTCTGCGTAGAGAAGATTCGGGAATCCCGATATGAGGGAGACCTCCGCATCCTTCCAGTCAGCAATGTCGTTGTACACCTCTGCCGTCATCGACACCGTGCCCTTGCCGTCGGCGAGATCGACCCGATACGACGGCGTCCAGCAGGCGCCGGTCGCGATGTACTGGACGTCGAAGGGCGCCTTCGCGCCGTCGAAGCGCCAAACGGGCATCGCGCGCGCAATGCCGCGCGAATCGCCGTCGTCAGACCGGACGCTCACAACGGCTGACTCAGGCACCGAGATTATGGATCCGCTCTCCAGCCTGACGTTGAGCGACTTCGCGGGCTTGGGCTTGGGCGGCTCGTAGTAGTACGATGCATAGCCATAGTACATGTTCCGGCGTCCAATCGGCTCGGCTGCGCGCTCAGACTCGTCCTTCACGGCCGTCCCGCGCACGGTGCAGATGCGGCTGAACTCGCCCGCCGTTCCGGCCAGGACCTTCATAGACCCGGTCTTGGCGGCGGCGTCGAGTATCTGGTCCATGCCGACGCCGCATCGGAACGCGACTTCGATCTTCCGGCCGTCATATGCGCCGGTCCATCCTTCCGCAAAGCCGGCGTCGACGTTTTCGCGGAGCACGTCGGCCTTCGTGGACGACACCGACACGCCACCGCCGGACACGAGCCAGAACGAACCGTACGCCGGGCGCGCATTCGCGTCGACAAACGACACGCCGTCCTCGCCTGGCGTGATGCGCCGCGTCACGACGGCCATCCCGTTCTTGTACAGCCCGACCGATACGATCGGAGCAGGGTCAAGCGGCACGGCAGCAGCCGACACCTCGGCTGTCGCAACCGCAACTGCGGCCAACGCGGCCAACGCATCATTCATTCTCATTATCCGCTCTCCTTTAATTCGCGATTTGACTGATTCATACAAACCACTCATACAGACATTATAGCATTTCCGCTTTTCAAGGCGCAACGGCATTTCCTCTTTGGAGGGGAAGTTGTACAATCTCGTGGGTCAAATTGGAAAGGCAAGCTGTCGAGGTGGAGGAAGGAGGTTCTGAAGAAG
>JAZSLQ010000028.1:0-9786 GCA_045535455.1 Kiritimatiellia bacterium | reverse complement strand
GGAAAATGATAGACTATCTGGCATGGAACGTGGAAGCACATATCTCGCGGTGCAGGCGAAAAAATGCCCGGTCTTCGACGGAATCGGGATCGAGAGCCTGTCCGCCCTGTTTGCCTGCCTTGGCGTGAAGCGGCGCCGTCTTGAAAAGGGGGATGCGCTGATGAGGTCCGGCGAACGCGCCGACAGAATAGGCATTCTGCTCTCGGGTTCGCTTTCCGTCTCGGCATACGACCTTGACGGACGCCGCACCATCATCAAGCGGATAGGCCCAGGGGAAATCGTTGCCGCAGCGCAGGCGCTGTCCGGGGCGGATGCGATGAGCGTCGATGTTGAAGCAGACGGGGACTGCGATGTCCTTCTCGTAAAGACCGACCGCATTCTCTCGCCCTGCGAGAACGCCTGCGCGTTCCACTCCCGCCTCGTCAGGAACATCATGCGCACGCTCGCCGTAAAGACGCTTGAGCTGAACCGGAAGATCGAGATACTGTCGCACCGGTCCACGCAGGATCGGCTGATGTCCTATCTGCGCGCCGTGGCGCAGCAGAAAGGCACAGCCGAATTCGACGTTCCATTCGACCGCCAGCAGCTCGCGGACTACCTCTGCGTCGAGCGAAGCGCGCTTTCTGCGGAAATCAGCCGGCTGTCCAAGCTCGGTCTCATCACATCGCGGAAAAAACACTTTGCCGTTCGTGATTGTCATGTCTAACGCGGAGAGGCGGCGAAGCGGAGAAAAACAAACTACTGAATACTTAAGGTTCTTCCCGCTTGATCTCCTCTATGAGATCGTCCCTCTGCGGCATTGCCATTGCTACTTCTCAAGCCTCCATTCGAAGTCATTGTCGTAGATCATGTTGCGACTTTGTTGCAAGTTTGCGCGATTCTTTTAGGAGCTTCTGCAGTTCTTCTGCACCCACCGTTCTGTCGAGGACGATTGTCGTCCACGTCTTCTTGTTCATGTGGTAGGCGGGCAGGAAGCGCGGACCGTCCATGCTGTCCGTTCTGCGCAGGTTCACGGCTTCTACGATGTCCTTTCTGTTGCCGCCCACCTTGTCGGCGGTCAGTCGTGCGACGAGTGCGTACCACTTGTTCGTGTCCTTCCTGCGCAGCACGGCGTAGTCGGGGAAGTTCTTCCACAGGAACTCCGGCTTCTCGCCCCATTCCGATTCGGCGAAGGCGATGATGCCGCGTGCGAGGTCGGTCTTGAACACATCACGCTCAAAGCAGGAATCGGCGATGCGCTTCATCAGCGCCATTATCTCGCATCTCACACCGCCGACGAACTTCCCGGAAGCGCCGGCCACGCGGTGCTGCACATATTCGTCGCCTGTCGCCGCATCAGTAGTCGTCTCCTTGACAGCGCCACTGGCGTTCACGGTTAAGGTGCATACGAGCGCACCGCTGGCGATAGGTGCGGAATATGTCCCGACGCCTGATTTTTTCTTGAAGCCGAACTTCTCCAGTGTAGAGCGTATTACGCGCATCCGGCGGAAGAATTCAGCTGGCTTCAAATATTCTATCGGCGCGTCGTTTTTAGTTATTGAGTCGATCTCCGCCTCACGTGACGCCTCGCGCATCTCGTCTGGCGTCATGTCTCTGAACGTCTCGCGGAGGTTCTTCATCGTGCATCCTCCACAAGTTCAAAGCGCTTCATCGTCCTGCCGTCGCGCTCGACGGTCTCGAAAAACATCTTCGCTGATTCTCCCGCGCCGCAGGCCTCGGGTTGCCCGAAGGAGCGCAGCGACTGAGCCGCGAAGCGGTCGCAAGAGGCCGAGCGCACCCAGAGTCCGCGTTCCCCGTAGAGCGCGCGGTACACGACCATCTCCTCCAGCGTCTCGGAGTCCTTTGCGAACCCCTCGAGCCGGTAGAGATTTCCTTTGAAATGCTGGAATGTCCTTCTGACGAGTTCTGTCTGTTCTTCTGTCATGATTCCACCCTTGATCCTTTGCTATATATTATACCAAAACAGGCAGTTTGGAAGGTGATGGCGCGTGCTGCATGGCGCTATGCGCGGCCACGAACCCCGCCCGCGTCGAGGCAGGGGGTTCCGTCGCTCCGCGACGGAACTAAGTTGAGTCCCATGCGCGTGGATTCCAGTCCTCATGCTTAAAAAATGATATAATGTGGAGGCGTTGTAATAAAGTCCAGGAAGGGAAAATGGGCATGAAGACTGTAGTGCTGTCAATAGTTGCGGCATTGGCCGCTTCGAGTTCTGTAGGTTCCGAGACTATAAAGCTTCCAGCTCCCGACGGGGATTCGGGCGTAACCGTCACGCAGGCGCTGAAGGCGCGACATTCCGAGCGAGCGTTCGCAGACAAGGAACTCTCGCCTGAGTTGCTTTCTGGCGTCCTGTGGGCGGCAAACGGATTCAACCGCCCCGACAAGCGCACGAATGCAACGGGCCTCAACAAGCAGGAGATAATGGTCTATGCGATCATGAAGTCAGGCGCGTATCGCTACGACGCGAAGGGGAATGCGCTCGTCAAGGTGTGCGACGGCGATCTGCGTCTGGCCATCGCCGGGCACCAGCCGTTCGCGGCGACAGCCCCCGTCTCTATTCTCATCGCGGCTGACGTGAGCGATCCGATCTACACCGGTGCGCGAAGCACGCTTTCCAACTACGACGCGGGCATAGTCTCCGGGAACATCTACCTCTACTGCGCGGCGAACGGACTCGCAACGGTGTGCAGGCGTTCGATGGACAGCGACGCTCTCAAGAAGGCGCTCAAGCTTTCCGATAAGACGATCCTTCACCTCAACCACCCGGTGGGATATCCGGCGGACGGGAAGGGCTATGCTTCCGGCGCGTCGTCGGCGAAGGCCGGGCGCAACTGTGAGGCGATGCGTCTTTTCGAGAAGTGCATCAACACAAACGATCTGGAGCTGGGGCGCAGGCTGATTTCCGACAAGGCCGCGTTCGACACGCCTGTATCGCCGACCCCGCTCTACGGGGCGGAGGGATATCTGAGCGTTGTGACGCTAATGCGAAAAAGCTTCCCCGACGTGCAGTGGAAGCTCGTAGACATGGTGTCCGACGAAAAGACGGTCGCCGTGCAGTGGGAATGCTCCGGCACGTTCAACGGCGATGCGCCTTTCGCAGGGCTTCAGCCGAACGGACGCAGGTTCTCAACGACCGTCATGAACTTCTACTCGTTCGACGACGATGGAAAGATATTCAAGGATGTCGCCGCGACTGGCATCGCCGGAATCCTGAAGGGCATCGGGGCAATCAAGTAGTCAAATGCCGATATCAGCGGTACCAACATAAAAGCCCCTGCCGGATGAACATCGGGACAAAATTATGGGTTCAGCAGAACGAACAAGAAGCATTACCCGCACGAGCCTCATAGGAATAGGCGCGAACCTGCTCCTTGCCGCTTTCAAGGCGGCGGTCGGCGCGGCGGCGGGATCGGTGTCAGTTGTGCTTGACGCCGTCAACAACCTCACCGACGCGCTCAGTTCCGTCCTGACAATCGTCGGCGTAAAACTGTCGAGGCGTCCGCCGGACGCAGAGCATCCGTTCGGATACGGACGCATCGAATATTTCAGCGCCGTTGCGATTGCCGCGCTTGTCCTTGCGGCGGGTGCGGGTGCGCTTGTCGAATCCGTGCGGAAGATACTGCGTCCTGTCGCGCCGGAATACGGTATTGCTTCGATAGCCGTCATCGCCGTGGCCGTCGCCGCGAAGCTTGCACTTGGACGGTATGTTTCCATTCAAGGGCGGCGGTGTAATTCCGATGCCCTTGTCGCATCCGGCGCAGACGCGACCTTTGACGCGCTCATTTCCGCCGCTACGCTGGCCGGGGCGCTAGTCCTTGTGGTTTCCGGCGTGAACCTGGACGGTTGGATAGGGGCGGCAATTTCCGTATTCGTCGTAAAATCCGGAATCGAGATGCTGCTCTCCTCGATGGGAAGCATCATGGGGCGGAGGCCGGATGCGGAGGCTACGCGCCCGGTGCGCAGCACTATCGCGTCCATCAACGGCGTCCTCGGCGTTCACGACCTCATACTCCACAACTACGGGCCGGACTCTGCCATCGGCTCCGTCCATATCGAAGTCGCCGCAAATCTCGACGCCGCCGAAGTCCACAGGATTGCGCATGAGGTGCAGGTGAAAGCGATGGAAGTGCACCACATCGTTCTAACGGTGGGCATTTACGCAATCGACCCTTCGCGGAAAGAAGAACGCGACGCAATCGAGCGTGCGGCAATGCGGCATCCGGGGGTTCTTGGCGTCCACGGCGTCGTGTTCGACGACAAGAAGTCCCTTGTCTATTTCGACCTGTTGGTAGATTTTTCGGTTTCGGACCGCCATGCTCTCAAAACGTCTCTCGTCAAAGAACTTTCGCCGCTTTTCGAGGGACGGAGAATTGAAATCGGCGTCGACTCCAATTACTCAGACTGAAAGGATAACGTCAATGCTAAACGAAAAGCCGTTCGCAATGTTCTTCAACGCCAGCCCGCGCAAGGATTGGAATACTGCAAAGGCGCTGGCAAGCGCCGCCGAGGGCGCACAGGAGGCGGGAGCCGAGACAGAGGTCGCATGACAGAAGAGGGAATGCGTCAGATGGGATATCCCGCGATCCTCGAATCAAACGAAAAGTCGCTCGCGGTCGTGTTCGGCGCGTCCGAGACGCTCTACATCTGCGACACCTACCAGTTCACCGATTACTTCCGCTACGACGTCACTGCCGTGCGCGAAGAGGACAAGCGTCTTCGCCGCGACACCCATTTCGCCATAGACATGGCGAACGCCCGCGCACTCGGCAAGCGCCTTGTCGAACGGGCGAGAACACATATATGAAACACAATCCCGTAAGGAGCGAGCCATGAGTATCAAGAAACTCAACCTTATCTACTTCAGCCCGGGCGGAACGACGAAAAAAACGGTACGCACAATCGCCTCCGGAATCAATTGCATTGACGTTGAATCCATCGACCTTCTGCCAAGCGACAACAGAAAGAAGCGATACGTGTTCGGTTCAGACGATTTGGTCGTGTTCGGGTGCATGACCGCGCAGAAGCTCTTTACGCTGTCGGACGAGATGTTCGCCTGTCTTGAGGGACATGAAACGCCGTTTATAGGCGTCATCACCTACGGAAACGGTTTCTACGGCATCGCGCTGACCGAGATGCTCCGCCGCGCGCGCTCTTCCGGGTTCAAGGTCGCGGCGCTTGGGGCATTCATAGCGCGCCATGCAATCGACACAAATGCCGGACGCGGACGCCCCGACGCGTCGGATCTCGCAATAATGCAAGACTTCGGGCGTCGCGCCTTTGAAAAGGTCTCGTCCGGGGATCTCGAGCTGCACGTCCTTCCCGAGACGAACTGGTCGTACAAGGACGGCCCCAACAAGATAATCGCCCATCGCGAAGCGAACCCCGACGAGCCGTACGCCCTGCCCGTTGCGTACAAGACAAAGGAGATTTCGGATTCGTGCATACAATGCGGGACATGTGTCCGGCACTGCCCGGTCGATGCAATAGATATAAAGACCAGGACGTTCAATCTCGACAAATGCATCGGATGCTGGGGCTGCATAAATCGCTGCCCGAAAAAAGCGATTCGCTCGACTTCAAGGGAGATGGCGGAAATCACCGCAGCTTTCGCCGACGCCTATGAGCGCCGCCTTGAGCCGGAACTGTTTTTGTAAACTATCGATTGCCAGCAATCCAGATTTGCACAGGAGGCGAAACTATATGACGAGGCTTGCGAGAGTTCTTGTGATGCTTGCTGCCGCCTTTGTGGGGGCAGGCACGGTCGCGTATGCGGACTATCCAAAATACGATACGACGAAGGCGGCGGTTATCGACGATCTGTCCGTCTTGGGCATAAGAGATTCCATTGCAACGCCGGAATACCTCTTTGACACGATTGTCACGAACTGGATGTACGATGCCACCGGGACGAACCGCAACGACTGGGCCAAAGACAAATACGTAGAGAGGTACAGGATATTCGTCGACCTCAATCAAGACGGACACGAGGATGTCATCATGTCAGCACCGATCAGCCAGCGCGGGTCGGGCGGCCTTTCCTACAACGTATGCCTCTGGACGAACGGGAACTATGTGTGCATCGGAGATATCGGAGGGCACCTCGACAGCATCCACGTCGAACACATAGACGAATGCACCCGTGTCATCTGGACATATTCGCACAGCAGCGCCAGCTCCGGGGCGATAGGCACGTTCGTTGTAAGTGGATGGAGTTGCCGCGACAACCGATGCTGCCATGTCGAACTTGGAGACGAAGGGCGCAAGCCGCCGACGGTGGGCTTCCAGCTACTCGACATCATTTCCAAGACAGCCACGGTTCCGCTCCGCATCGAGAAGAGCGAAACGAGGGATGGCAAGATAAGATGGCGCAAGGTGGAAGGGGAGACGTGACGATGTTCTACGGAAGCGAACATTCGGACTTGATGCCAACTAACCGCGAGTATGCGTTCGTCGGGTCGCTCGGCGGTCTGTACCGGCTGCTGCTCGGCTGCTGGCGGCGGGAAACCTGCGCACCACGGCTTCAGGAGAAATGGAGCGAGTCCAATCCGACCTGCGGGCAATGCTCCATTACGTCGTTTCTCGTGCAGGACATCTTCGGCGGTGAGGTGTACGGTGTCCCGAACGGCGACGGCAGCTTCCATTGCTTCAACAAAGTGGGCGATGCCGTGTTCGACCTAACGAGCGAGCAGTTCGACCATCCAATTGAGTACAGGCTGGACACCCCCCAGAAACGTGAGACACACTTTGCCAAGGCGGAGAAGAAGTCGCGCTACGAGGCGCTGAAGGCGATGCTTATGAGAAGGGTGCGCATACGTCCGGGCCTCGACTCGTCGCTCGGCCTCTTGTGACCGCTTCGCGGCTCAGTCGCTGTGCTCCTTCGGGCAACCCGACGCCTTCGGCGCGGGCGAATATGCTGAACCGCCCATTCAAGGAGAAGGTCGGTCCGCTTGATCTCCTCGATGAGATCGTCCCTCTGGGGCATTGCCATCGATGATTAGCCTTCAGTCCCCGCCGAGAAACGGCCCTGCCTCACGGTTGGTGGTCTATAGCTTGAAATACACCGGACGCAGTCCGTCAAAACACATACGCTTCGTCGTCGTCGGGGGCCTTGCGGTATTCCTCCGCCATCCATGCGGTGTTCCCGTTCGCCATCGGCGAGCCCTGAAGATTCAGTACGTTCATTTGCAATTTCATTACTGTTGTTAACAATCTTCTCATATTATACCATAACACAACGGGAGTTTGCTTCCGGCGAATCGCCTAGGCTGGATAATCTCCAACTGTCGCGAGATATTGAGATATGGTATAATTGTCAACGACGAGACAGACAACAAAGGAAAAATCCATGACCTCATACAAACTCGTTATGCCGGGCGACCTCAACCACTACGGATTCCTTTTCGGCGGGAAGATGCTGATAGGGGAGGGTCGTTCATGACGGTTTAGAAGCGAGGGCCACGGGGTGGATCGACTACTCGGGCACCGAGGCGGCGAGGTCGTGGACTACGGCAACGGCGAGTGGGTCGTGCAGTCGGCAGACGGCGAGGAGATCGCCCGCTGGTAGATCGCGTGAAAGGGTGCTTGCGCCTGTCCTGCGCCGGGCGGATTGTCGCCCGGCTCTGTTGCTTTTCTTTCGCCTTTGGCGCATCATGTGCGATGTGGCAAAAAGGCCACAGAAAGGAAAACACATGAGTAAACAATTGAATCCCGGCGGAGGCTTCCCTTCGCCGGAGCAGGTTGAGAGGATGGTCGCCGCCGAGGTGAGGCACCTTGCCGAAGCCGAGTACGCGCGCCAGCGCGGAATCGAGGAGAAAAGCGAAAGCCGCAGAGATCGCCTACGCGCGGCCTACAGGCTTCAGCACCAGCAGGTCGGGCGCAAGGTCAACCTCGACGCCGTCTTCGCCCTGGTGGGCAACGTGGCGGCGATCACGCTCAGCGCGTGGCGGGGGCTCTTCGCCCTCGACATGGTAGCACTTGCCGACGCGGGCAGCAGGGAGGACTTCGATGACCTCGAGTTCCTCGTGACCCGCTCGCTCGGCGAGTTGAACGGCGTGAAGAACCTGCTCGCCCTCGCCCGCCGCCTCGCTTAGCGCACAGGCATTTTGGTATAATGTCTGCATCAACAACCCTACAAAGGAGACCCACTATGGACACAATCCTGGTCAAAGTCCGCCTCCCTTGCAGTGCTGCTCGATTGGAGAATGCGCTACTGAAGGCTGCTCACAATGGACATTGGCACGATGCACAGGTGAAGGTGGACGAGAAAGGCAACCTAATCGTGACCTACCCTGACGACTCGAAGTGAGTCGGCACGGCCCCGGCGGAACAGGCCGCCGGGGTCTTTGCGTCTGTCCTGCGCCGCTACACCTCCGTCAGCTTGCGGAGCTTCTCCCGCAGGCGTTCGGCTTCGGCCGCGTCGCTCGGCCTCTTATGACCGCTTCGCGGCTCAGTCGCTGCACAGGCCAGTTGTCAGCAAAAGCCGCGTCTCCTCGCTCCACCCGAATCTCGACGCCCATCCGCCGAAAAGACCAATTGCCATGCTGCCAATGACATTGACGACGAAAGTGGCTAACGGAAACATGGTCGAGGTTACGACCAGCCCAGCGCCGTATCTCAGCGCGCATCCAATTCCGCCGCCAAGGAAAAAAACCATGAAAACATTTGTCATGCGTCCTCCGCAGATTCAAATCGACAATGCCGTCGCCGCTTGGACGGCGTCCCGTCGCGGAGACGGGAGGCAGCAGCCTTGGCAAGAAAGAATAGGCCAGTCACAACCATAGCCGCAAGGAACGCCCACCACGCGGTGCCTTCGCCGTTGCCGAAGAACGCTCCCGCAAGCGCATAAAACAGCGATACCGTCGCGTTCCCCAATGCCAGTTGCAAAGCCACCTGCGTGATAGGCTGGCGTGCGACACCGGACATGACGGTGGATGCCTCGGCAAGAACAGGAACAGGTCGAAGAGCGAGCAGCGTCCACGCGCCGAACCGCTGCTGAAAGCAGGAAAGCGAAGCCATGTCGGATGCGCCAATAAGCTTTTCGGCGGCGGTTGACGAAATTCGTCCAATCGCATATCCTACGGCGGAACTGACCGACATCGCTGCGAACGAAACGGCAAATCCCAATTTCCATCCGAGGAACAGGCCGCACGAAATACTTGCGAGGCTGGACGGAACAGGCAGTATGATGTCGCTTGCGAGAACAAGAAAAAGGACGAGCGCCACAAAAAAGCGATTGCCGTCTGTCGAAGCAATGGCATCATTCACCCAGCCATTGATTTCGTCGCCCCATAGAATGAAAGACACCACGACAGCCGCAGAAACGGCGAGAAACAGGAGAAACGCACGCAAAGGGAACGCTCTGCGATATTTCCTTCGGGCTTTCATTTCTCCAGTCTCCATCCAAAGTCGTTGTGGTAGATCATGTTGCGGGTCATGCCGCCGTCGATGCAGATGTTCTCGCCGGTGATGAACCCCGCTTTGTCCGAAGCGAGGTAGAGAACCATGTTCGCGATGTCCATCGGATTGCCGACGCGCCCCGCAAAGTGCTGCGAGGCGTCCGGCCCGTCGTAGGTTTTGAATGACGTGTCGATCCATCCGGGCGAAACCGAGTTGACGCGGACGCGTCCGGCGAGGCTGGCGGCGAGCGCGTGCGTGAGCGCGGCGATGCCGCCCTTGGCGGCGGTGTAGCTCTCGCTCTGCGGCTGGCTCATCCTGTCGCGTGAGGACGAGATGTTGATGATGGACGCTCCCTCGGCGAATCTGTCCTTGAACAGCTTCGCGAGATAGAAC
>JAZSLQ010000218.1:0-16839 GCA_045535455.1 Kiritimatiellia bacterium | reverse complement strand
CACCGTCCGCAGCGCGATACTTCGTCGGCGGGATACCGCCTTCTCGTCTCGCGCGCGTCCTGTGGCGCATCACGCGAACCGGAGTCTTGCCGTTCCCCTGCGCTCGCTCCTCACACATGCGCCGTTAGCCCGACCTTCCGCTATGGCGCGTTTCTTTTCGTAGCTTTTGCGCTCGCCGACCAATCGTCGGCTCGCTTAGCTTCTTGTGTGCGCAGCCACGCGTCTATCCGCCACTCTACACCTTCTCCACCAATTTCGTACTTGTCCGCCGTTGCTCGTTAGAGCGAAGGAGGAAGCTCGGCGCGGAGGCGCGCGGCCTCGGCTTCGTCATCATGCATGACGGCGTATTCAAGCAACGCGCTTGACCAGCCGCAGCCTCGGCGAAGGCGGTTCCAGCCGCTTGATTTCCTCAATCGTTTCGTCTCTCTGTGGCATCGCCATATACGCAACCTTCCATCTGGCTATCTGTGAAGCACCTTATGCAACGACGCGACAATGGTTATGTCATCATCGTGGTTGATTGGGATGTCAGGATACTCGCGGTTGATTGAACGGAGCAGAGTTTTACCGCTCTTCTTGACAAGCTTCTTCAGCAAATACGCGCCGCCAGATTCAGGGTCTGCTGCCTTGTCGTTTCTCTGAACGAGAACGATCTTGTCGTTATAATTGCCGCCGCCAATCTTTCTTACAACGCAAAGATCGCCATCATGGATTGTCGGCTCCATCGAGTCTCGCTCAGCATGGACGACAACCATCGTCTTGTCGAGCTTCCCAACGCCATCTGCCTTGACCCAGCCCTCCGGCTCTATAATCTCACCATCGCCCAACACGCCGCACGCCGCGCGAAGCGAATAGAGCGGCAAATACTCACGGAACCGCAGATCCTCGGCGACATCACTCACCACATCTCCCCAGCCATCCCACTTCTTGCTTTCCATGCGTTTCTTCTTGAACTCTACATAGCTTATGTCCGCAAGAGCTTTCAGAAAAGCAAGATACTTGGCCTTGTCATTCAAGAGCGCGTCAAACGCCTTGTCGTTCTCTCGATATGCATCAAGAACAATCTGGTCGAGAACACCAGGGAAGATGCCCTCAATGTAAACGTTTCGCTCATTGGCTGTTGCAGCCTTCTTGAGCTTCGCGCTGGAAAGCACCTTCGGTAGCACCATCTCGACAATAACGAGGTCAGAGTCGGTAAAGTCTCCCGCATACGCCTCGTTGATCGCGTTTATCACCTCTTGCAGCAGCGACCGCGCCTGTGTCATTACTGTCGCGGGCTTTGGTTTCGGTGCGTCAAAAATGGACGACTTCTTTTCAAGTTCGATTGCACCGGAGAACGTTTCCTTCAACTTGTAATACTTAAGCTTCACCGCCCCTTCCAGATCGACCACTTCGTGTGCGTCCGGCGGGAGAAGATGCTCAAGATAAGTTAGGAACGTGTGTTCTTTCTGAATCTCGTCGTCAAAAAGACGCGTGATCTGCGTCAAGTAGTTGTACCAGCGCACGAAAGAGCGAACATTCCTTCTGTAAAGAGAGCGTTCCTTTGCCGTGAGCGCGTTATACTTCCCGACAACAGGCGTAAGCGCCCCTGCGATCTGCCCTTGCACGGATGCATTCTTCTTACCGCCACCGGCGAAATGTATCTTATTCACCGCCTCAATATCGGCCTCGGAATAAAGGTTGACCTTTCTTATCTCCTTGCGCTTCTTGAAGACAAGGTCGATATTGATTTCTTCCGCAAGCCCTGTTTCCTGATAGTAGGGCTGGAACGCTTCCTTGATCTCCGCGTCAGTGTTCACGAAGTCGAGGATGTAGGTGTCAGTCTTCCCTGGATGAATGCGGTTCACGCGGGAAAGTGTCTGCACTGCCTTTACATCGCGGAGCTTCTTATCCACGATCATCGTGTGGAGAAGCGGCTCGTCAAAACCCGTCTGGTACTTTTCCGCCACAACAAGGATGTCGCCCTCTTTGTGGAATACGGCTTTCGTCTGAGACTCCTTCACGGTCTTACCCATAGAAACCGCATTAAGGCTCTCTTCCGTGTGGATCGTTCCACTCTTCGGCGGATCTTCAATCTGACCAGAAAACGCGACCATCACCTTGACCGCTTCTTGTCCGCGATCCTTCAAGGCCTCCTGCAGCGCAAAGAAATACCTGACCGCCGCGCGACGCGAGTCAGTAACAACCATCATCTTCGCGCCCTTAAACTTCCTTCGGGTGACGGAAAGGAAAGTGTCGACAATAACTGCGCTCTTCTCGGCAAAGTTCTTTGGATGTAGGTTCTTGTATTTCTTGATCGTCTTCGCCGCCTCGCTAACAGGCACTTCTGGATTGTCCGCAGTCGCCTTTACAATCTCGTAGCATGTCTTGTAGGTCGTGTAGTTGGCGAGCACATCATGGATGAACCCTTCCTCTATCGCCTGTCGCATCGAATAGGTGTGGAACGGACGGAAGGAGCCGTTTCTCTGCCGCGTTCCGAAGATGTCGAGTGTCACATCCTTTGGCGTCGCCGTAAAAGCGAAGTAGCTAAGGTTCCTGTGCTTGCCGTGTGTGCACATCATGAGAGCAAGTTGCGTCTCTGGCGAGTCGAGGTCGTCTTTGTCTATCTTCTTGCCTGTCTCAGCTTCGTATTCGGCAACTGCCTCTCTCAAATCTGCAAGTGCGATCTTCAGCTTTGCCGCGCTCTGTCCTGTCTGGCTTGAGTGTGCCTCATCAACCACAATGGCAAACCGCTTTCCCTCGACGCTCTTTACGTCCTTGAAAATCACAGGGAACTTCTGCAATGTCGAGACTATTATCCGCTTGCCATCGTCAATCGCCGCGAGCAAGTCTTTGGCGTGCATCTTCTCGTCAATCACCGCCACTTCGCCAAGCTTCGGATTGAAACTCATCACTGTGTTCTGCAACTGCTTGTCGAGAACGCGCCTGTCAGTGACTATGATTACCGAATTAAACACCGGCTTGTCTTCGTCGTTAAAGAGACTGGCAAGACGGTAGCCGATCCACGCGATCGAATTTGATTTTCCCGACCCCGCCGAATGTTGCACAAGATAGTTCTTCCCGCTGCCATGCGCCTTCACATCGTTGATGAGCTTTCTCACGACATCGAGTTGGTGGAAGCGCGGGAAAACAAGTCGCTTCTCTTTAGCCTCGTAGTTGACAAACTTCTGAAGGATGTCGAGAAGCGAGTCTTTCGCCAAGACATCACGCCAAAGATAGTCGGTGGGCGCCTGCGGGCCTAAGTGCTGTGCTCGAAACGGTCTGTCCTGTGCTTGGCGCGGTAGCGCCAAGTTCCATGGAGGGTTTCCCGCGCCGCCATCTTCGCCCGCGCCAGCCGAACCTTGGTTGAAAGGCAGAAAACGAGTCTCTTCGCCCGCAAGCTGAGTCGTCATCCATGCCTCGTTCAAGTCGACGGCAAAGAAAACAAGTACCCTGTGGTTGAGCCGAAACGCGCCCTCCTTAGGGTTGCGGTCGGTCATCCACTGCACCTTGGCATTCTCGACCGTTTGCCCCGTAAACTGATCTTTCAACTCAATTGCCACTAGCGGAATACCGTTGACCGAAAGCATCACGTCCACGCTCTTCGCCGTTTCACTTGCGCTGTAGTGCCACTGGCGGTGAAACTCGCAGATGTTCTTCTCGTAGTTGGCAAGTGCTGTCTCGTTGAGCCTGTTCTCCGGCTTGAAATAGCAAATCGAAAAATGTTTGCCGTTCGCGTAGAAGCCATTACGAAGGACATCTATCATTCCTTCCGTGGCAACAGCATCCTCAAACTTCTTGTAGAATTCGCGTTCAGGATCAAGCCCAGAACATGCCTTCACAAAGAACGCCCATTCCCTCGGCTGGCTCGCCTTCACGAACTTTACGAGCGTTGCAAGGTCAAGCGCCTTTTCGCTATGTTCTGTGCTTGGCGCGGCAGCGCCAAGTTTCCTTGCTTTCGACCAGCCAAGCTCGCCAGTCATCAGCGCTTCTATGTCGCTTTCAAATTGGTGTTCGTTATTAGCCATTGTCAGACACCTCCTTTGGCGACTGCCTCACGCACGAGGCGGTCGATGTCCTTGGGCTGCATGCCTTTATAGTTTATCACAGCAGCGCCATCGCCTGCAATCAGCTGGGCTATTCGGTTTAATGCACAGGCGTCGAAGCGCGTCATCGGCTTTTCGCTCGTCGAGTAAGGCCAAGCGGCGGGAGCCAGCAAAAGAAGCTTGCCGTTCGCCGTCTTGTCGAAGAGCTTGCCGCCTGGCTTGTAAAGCGGCGAGAAGCCCATATTTCGAAGCGCGATCAACGGCAACGACGCAGCGAAAGCAAGCCGCGCAATCTCGCGCTCGCCGTCAGAAATACAAGGCGAAATCAAAACCGCACCGTGCCTTGCGGCAGCGAGAAGTTCGTCGCGCTTCTCTTCAAATTCGGGCGTGGTCTTTTCTACAATCGGAACGCCAGCGGCATCGCGGGCGATCTTGCGCCCGCCAGCCTCTGTCATGTGCTCGAAACGGCCATTTCGAGTTTTCGCAACGCGCTTGTAGGCGAAATAGGCGCGAGAGCACTGCACCTGAATGATGTTAGGCGAGTCGAGCAGAAAGAGATTGCCTATGGCCGAGAAATGAGCCTTAAAGCTCGGCGCTCCCGCACCGAGCAGCGAACAAAGCGCCCTGTCCTCTGCCGAGAGCGGTCTATCCTGTGCTTGAAGCGATCTGTCACGTGCCAAAAGCGGTCTGTTCTGTTCTCGAAACGGTCTGTCATGTGCCGAGAGCGGCAGCTCTCGGTTTCCCGAGTCTTGACGCGGCAGCGTCAAACACAAATCATTCCTCACCCTAAACAACTCTGGGAAGAGTTGCTTTACCGCGAGGCGACGCGGGTTGTCTCGAAGGTAGGTAAACATCGAGTCGAGCTGCCCTTCGTGAAAGAGAATCGTATCTTGAAACCCCTCTGCCCAAAGGCCGCCCTTACCAATGGCGGCCTTTGAACTGCCCGCCTTGAAGCCCGCTATCGCCTGGCCGAGAGGCCGCGCCATCGGCTTTGTCACATGAATGATAAAATGAACGTGGTCGGGCATCACCTGAATACACAGCGGCCTGATCTCAGGATGATGCTCGCCAATTCTCAAAAACTCGCCCTTAACCGCCTCGCCCGCCGGAGTGAGGGCGACATAGCTTGAGGCGGCGGCCTCTAAACCAGCCGCAGCCGTGACAGATACTAAGCCAAGCGGTCTGTCCTGTACCGAGACCGTTTTATCCAGTGCTTGAAGCGGCCTGTCATGTGCTAAGAGCGGTCTATCCTGTGCTTGAAGCGGTAGCGCCAAGTTTTCCTGTCCCAAGATTACCAACCGCCCCAGCGCCTTTGATTTGCGATCGGCCAAGACAAGCGTAATCTGGTAAATGCAAGGCTGGCGGTAATCCCAACCTCGGCACCGCCTCAACATTGTATGCTTAGTCTCTAACCTTATCGCCATCTATTTATCTGTCGCTCTTAGTCTGCTTGGGATCTGCTTCAATGGTTTCGCGTTTTTCGTGAACATCCTTAACACAATTGGTTGCGACCTGACTTTCCTTACATTCCACGATAGCGCAATTACTTGGAGCATCCCACTCATCTTTGTTAGCAGGCGTATTATGAAGTCTGACAAGTCCCGTAACATCATAGTCCATCCGTGCTAAACTGAACCTGGGTTTCATACGCCTTTTGCCTTATGAACTGATGCATCTCATGCGCGTAATCTGCAAACAGGCTGGTATTCTTCGTCTGCAAATCATGCGCCGACACTTTCCCGTCTTTTTTCTCGTTATCTTTGTCTGACATATCTTTGCCTCCATCTTTGAACAAAATGCAACCACCGATCACCCTCCAACACCAAAGGCGTATTCTTCGCCAACAACTTTGCATTGTGGTGTTATTCCATAACCAACCCGTTCCTTTGCTACAGACTCTGAAAGCCCAAGAAGTTTTAATATGTAGTATCTAAGTGCCTTTGTCAACCGCCTGTTTAATTTTGCCAACTGCTCGTCTCGCATCGCAACCTTATACAATGCCGGATCGTAATGCGTATAATAATTCCGCGAATCAACAATACCTTTGATGTCATCCTTGAGATTCGCTTTTGAAAAACCACTGCCCTCAATGTCACAAAGCGGCTCAAGCAATGCTTTCAATCTCGGCCAAAACGCAACATACTCACCTTTTCCACCAGAAATCATATCATAGCTTCTATGCGCCGCTTCAAGACCCCTTGCTAAATTTAGAAACACTTTTTCGACATGCAGCTCATCAGTATAAATATGCGCTTCCAAAAACAGCTTAATAACTGGTCGTAATAAAGATAATCGCTTTTGACATTGCCCATCGTTTTGACCTAGCAACTGTAAAACATCTGGCAACGATAGGCATACATCACCTGTCGTCACTATAAATGGCAAATCCTTTCGCTTTGTTCCAATATAAACTTCCTCACTGAACGAAGCGTGAAACGACTGCGACCCTCTCATCTGTGGCGGCAACATTGAATCGTGAACCGTTTTGATTTTCCCCAATTCAATGTGTCTATCCATTCCAAATGCTATTAGTTCACGCACGATTTCCACATCGTCCATGATACGATCCCACGATTCTTCCGTCTGATAATAAAATTGAACAAACGTTGGCTGTCTTATTAAGACCTCAGCTTGCATGTTATTTCTACGACCAGCATTGACCCCAGCAGAAATAAACACCAGCACACCATCCCTAAGCCTCAATTGCACCTGTGGCTTTCGCTTAACCTCCCATTTACAAGATCCTTTGAGTCCAAATTCATAATCAACCACTGATTCCTGAGACCACTCTCCAATATCACCATAATCTACAAGCGCGCCTCTAAACAACAACCCATTCTCATCATTAACATCTACATTGATGAAAGCATATTTCGCCGTTATATTATATTCAGAGGAATACTTTGGCTCTTTAACACTTGACTCAATATTCATTATTATTCCCACACATGCCGCCAAAGTCACACACTTCCCATTCATCAGTCTGCCGGTTACAATAGGGCGAACAAAGTCTATTCCAAATGGCTCAACCGATTTCTGGCTTTCGCCATAAAACCAAATCTTCAAACAAACAGAACGCTTTGCTTTGTCTACAAATAGAACACCTGGGTATCTTTCCCCGGAATCGTCGAGCGTCCACTCTCCTGGAAGCTGAAGCAACTCTTCCATCACGCCACCTCCCGCTTGCCTGTTACGAGCTCGAAGATGAGCGATTTTTTGTACGCCTCGAGATCGGCGATAAGTTTCTCCTTCTCCGCCACTAGAGCATCAATCGCCGCGCACTTCTCATCTAGATAATCGGCAATCGCTTGCTGCTCCTTCATCGGCGGTATAAATACCGGAAGCGACTTTAACAATTCTTGACCAAGCGACGCCCTGGTGACCATTACCAATTCCTTAGCGAAATACTCACTCACAAGTTTATTGCGAAAATAGTATTTCGAAAACTCGGGCAACAACTCATCAGTCATTGGACGAAAGCGAATCAGAAACCCAGCAAAGGTGGAGTCTTGTATATCCTTTAGGCAGGCGGCAGCGATCCCAATCTCATCAACTGTTTCCGAGGTGCGCGTAAAAAACACATCCCCCCTTTTAACCGAGTATCTTTCTCGTTCTTGATCATTGGCCTCAACAAGCCCTTTTACTTGAGTTGGAATGGCATCGTTTTTATAGACATCAGAATAGCTTACAAACGGGAACCCCTTCCCAAAATACTCACCGCCCTTGCTTATGCCATTCGCCAACCTTCCCAACCTGCGTAGCGGTTTTACCTCCCACCCCTCTGGAATTTCGCCAATCCAAGGGATGCCACTGTCGCGCATCTGCCTCTTTGCGACCTTTGCGTTCTTCTTGTCTGCCGTAGCCTTGGCGCAGGCAGATGCGGCCAAGACATTCGCCTTGCCTGTCACGGCCTCGAAAATAATCGCCTTCTTCCACGCCTTGCAATCCTCTATACCACGCTTCAACTCGCAGACCGCCCCATCAATCGCCGCGCACTTCTCATCAAGATAGTCAGCAATCCGCCGCTGCTCGGGAAGTGGGGGAACTATCATCATCAAATCCGCGAACTCATCAAATGTCAGTGAGTATCTTATATTTTTTGCATACGGCTTAAAGAATCGCTGTGATCCTACAAAGTCAAACCAATAATCAGCATATTTAGGCTCAATGCAACGCTTACACTTCATAACCTTGTAAGCAGGCGAGATCATTCCGTCAAATCTACTCAATCCAGAAAACACAGCCGAGCAATCCATGTCAAAAAGGCATAAAATCAAATCATTTTGCGAAACCTCTTGATATGTGTCAAACGACTCGGGCAATTTCCCGCCAATGACCTCTTTCCCCTTACATTTTACACCTGATGTTGTAAGAGATAAAAGTTGAGTGGTTTCTGATGCCTTCCCAACTATACTCTTCGAACAAGAAAAACACCACTTATTCCGAAGAAATTCCCACCTCTCGGGCACTTCGCCGATCCACTCGACGCCGGAATCTCGCATCTTCCGCGCCATCAGCGATCGCCCTCCCCGAAGAGTTTGTCGAGCGTTGCCGCGAGGCGCGATTCATGCTCTTTGATGCGCTTTGCGATATCGGCGGACGGCTCGATCTTCTTGTATTCGTAGAAGGTTCGCGTAAAAGGTATTTCATAGCCGACTTTGCTCTTCGCGCCATCGACCCAGGCATCGGGGTTATAGGGCAAGACCTCGCGCTTCATATACTCGCCGATGTCTTCGCCCAGCGGCACATTCTCGGTGTCGCGCTTCGAGGGGTCGGCCACCGCCTTGTCCTTCTTCAGCACCTTCTTCCCGCCTTCAACCAGCGGCGATTCAACAACGATCTTCGTGTAGCCAAAAGCGCGGTTGGTGAAGATGTGGCTCTTGCAGAGTATCTCAGGGCTACCGCCCTGAGCACTGGGCAGGCCGTTCCGCGCACTGGACAGACCGCCACCTGTGCCGTGCTCGAAACGGTAGTTTCGAGTCTTGAAGTCACCATACGCCTTTACAATCAACTCGCGACAGGCCTCGGTTATGTCGACGCGCTTGTTGCCAATCGACTTTCTGCGCGGCTCGCAACACTTCGAGGCGTCGATGAGCTGCACCTTGCCAACGCGCTCCTTCGGCTTAGATTTCGTGATCACCCACACATAAGTCGCGATGCCGGTGTTATAGAAACTGTCGTTTGGCAATTGCACAATCGCCTCAAGCCAGTCATTCTCGATGATATGGCGGCGTATCTCGCTCGGGCCACTGCCAGCATCGCCAGAAAAGAGCGACGAGCCATTTTGAATGATGGCCATGCGCCCATCATCCTTGAGCTTGGAAATACCATTCAAAAGAAACAGCATCTGGCCGTCACTCTTCGACGGAAGGCCGGGGCCAAAGCGCCCAGCATCGCCCATCGCGGCTTCAGCTTCGACATCTTTTGCCTCGACCTTCCAGTCAATGCCAAACGGCGGATTGGAAATCACATAGTCAAACTTGAACCCGCCGAACTTGTCGTCAGAGAGCGTGTTGCCATAGCGCATGTTGTCGGGGTTGCCGCCGCGAATCAGCATGTCGGCCTTGGCGATGCCGAAGGTAAACGGATTGAATTCCTGCCCAAAGTTCGTCACCTCGATTGTGGAATCGACTTCCCGAAGACGGTCTTCCATGCAGGTGAGCATCTGCGATGTTCCCATCGTCATATCATAGACAGTCTTCGACGCGCCTTTCGCGCCTGTGCCGAAGACAGTCAACAGGTCGCACATGAGGTAGATGATATCGCGGGAAGTGAAGTGGGCTCCGGCCTGTTCGTCATAGCTTTCGGAGAAGCGGGCGACGAGGTTTTCGAAGATATAGCCCATGTCGTTTGTAGCCACCTTCTCAGGCGACATGTCGGCCTTTGCGGAATTGAAGTCAGAGATCACCTGATAGAGAACGCCTCCTTTTTCCATCGTCGTTATCTGATCCTCGAACTTCATCTGCTCAAGGACATCGCGCACATTCTCCGAAAAGCCGTTCAGGTAGTCGCGGAAGTTGGCGGCGATGTTCTTCGGGTCGGCAAGGAGCGTCTCGAAAGTAAACTTGGAAGTGTTGTAGAAATTGTAACCCGACGCCGCCTTGAGGAACGCCTCCTTCACTTGAAGATGCTTCTTCGCAGCATATTCCTTCTGCACCTTGGCGTATGTCGGCAAAAGGCAATCATGAAAACGCTTCACCACCGCCATCGGCAGAATCACAAGACCATATTCATGCGGCTTGTAAAGCCCCGCCAGCGAGTTGGCCACATCCCACAGGACATTCGCCTTCTCTTGAATGGTCTTCCCAGCATCTCGCTTTTTGTCATTCACAGCCATTTCACACCCTCTTCTTCATTCCTTACAATTTCTGCAGAATCTAGCTTCGTGAAGCCGAACAGAGCAGACCGGTCGCACATTGCGACTGGCTTGCTGTTTTCCCCATATCTGCCCAGCTTCATATAGCACATATTATATCATTTATACTTTTGACAACTTGGCTAAAATGCAAACTTCTTCCATAAATCTACCCGTTCTACATGTTCTACACAGCTAAAACTTTTAGCGCGGTTAGTACATGTCGCTGAGTTCGCAACCATTATACCAAATGAATCTTAAATCTAATCTTAAATCGTAAAAAATTTTTTCGGCAGGAAAATGACCCTTTAGACAAGCAAAAACCGCGGCAAAAACTGGAGAGGCATCATAATGTAAAGCATCCACAGGAAGAGAGGCGGTGACGCGCCCCTACCGTTACGACGCGTTATGGCAACGCGTCATTTCCCCGATTTTCCCGCAAACCCCGCAAAATGGTGCAGAATTTGCTTAATTCTCGAGAGGCCGGAGCCGACTGACGCCACACTACTTTATCTGGAAGCGAAGCGAAGTTGGCGGTGGAGCGAAGGTCCGAGCGAGGGGATACGGCGTCTTCGCCGTGGATTCCCCGAGGGGGAGACTTCCGACACCACCAATGAACGCAGACGGGCGCAGGCCGCGACGTCGGGCGGCGCGGCAGCAATCAGCCCTGCCACTCCTCGTGCTTGTCCCTCTGCTCGACTGGCTTCGAGTAGACGTCTGACTCGTCTGGCGGCGGCGCCTTGGGGTCGAGCGCATGCTCGAACTTGGGAAGTTCGCGCTCGGGCGCGTCCATCTTGAGGATTGCGGGCTTGCCGTCGCCCGTGACGGCATTCGCGCCGACCATCGCAGCGGCAGCGGCCTTTTCCTCTTCGCCAGCGGCCTCGCGAGCATCGACCTCGGCCTTCGCCTCGGCATCGACTTCGCCAAGCTTCGTGTGGCGGGCGGGAATCGGCTTCATCAGCGGATCGTCCGGACCGATGACGGTGCACTTGAGCGGCTCGTTGATGTACTCCTCGATCTCGGGAATCTGGCAGCTCTCGTACTCGTCGGCGAAGGAGATCGCGATGCCGGTCGAGCCGGCACGGCCCGTGCGGCCGATGCGGTGGACGTAGTCCTCGGCCTCGTAGGGGAAGTCGAAGTTGACGACGTACTCAAGCCCCTTCACGTCGATGCCGCGGCCTGCGACGTCGGTCGCCACGACAACCTTGACCTCGCCGTCGCGGAACGCGTCGAGCACCTTGAGGCGCTTGTTCTGGTTCACGTCGCCGGAAAGCATCTCGACCGAGACGCCGCGCACGCGGAGCGATTCGTACACGTCCTCGGTAGTGGACTTGCGGTTGCAGAAGACGATCGTCCTCGCCTCCGGGTGGAGCGCGATGTGGTTGAAGAGGACGGTGAACTTGTCCTTCGCCTGGATGACGTAGACGACCTGCTTCACCGTGTCTGTCGCGTTCGTCTCGGACTCGACCTCGGCCTTGTAGGGCGCTTCCATCCAGTTCATCGCGAGGCGCATCACCGTGTCGTTCAACGTCGCGGAATAGAGCATCGTGGTGCGCTTCTGCTTCGGCGGCAGGTAGCTCATTATGCGCCTGACGTCGGGGATGAAGCCCATGTCGAGCATGCGGTCGGCCTCGTCGATGACGAGCGTGTCGACGTGCGAAAGGTCGATGACGCGCGACTTCACGAAGTCGAGGAGACGGCCAGGAGTCGCGACGAGAAGGTCGACGGGAGCCGACTTGACCTCGTGGCGCTGGCGGTCGTAGTCCATCCCGCCGTAGACTGCGAGGGACCTGAGCCCGGTGTACTTGCCGATCGCGTCGGCGTCCTTGCAGATCTGTATGACGAACTCGCGCGTCGGCGCGATGACGAGCGCACGCGGAGCGCCGCCCTCTTTCGCGCGGTTCTCGGGCGTGCGGAGATAGCGAGTCAAGATCGCGACGAGGAACGCGGCAGTCTTGCCGGAACCGGTCTGCGCCTTGCCGGCGATGTTCTTCCCGGCGAGCGCCTGCTCAAGCGAGAGCGCCTGAATCTCGGTGCAGTACTTGAAGCCGAGGTCTGCGATGCCGTGCATCACCTCGGACGGAAGGTCGAAATCGTGGAAACGCTTCTTGCCCTCGACGGGCTCGACGGCGAAGCTCGCGGGATCCCACTTCGCGTGGGCCTGCTGACGCGCCTTCAGCTCCTCGGCGGAAATCTCGCCGCCCGGACGCATCTCGTTCGCAGCGGTATTTACAGGAGCGGGACCGCGCCTGCCGCGCCCGCCGCGCTGGCTGCGCGAGCCTTGGCCGCCATCTCTGCGCTGTGGACGGTCGCCACGCTGGTCGCCACCCTTCTGGGGCTGGCCCTGCTGCTGACGCTGCTTCTGCTGACCGTTCTTCTGCTTCTGCTGCTGGCCGCCGTTCTGCTGTTGCTGGCCGTTGCCGCCCTTTCCGCGGCCGCGACCGCCACGGCGGCGGTTCTTCTTCGCGCCGTCCTGCGACTCGGCCGGCTTCTTGCCGGTCAGCGCCTGCGCAATTTTCTTCAGAAATCCAAATGCCATGTCTAAAACTGACAGCGAGAACGGCGGCAGACACGCCGCCGTTCCCGCCTCCAGCGGTTGTGCAATTAGCGCTTGGAGAACTGGACGCGCTTGCGGGCACCGGGCTGACCGGGCTTTTTGCGCTCCTTCATGCGGCTGTCGCGAGTCATGCAGCCGGCCTTCTTGAGGGCCGCGCGGGTGGTCTCGTCGGCAGCGACGAGCGCACGGGCAAGGCCGTGGCGGATCGCACCGGCCTGGCCGGAAATGCCGCCGCCCTTCGCAAACGCGACGACGTCGACCTTCTCCATGTCGTAGCCGGAGATAGCGACGGGCTGCTTCAGGTAGTCACGGAGCGCCTCGGAGGGGATGTACTCCTCGATCGCGACGCCGTTGACCGTCCAGACGCCCTTGCCTTCAACGAGATTCACGCGGGCGGTCGCCGTCTTGCGGCGGCCAGTTCCGGCAGAGATAGCTTTCTTAGTGGCCATTTCTTAAATTCCTTCCCTTAGAGCTTGATCTCGACGGGCTTCTGGGCCGCGAGCGTCCCCTTGTCGGCTTCGGCCGCGAAGACTTTGAGACGAGTCATCATCTTGCGGGCGATGTTGTTCTTCGGGAGCATGCCCCAGACCGCTTCCTTGATCATGCGGTCGGGATGCTTCGCGCGCATCTCGGCGGCGGTGAACTCCTTGAGACCGTCCCTGTAGCCGCTGTAGCGCTGGTAGGTCTTCTGCTCCTCCTTCTTGCCCGTGAGCTTCACGAGCGCGGCGTTCGTGACGATCACGAAGGCGCCTGCGTCGACGGAAGGATCAAACGTGGGGAGATCCTTCGCGCGGAGCTTGTTTGCGACGACGACTGCGAGGCGGCCAACTGGCACGTCCTTCGCGTCGATGATGAACCAGGCGCGCTTGTCGCCAGGGTTCGGAGCACGATAGCTCTTCTGCATCTTCTTTTTTCTTTCCTTTTTGCGGATTTGTGCCCGTTTCCCAGGGTTTTGTCCGCGGTTTACAAGGCGAAACCGGTTAGCCCCCGATCCCGCATAGGAAAGAAAAGTATATCATATTCCCGCCGACCGCGCAAGGGGGCCTCACTCGCCATCGGGAGTGAGGTAGACAGCCATGCGCCAGAAGCCAGACGGCGTGTTGAGCGACGTCGCCGACAGCTTGACAGAACCAGAACCGGTCGCAAGATGGCGGTCTCCGACGAATGATGCGGCAGAGAGGTCGCTCGAGAACTCAAGAGCGTAGTAGAGGCCGGGGATTGTGTTCGTCAGCGTTTTTTCCATCTTCTGGACCTGGAAGCTCTCGCGAGGTTCGCCACTGTCGTCCGTCGTCAGCGCATCCATCGCCTGCTCGTGGAGTATCTCCTTCACCTCTTCCTTCAGCTCCGGCTTGTTGACAAATCCGCCGTTGCCGTCCTCGACGGTCTTGATCTCGAAGAGGTTCGCGTATGCGTCGTAGTCCGAAATCGCCCGTGCGACTGGCGTCGGGACGTCGGCAATCTGCTTCGCCGCGGCCGTCTCCGCCGCCTCGCGCGTATTGTAGGACGGCATCTCGCCGTCGATTGGGATCGGCGTCTTGTGGTTTTCAAGACGAGCCTCGGTCGGCGTCTTTTCGACAGTGTGGACGGTTATGCCATCGGAGCCCGTGTCCGTCTCGTTCGGAATCGCGCTCTCCACGGATCCACAGTTGATGAAGTTGTCCCAGACGAACGAGTTGCGGACTTCCGCGCCGAACGTTCCAGCGCCGCGATACCGGCAGTAGATCTGGTCCTGGTAGCCGACGAGCAGATTGCCGTGGACGCGGCAGTCCTTGACGAGCCCGCCGAACGCGCCGCCGCCGCACATGTCGCGGAGGTTGACGCCGGAATCCTTCGTACCCGCCTGGTTGCTCGCGATGTCGCACCCGACGAGAACCGCGCCAAACGCGCCGCCGCCCTTCGATCCCATCGCGACGCAGTTGGAAATAACGCAGTTCTCGTAGCGTCCGCCGAACACGCCGCCGCCAAAGCCGTAATTCAGCAGGTCGCGATCGTCGTAGCTGTGCTGTCCATCCGTAAACCACTCCGCGTAGGGCTGGTCGCCGGCTGTGACTCTATCCGCACGTCCGTTGACGAAGACGATGTTCCTGAAGACGATATAATCAGCGTCTGACATCGCGGTTACGCAGCGCCCTTCGCCCTTCGCATCGACAACAGGCTTGTTCGCCGGATCTGCCGCCTCAATCGTCATGGTGTTTAGCACGTCGAACAAATCAAGGCGCTCTTCATAAGTTCCGCCATCGACCTTTATGACGTCGCCGTCATAAGCCTCTTCGATTGCTGCACCGATTGTCTTGTACTCGCGTGTCGGACCTACCTCAAGCGTGGCGGGGGCGAAGACGAAGCGTACGGTCGTGTTTGCGGTGACGTTCTCAAGCGTCCACTTGTTGTCCACGGGATTCGCCGCAAGGACGCCGTCCACATAGACCGCCGTGACCTCACGTCGGCTGACCTCGAACTCCTGGCTTTCGCCGACAGCGACAGGGGTGCCCATGATGGAGCTTGGCGAGACTCTGCCGCCGCCTTCGATTTCGATTAACACGATGCATTCGGTTGCATCCGGCGTCGGATATGCGCCCTTGCCTGCAGCCGGGGAGCCGGACGCAAGGTGGTAGTCGGCGCAGAACTTCGGATCGCCTGCCGTGAAGCACGCCTCTATCGCAGGCGTCTGAGGCGTCAGGACGACAGGCGTCGTAGTCGGCTCAAACTCACTGGGCTTGCCGTTGGCCGTATTGCCGACAATAATCGAATACCGGGCCTCGCACTCGCCGTCAAGGCCGCCCGCCGCCTTGCTGGCGACATTGCCGGCGACTGTGCAATAGCCGAGCGTGCAGTTGGCGCAGGCGCCGCCAACGTCCGCCGAGCAGCCCTCGACGACACAATGGTCCAGAATCGCGCCGTATGCACCGCCGCCATAGTCCTTGGCCGTGCAATCGGTTATGACACAGTTTTCGAATATGCCGCCGAACGCGCCGCCGCCAGAGACACCGTAGCAGTTCACGCTCGAGAGCGCAAACGCGCCGGCATCGTTGTGGACGTCGGCCTCCATCTCGCCGCAGCAAAGCGTCAGCCCCGCAACAGTCGCAGCATTCACGGGAACGAATATCTCCTCCAGCGAGCCGCTCTTGCCGAACGCCAGTTCGTACCGTCCTTGACGGAAGCAGCGCGCGTTGTCCCTGGCGTAAACGTTTATCGTCGTATTGTCGGCGGAACCCGTCGAATAGATCGCCACCTCAGCGTCGTTGTTGAAGAAGTCGATAGGCGTCTCGTATTCGCCAGGCGCGACGATCACCTCGTCGCCGTTCAGGAGATACATGAACATTCCATCCTGGAAGTCATTGAACGGAGCCTCTTCCGTGCCGTCGTAAACCGTGCCGCCGCCTTCTCCGCCACCGGCCGCACCACCGCCATCGGCACCGCCGCCTGCAGCACCGCCGCCAATCGTTATTACGGAACCATCCTCGCCGATGTAGTAGCTCGCGCCTCCGGATGCATCGCCGCCTTCCGCGCCACCGCTCGATCCGGAGCCACCGCCGGCACTCGGCGAGCCGCCCTTCTCCGCGTCGATGTAAACCTTGCGGTTGTAGACGACGTACCATACTTTGCGGACCGACCACCCGAAGCGTCCGGACGCATCATCCGCCTCCGCAGCAAGACGGTGTATGCGCGCGCCCGCCGCATCGAGCGAACGCGTGGCCGGAGCCGTCAGCGTGACTGCGCCATCCTTCGAATCGACCACCGCGCCATCAAGCGTCCACCTGAGCTGGCCGCCCTCGGAGACGGACGCCTCGAATTCCGCCGACTCACCAAGCGGAAGATGCACGTAGCCGTCATCCGCGGCCTCGGGACTCTTCACCGTCTCGACGGTCGGCGCCGCGAAGCCATAGAAGTCGGAGGCCAAGCGG
>JAZSLQ010000233.1:0-50307 GCA_045535455.1 Kiritimatiellia bacterium | reverse complement strand
TCCTTGCGGTTCATCGTCCATTTGTGGAACGTGTGTATGTCATGCTCCGGCGAAATCACCGTGACGAACTCCTTCAACCCTTTCAGCACCCGCGTATTCGGCCAGTTGTTCCAGTCTCCGGCGATGAAGACGGGTTTCTTGTACCTCGCAAGCGCCTTGCGCACGACCGGCACGGATTCGAGCCGCTTCCCTTCGTCAAGGTCAAGGTGCATGGACGCAACCGCAAAATCCTTGAACTCGCAGACGAGGATCGTCCGCTTGTACTTCGACGACGGCAGTTCAAACGCCTCCACCTTGAGCGGCTTCGTATGCGAATACACCGCGTTGCCGACGCATCCGTCTCGGTGTGTGAACGCTCCATGCATCCCAAGAAGGTCGGTCAGCTGCTTGAATCTCGCCGGATTCCACACTTCATTGACGCACACGAAATCCGGCGACTCCGAGAGGATGCGCTCCGCCGTCCGCGCCGGATCGAGCTTGCTGTCGATTCCATACGACATCTGGATGTTGTACGACATGATTCTAAATGCACCGTTCGTAGCGGACGGCTTGGCATCGTCGACACGAACGCGGTTCTCGCTCTTGCCGTGCTCCTGCCAGAACTGCACAGGGCGCAGTTCCGCCTTGTATTCGTCCAACTGCTTCTTCGCGCAGTTTGTCGTCACGGTCTGAACGCCGCGCCGGAACGCCTCAAGCGTGTCGTCGAGGCTGTCCACCGTCCATACGTGGAACTCGTAGCCCGCATCCCTTACTGCCTTGACGAGCTGCGCCGTGACGGTTTCCGGCTTATACATGCAGTCCACACCGTCCGCGCCGGTCTCCTTGAGTCCGTCAAGCAGGAATTGAGCCGTTATGGGCGGTGCGTCCTTACCCCAGTAAGTCGTGGCGTATGTTAGCAGATAGACTTTATACTCGGGCATCTCGGCCTTGAGCACCTTGCAGGTATCGCGGTTGAACGCGATGAAGAGGACGTTTCCCGGAGTTGCGTTCGTCTGACGCTCGAACACTCTTTTGACGTGCGGCACGATTTCGGGCCCCGTCTTGACCTCGATGTAGATACGCCGTCCGTCGCGGGCAAGTTCAAGCACCTCCTCGAGAAGCGCGGGGCGCGTCCCCTTGAACTTCGAGCCTTTCCACTTGCCCCAGTTGCCGACATCTACGCGCTCCAGATCCGCCCACGCCATGTCGCCGCACCTGTTCGTGTTCGCCCCTTCCGTGACGCGCTTGAGGTTCCTGTCGTGGAACGTGAACACGCGCCCGTCCTTCGAGAGGTAGATGTCGCACTCGAACCCGAAGCCGCGCTTCACCGCCGTCCTGTAGGCGGGGAGCGTGTTCTCCGGCGCGTCCACCGATTCGCCGCGATGGGCAATCAGCGTATCATACGCCGGTTCGGCTGCCGCCGCCGCGATCATCACTCCTGCCGCAAACGCGGCAATCTTATTTATCGTTTTGTCGTGCATAACTGTTATCTTCTTTTTTTGATTCTCTTTCTTAAACCGCCTGGCGCTCTCTCGCCGCGCATCATCGTTCCACTCACGCTTTGAACTCAGTTGCAATCGCCGCGAAGCGCATCAATCTATTCTTGTTTTCCATTTATGCTTTCCCGTTTATTCTCAAGGCGAATTTCCTTGTTGGTATCGTGGCATCGCCGCCGTAGAATGCCACTCCGACACCCCTGTCGGAAACGCGCAGCCAGTAGTGGCCTGCCGCACGTGCAAGCATGAACCGGCTGATGAACGGCTTGTATTCTTTCAGAAATTCGCTTTCGCCGAACGCCCCGGCACCCTCGGAGATGATTGCCGGCACGGCATGGGCGGGATTGGTCCACACGCTGTTAAATGTGAATTGCGTGATTTACCCCTCTGGAAATTCGCACTCAAGCAGTTCCATGCGATGCGTATGACCGCAAAGAACGATTGCATTGCGCCTTGCGAGAAGCGAGCAAAGTTCGCGGCGTTCGGCATCGCGTTTTTCCTCGCCCAGCAAGAACCAGCGCGACAGGCTGTTCGGAACAACCAGACCGTGGGAAATGAAAAATGTATATCGCGCGCCCTTGCTCTCTTCAAGAAGCCGTTTGATAAGCGACAACTTCGGGCGCGGCTCGTTGAAATCGACGACGATGAACACGTCCGGCCCATGTCGGAAGGAGAATGTAGTGTCCTTGACAGGAACGCCAAGCTCCTTCGACATTGTTTCCGGCAGCCACTTCTCGAGCGTCTCCCTCGCGCCGTCGCTCGGAATATCCCCTCGGATATCGTGGTTGCCTGCGACGGTCACAAGCGGAAGATTCCCGCCATACGCGCCCTTGACAAGCCCAAATGCATCGTCGAGCATCGTGCGGTGGGTCGCGGCGTTGCCGCAGTCGCCCTGCACGAGGTCGCCCATCTGGAGCGCAAATGCCGCGTCGCTTGCAAGACATGCGCCAGACGCGCGGATGAGGCGTGGCAACCGCTCTTTCCACATTTCCGCATTGCGCACATGCTCCGCCAGATGTGCCTCATAGCGTTTTCGCGATGTGCTGTGCGTGTAGTCGGAGTGGTAGAAACTGCTATCCGGCGAATCGAAGTGGATATCACCCAGCACCGGCACCGAATACGTTCGCCGCCCTTTCGCTGGCGGTTTCGTAAACGCTGCGAGCAGCGGCAACGCCGCGAACGCCGCCGCGCCTAACATGGACTCTCGTCTTGATATGTTCATCTTATCCACGGAAAGAGTGTTATGCGAAGTTGCGTAAGGGCGAGCGGCGAAAGCTCTATCTGCTCTACCTTGCCAAGCGCCGCCGGCGGGACGGGGCTCGGCGGAGGATCCACCGCCCGCGCCGGAGCGGCCGCGCTCATCGTTCCCCATCCCGCATAGTCCGTGCGTATGGCCTTGACCGATAGACGGCGTTCAAGGCCCTCGCCAATCGCCTCGAACCGCGGCTCGCCGTCCGCACCATCCGCCACAAGCGCATAGTTCCACAGCGACTTGGCGCGAAGTTCCTTCATCGGGAAGCCGAGCTCGCCGTCGCGAAGGACGCCGTTCGCGTCTTTCACGACCTCCGGCCAGTCTGCGGCATTCCTTGTCTTCTCCGCCGCGTCGATCTTGAGCGCGTAGAGAAGCGGACCGCGCATGACGGCGATCGAATCGTCCTTCCAATGCGTGACGACGGGCTTTGACGAGAACGACAGATCCACGACGTCGCCTTTCTTCCACTTGCGAGAAAGGCGCACGAACGAACCTGCGGACGGGACTTGAGCCAACGCGTCCGCGCCGTTGATCTTGACCGCCGCATCCGCGCACCATCCCGGAATGCGCACGAAAAGCGGCCACTCCCCGCCCGCCGTCTCGACTATTTCAAGCCTCACGCCGTCCGCGAACGGATAGCCGCCCGTCTCGTGGACCGTCGCAAGCGGCGTTTTTACGGTGCAGTCGCCGTAGGCTGTCGCGGCAAGCCCGCTTTCGCGCGTCATCCACATCGACTCCGCGAACTTCGGCCAGGCGAAGTGGAAATTGGACCGGCAGCATCCAAAGCCAGAATACGGACCGGGGACGTTCGGCACCTTGCCCTGTCCGTTGTTGTACAGCAGATTGCCGTCGGTGCATTCCGGCTGATTGAGAAGGCAGTAGTAGCGCATGCCCTTTCCGTCCGGCGAAAGCGTGGCGGGGAGCGTGTTGTACGCCGCGATCTCCATGTCGTCGGCGATTCCGGCGTCGCCAAGCGTCTCAAGCGCGACCTGCGCGCTCAGGATGTGCTCCGCCGTCGCGCACAGTTCCGTGCCCTGCGAGGCGGAGCGCCCGGAAAGCGGCTCGGTGCCGTTAACAGCCCTGTCGGGCCGGCCGTGCATCTTCATAGCCCATCCGTCGGTGTCGAGCGCGGCGCGGAACGCCGTGCGGTCTGCATCACCGCCGTCCAGCAACCACTTCAGCGGCGGCGTCTTCAGGCCCTGCATGAAGTTCACGATATGGGCGCGGTAGCCTTCCGGACCCCAGCCGCCGAAACCGCCGCTGTGGTAGTAGGCTGTCCAGTCGGCGGACATCGCGGCGACCGTTCGCGCATAGTCGAGCCATTCGGCCTTGCCCGTCTTGCGATGGAGCCAGAGAATAACATCCAACTCGTCCCCGGCGCGCGCGACCGCCCAGGGGGAATCCTTCGCGAACGAATCGCCTGCGGCGAACCGGTCGCGCTGGAACGCGAAATACCTTTCCATGAACGGCACGACGCGCTCGTCGCCTGTCGCCTCGCACCAGTCGCGCAGCGTCCAGAGCACGATCATGTTCGCCCACCAGTTGCGCTCCTTCGGCCCGAAGTCGCCGTTCTCCCGCTGCGAGGCGAGATAGGCGTCTATCCACCGCTTCGTCCGTGCCTTGAGTTCGGCGTCATCCAGCGCGAACGCGAGCGCAACAAGCCCCTTTGCGTAATATGGCCCACGCTCCCACGCGAACTGCCCGCCGCGCTTCCCGCCCGTGAGCCAGTCGCTTTCGCCGATGTCGGCATACAGCTTCTCGGCATGACCCGTCAGCCCTTTGCGCTGAAGCTCCATTTGTTCGCGCAGCCATCCCTCCGGCTTCACGCTCCCCGGCGGCAGACGTTCCATCGCCCGCTCTGCCGCCTGCGCGGAACATGCGAGCACGAAAACCTGCAACCCAGAAGCCAGACAAATCGCCAACGGCAATTTCACGACAATTCTCCTTTCTTTTCTGCAACCGCATCAACAGACAGCACATCTGCCGTGCGGTATAACTCCGCCGCTATCGGCCTGCCAGACGTGCCGAGCGAAGTGAGCGGACGGACGGCGACCGTAAGCGCTTCGCCTGGCGGCAGTTCGGAAGTGGGTATTTCCAGCGTTGTAACACCTCCGTTCGGCTCGTGGCCGATACCCATGTTGCAACCCGCCGCGTAAACCGCCTTGAAGAGCTTCCCGCTCGCCTCTCCGTTCAAGGCGAACACCACATCCATCGTCCGCTCCGCCGGATTCATCAGCACCGGCGCTGAGCCGATGAGCGGAAGGGACGCGCCTGTCGCGTCCGACGCCGCGACGAAACGCGGCATGCCCGCAGCCGCAAACGCCGTTGCGCCTCCAATCAGCAATTCCCGCCTTGTCATGTCACCTCCTTGCTGGGCAGAACTTTTTAGCCGCTTATTGCCGTCAATGGAACGTGATTATCATTCCGCTGTTGCCGACGTAGAGACCGTCGTCCTCCACGACAAGCCGTCTGCCCTTCACCGTCTCTCCATTCTTCGCAAGCGTGAACTTCACAGTGCTGTCCGGCTTCGTCTGCCACGACACGAGCTTGTCACCTCCCCTGACATTGCGCACTCCAATTTCCACCGCGACCGCGGCGTCAGATGCAAAAGAGATTTCCCTGCTGATGCCATCGTAGGTGGAGGAGAGATCGGAAAGATCGAGAGTCGGCGCGAGATGCGTTGCATCGCCGAGCGTGACCTTCGGGAAGCCTCCGCTGGTGCTCTTCGGCGAGTATCGACCGAGGACGGTCACGAGATATGAAGCGCCATTGTGCGGATAATACGTTCCCCGCATGACAAGATTGCTCACCGTCAATGGCTGTTCGCCGCCGAGCGCCTTGCCCTCCGCGACTTCAAAGTCCACAAGCGGCGCAGATACGCCGTTGCCGTACGTGTAGAAGCAGTGGGTCGCGCCGTTCGAGCCGGGGGCAATGGCCACTACAATCCTGCCCGTGTCAACGACGTTCGCGCTCCAGACGATGAACCGCGCCGTGCCGTTGGCCGTCAGCGTGTGGCCGTTGAGCGCAATGTCGATGCCTTCGCCATTGTTGTTGAGGTTGAATGCGTCGTCTACAATGGTCGATATCGACGCATCTCCGGAAAGTGAAAGCCCGCCAATGAACGAATGGTTATAGCTTCCATATTTCTTCGCCTTCCCATAGATTGCGCCGTTGCCGTCCGGCCCGTCGCCTGCGATCGTCACCTTATAGCCGTTCAACAGCTGGAAGCCTCCATCCTCCGCGAGCACCTGCGCATTTGATGCGACGAGGACTTCTGTGCCCCAGTTGCCGAATACCCTGTTGAGTTCGTAGCTCGTCGACTCAAGCGTTATACGCCCCTCCGAAACGAACGTACCGCCGGTGTAATACTGCCGTTTGTTGGAGGCGTACGTCCCCGCGCCGAGTTTGACCACCTTCACCGAATTGGAAATGGCGACCGTAGAGTTCCTGAACGTGCCGCTCGCCACGTTGATGCGCAGTTCGCCGCCGCCGCGCTCGATCTCCGGGCCGTCGACAAACGCAGTCCCGGTCACGCTCGGGGAAAACGTCCCATTGACTTTGTCGTAGAGGCCGACCGCATTGTCCGACAGGCGCCTTGCAGGGACGTAGTTGCGCACGAGCGTCGCCTGCGGATTGTAGATCTTGAACGAATAGATTTTGAATGCGCCATTGCCATTGACGTTGCCGCCGAGGTTCCTTGCGGGAAGGTACATCGTCTCGTTTATCGCAGTGGGGTTGTTCACATTCGATGTGTTGTTCAGGGTCTGCGTCCCGTCGTACTTGAACGTCCGTGAATTGCCCTTCCACGAAGCCTCGATCGTGCAACGCTCGTTCTGCTTGACCGGTGACGAACTGTTATACTGCGCTCCATTGTAGAACATGACCCATTTTGACGCGTTGCTGACAGGCCATACCCAGAGGCCGTAAGTCTTGCTTGTGTCTGTCCTCCCGTCGCTTCCCTTCCCCGCGCTGATGAGAGGCGTGTATATCCCTGTTCCGACATTTCCGGTGTACGTGACGTCGGCGATGATCTTCACCTCCGTGACGGCCTTGACGCCCGTATCGATGTATTGCGTACCAGTCGATTCGACGTATTCGAGCACCGCATAGCCCGCAGGAAGAACGGCGGACGAGTAGATCGATCCGCTGCCCGAGAATCCCGCAACGGTCAGGTTACGTCCGTTTAGGTGGATGCTCGCGTCGGCGGCGATGTTCACCGTGCCGAGCGAAGTCCAGTCGGCGTCCTCCGTGAGTTTCACGTGTTCCGTGATGTTCGTGTCCGCCCACGACGGCAACGCCGCCATGCAAAGCATGGACATTGCAATCGCAGCGAGTTTACCGCATGTTGATTTGATGATTTTTGAGTCGCGCATTTTGTTTTCTCCTTGTTTTGGAATTTGTTTTACCGCCCACATCCATCATGCGGTTGGACATCTCTGCCCCACCAGCTACGACTGCCACAAAGACAGCCGCTCCAAGCACAAAGCGAGGCGGTAGACCTCTCACTTGAACACCTCCTTGATCGCTTCAAGGTAGCCGAACTTGAAATGCGTGTCCGGCTCAAGATACGAACCCTCCGTCCACTCGTTCCATGAGTTGATGGTGATAAGCTTCGGCATGCCCGCCTTGGCGTTTTTGTCCGTCCAGTCCTTTGCGCGGCGAAGTGCCGCCGCAAATTTCGCGGGCGTGGAATTGAGAACCGTATCTGTGGCCTTTTCCGGAGGATAACGGGGATTCTGATCCCATCCGACCGACGCATGGGCGAAGTACATTCCAAGGCCAAGTTCCTTCTTTGCCGCATCGAAACGCCGTGCGGCCTTCTCCGCCCACTCTGCGTAGTCAGGATTTCCCTTGGGGCTTGACCAATGAACAAGGTTGTATATCGTAGCAGAGTCAACCCCGACGGCTTTGGCATCCGCTGGTTTAAGGCCATAGTCGCACGACATGAAATGCGCGCCTCCCAATCCAGCGTCGGCGCATGCCTTGCGGAGATACCTCACGGCCTCCGCCGCCTTGTCCGTGCCGCCGAGACCCTTGATGAAGTTTGGCATGTCGTAAATCATAAGCACGGGCTTCCCCTGAATGCGGTAATAGTTCGGGCGCTTGAAGTAGCGGTCGATCCAGCGTGACACAAGCGTACGAAACTCGTCCATGGACACCGTGCCGCGCCAGATGAAGCCGTTGCGATCCTTGTCTGCGACAGTGTTGTCCCAGCCCTCGTTCACATCGTGGTTCGCCCACATGATGAAGAACTTCATCTTCCCGCTGTTCGACGCGCCGAGAAAGCCCTTGTCGAGCGCGTCTTCGAGGAACGGACGGCCGCCGTACCAGTACCAGTCGTAGATGAATACGTTGACGCCATGCGAAACTGCCGCGTCGATCTTCTTTGCGACGACCTTCGGATCGGCCTCGTTCTCATAGCCCCAGAGCGGAACGAGCGGCTGGCGATGGCCTTCCCACTTCGGCACTGCCTCGTAGACATTCTGCCACTCGCCCTTGCCGTCACCGAAGATGCCGAGCTCCGCCCAGCGCGGTTCGGGCTGATAGGCAGGCCAGACGTAGGCGGCAACATCGTATTCGGCGGCTGCGGCATTGACTGCAAGGAGCAGCAGCAAGGCAACCGCAATCGTTTTGATTTTATGACAGATACTGATTTTCACGACACAACTTCCCTTCTGAGCAGAATTGTATCAAACTTTCGGCAAAGTTATCAATATGAAGTTTTGACACGACTTTAACTTTTTGACACTCAAAGGCAATATTTGATATAATCCCGCGTATGAACAAAATACACTACTGCCCCATAAGCCCGATACAGCGCCAGTTCGGACTGTACGTGACAGGCGCGGGACACGAGCTGACGAAGCCCGGCGAACCGTATCCGCACGAATACCACTCGTCCGACTACTACTTCACCTGGCAGAAGGGACGCGCCCTCGCGGACTGGGAATACCAGCTTCTCTACATACGCGACGGACGCGGAGTCATCCAGTTCAAGCGAGGCAAGAGCATTGCCGTCGGCGGCGGAACCGTCATCATCCTCCATCCAGGCGAATGGCACCGCTATCGTCCCGATCCGAAGACGGGATGGAGCGAGGCGTACATCGGAATCGGCGGCGAATACCTCTCGCACATGGTCTCCAAGCCGTTCTTTCCGCAGTCGCCCGCGGTAATCAGGATTGCGCCCAACGGACGCTTCGACCACGACCTCATGGCGCTTGTAGAGAAAATCCAGGCGACAAGCGCCGAACATCCATACACCCTCGCCCTTGAGACCGCCGCCCTGATCGCCTCGCTCTGCGAGAGCCAGACCGTGCGCCGCGGCAAGTCCTCGCACAACGTGACGATCCGCAAGGCGAACCTCCACATCGCGCACCACCTCGGCGAAGTCGTCGACTTCGAGGCGCTGGCGAGGCGTCTCGGCATGGGCTACACGCTGTTCAGAAGGTGCTTTCGGGAATACAACGGCATGGCGCCTCTCGAATACCAGATCGCGCTCCGGCTGAGACGCGCCATGCACCTGTTGGAGAGTTCGAACGTCCCCGTCGCGCAGATCGCGGAGGAAACGGGCTTCCGGTCGCTGTCGTACTTCTCGAAGTTCTTCCACGACCGCACGGGACAGCCCCCTTTGCTGTTCCGTCGCACCCGGCTTCAAGCAATCACCTCCTGACGAATCGTCAACAATCATGTGCGGAATTCAGCGGCCCCGCGAAACGCATGTTTCACAGGGGTTGAACGATATATGCAAGGCAGAACAGATGAACATTGGGCAGCTGGGGAACAACTTAAGGGACAGCCCATGCGAAAGACCCATTTTTCAAGGGTTTACGTTTCTCGCCGTCGGCAGCGCTCATGACACCATTGCCAGCAGTTTGGCGATTTCCTTCTCGTCGCGGGTGGTGTAGGAAGCGACGCGACGGCCGAGCCGGTTGATGGACGAGCCGAGCCCGTGCAGCTCAGAGACAAAAGGTCACGCCTGATTGCCACACCCGATTGGCTCATGGTTCTAAGGGCAACGTCGGCGAGGTAACCCACAGACGCCTACACTCAGAGAAAAACCTCTTTAGCGAAACAATAACTCTCGCTCGGAGAAGATGAGGAACAACAGCTAACGCCACAATTTGGCGGAGATCGGCTTCAGATAGTTCTTTCGCAAGCCCTGAATGCCTTTGAAAAACTCGAATTCTGAAGGAGAAAGTCTCTCGCCTGACTGGAGTTTGAGCCGCGCCAATTCAAGTGTGCATAATGCATCCGCAGCTTGAAAAAGTCGATAGCTCTCTGGTTGCACATTATCGACAAACTCAGTCCTGGCGGCATATATGGCAAAGGCCTCGCGAAGCAGTGCCTTGATTTGCGGCTGCCCGTCATCATAGTATATTTTGAGCCGCGAATATGCATTTAGACATTCAGAATTGTCGATGAGGAATCTGACAATATGTTGCAGAAGAAAATCATGCACAGCCGTTTCACCCGAAAGGAACTTTTTATCAAGGGCAAAACACTTGTAGGCAAAATCGGCATTTCTTATAAAAGACATCATCCGCGCAAATATGCGACGCCGCTCTTCGCGACGCATACCGGCATATTCCTTCTCGCGGCGCACAAGCGGCCCGGCATGGATACAGTGATTGCGCCCAAGCCCCATCGCATCGAGAGAATCTTCGAGAATGGAGACGGCCCCAGAAATATCTGCCGCCTGATCATGCAGCACGAGGCAAATCAAATAATAGCGAGAAGAATTGGAATCAGGGGCAAAACTGCCTGATTCATCGACGAAAACGCTTATATCCTTGTCACTCATCGCCGCACATTGTCTTTAAAGTTAATGGCGAGGATTTCTCCTCGCCATCAGCGGAGACCTCTCCGCCTGCCGGTGACTTTGGCTTTCGCCATTGCCGGAACGTATTGTACCATATCATGACTTTGAGATGCAAGTGCGAATCTTCACTTTTCGACAAGACAGTTGATGGACGAGCCAAGGCCATGCAGCTCGATGTTGTCGATTCAAGGATCGTGGATGTGGGATGGTTGTGTCGAAATCGTTCTTGGATTCGACACGAAGGATGGTTGTGTCGTGGTTGAAGCGTGGTTGTTGGATGGATGAGAAATGGTTGTGTAGCAGTTGGGTTGTGGTTGAGTAGCGGCAGGGATAATGCATGGTGGATGGGGCGTGTGGGGATAGTTAGAGCGTATGCGAGAGGATGGAGAGAAGGGTCTCCGCGACCTCGTGAGAAACAAAATCGCCGCGAACGCGACAGGCGAACGAGAGATTGGACAGTTCCAATGAAAAGAGCCGCGCATCAGAAGATGCACGGCCCTTTTCTTTCGCGTTAGATTCCGCGAGGAACTTTAGTTGAGCTCCATGCGGCCGCGGCGCGAACGGTTGCGGATGCGGGCGCGCTGGGATTTCTTGCGCGCCTTGACGCAGGGCTTCTCGAAGTAGCGCTGGTCGCGGATGGTCTTGAGAAGGCCCTCCTTGTCGAGGATCTTCTTCATGCGCTTCAGCCCGCGTTCAACGGACTCGCCCTTCTTGAGCTTGAGCACGATAGCCATTATTTCACCTCCTTCGCCTGCTCTTCGGTAGCGGCCGGAGCGGCGAGTTCCGCCGCGCACGTCCACTGGAGGATGCACATCTCAGCCGCGTCGCCCTTGCGGGTTCCGAGCTTGATGATGCGGGTGTAGCCGCCCTTGCGATCCTTCATCGCGGGGGCGATCTTGTCGAAGAGCTTCTTGACGGCCTTCGGCTGGAGGAGACGGCTCGCGGCAAGACGGCGGGCCGCGAGATCGCCCTTCTTGGCGATCGTCACGATCTTGTCCGCGTCCTTGCGGGCTTCCTTGGCCTTCGGCAGGGTCGTCTTGATAGACTCGGCGAGGATAAGGTTGGTGACGAGGCCCTTCATGAGCATCGCGCGATGCTCGGAAGAGCGCCCGAACTTCTTCATAACTCTCTGGTGACGCATTTCTTTAAACCTTCCTAATTACTTCTTGGACTCCAGGAGGTCGGCGTCGAACTTGTAGCCGAGGCTCAAGCCCAGCTGGACGAGCTTCTCCTTGATCTCAGTGAGCGACTTCTTGCCGAAGTTGCGGTACTTGAGCATGTCGGCCTCGGTCTTCGAAGCGAGCTCGCCGACCGTCGAGATGTTCGCGTTGTTGAGGCAGTTCGCCGCGCGGACGCTGAGTTCGATCTCGTTGACGGACATGTTGAGGAGCTTGCGGAGGCGTTCGCGCTCGTCGGCGTCCTTCTTCTCGGTATCCTCGAACTCGAGGGTCTCCTCGCCAGCGTAGTCGACGAACACGTCGAGGTGGCGGCGAAGGACGGCGCCCGCTGTCTTGAGGGCGTCCTCGGGGTCGATGCGGCCGTCGGTCCAGATGTCGAGTACGAGCTTCTCGTAGTCGGTGCGCTGACCGACGCGGGTGTTCTCGACGAGGAAGTTGACGCGCGTGACGGGCGAGAAGATCGAGTCGATGGCGATCTTGCCGATCTCCTGGTCGGGCTTCTTGTTGCCGTCGGCGAGGCAGAAGCCGCGCCCTGTACGGACGTCGCACTCCATCTCGATGGAGCCGTCGACATCAAGCGTGCAGATCTCCTGACGGGGATTGAGCACCTGGATGTTGTTCTCGGTAGCGAAGTCGCCGGCCGTCACGGTGCAGGGCCCCTTGGCCTTGAGCGTGATGGTCTGCGCGTCGCGCGTATAGGTCTTGAGCAGAACGCGCTTGAGGTTGAGGACGATGTCGGTGACGTCCTCGGCGCAACCCTTGATCGTGCTGAACTCGTGGTCCACGCCCCTGATCTTGACCGCCGAAATGGCGGCGCCCTCGATGGACGAGAGCAGGACGCGGCGAAGCGAGTTGCCGATTGTGCGCGCATAGCCGATTTCGAAAGGTTCCGCCGTGAAACGGGTGTACGTCGCGGTGGCCGTGGACTCGTCCTTCTGGACGCCCTTCGGCATTTCGAAGCGGCTCAAACGGATAGGCATTGTTTACCTCCCTGTGAAGTGGTTGAAACGGACGATTAGCGCGAGTAAAGTTCGACAATGGCCTGTTCGTCGACGATCGGAGCAATCTGCTCGCGAGTCGGGACGGCGAGAATCTCGGCCCTCAGGTTGGCCCTGTCAAACTGCATCCACACGGGAAGCTGAGCCCCCGTAGCGGCCTCGACGGAACGGTTCGCGGCGTCCTTGGACTTCGCAGAATCCTTCACCGAGACGAAATCACCGACCTTGACGACCATCGACGGAACGGCCGCCTTGCGGTCGTTGACGAGGATGTGCCCGTGCAGCACGAACTGGCGCGCGGCGCGGCGGCTCGGCGCAAGGCCGAGGCGGTAGACGATGTTGTCGAGACGCATCTCGAGCATCTGGAGAAGGATCTCGCCCGTGATGCCCTCGCGGCGAAGCGCCTCTTCGAAGAAGCGGTGGAACTGAAGCTCGCCCATGCCATACTGGCGGCGGAGCGACTGCTTCTGGCGAAGCTGGGTTCCGTACTCGGACATCTTCTTGGCGCGGCGACCGACGTGCATGCCGGGAGCGCCCGTACCCTGTTCGATCGGGCACTTGGCCATGTAGCAACGAGCCCCCTTGAGGAAGAGCTTGCGCCCTTCGCGGCGGCACTGACGACAAACTGGACCTGTATAACGACCCATGATTAGACCCTCCTGCGCTTGCGGGCACGGCAACCGTTGTGGGGAACCGGCGTGGTGTCCGTGATCTGGGTTACGCGGATGCCCGCTGCCTGAATTGCGCGGACGGCGCTCTCGCGGCCAGCCCCTGCGCCCTGCATGCGGACTTCGCACTCGTGCATGCCCTTCGCGACCGCGACGCGGGCCGCGTCCTGGGCGACCATCGTGGCGGCAAACGCGGTGGACTTGCGGCTGCCCTTGAAGCCCGCCTTGCCGGCCGAGCTCCAGGAGATCACGCCGCCGCGCGCGTCGGCGATCGAAACCTGCGTGTTGTTGAAAGTGGAGCGGATGAACGCGATTCCAGCGGGAATCGACTTGCCGCTCTTCTTGGCCTTGGCCTCGCCCTCCGCTGCGGGAGCCGCAGCGTCTGCGGCCGGAGCGGCCGGGGCGACCTCGTTCTTGACTTCTTCGCTCATTTCTTAAAGCTCCTTAGCGACCGGCCTGCTTGGGCATCGCGATAGAGATGCGCTTGCCGCCCTTGCGGGTGCGGGCGTTCGTCTTCGTGCGCTGTCCGCGAACGGGAAGACCCTTCTTGTGGCGAATACCGCGGTAGGACCCGATCTGGATCAGACGGCGGATGTTCTGCGAGACCTCGCGGCGAAGATCGCCTTCGACGCGGTAGTGGTCCTGGATGAAAGTCGTGATCGCGTGGATCTCGTCCTGTGTTACGTCGTCGGCCTTCTTCATCGGGTCGACCTTGACCGCCGCAAGCACGTCATCGGCGCGCTTGGGCCCAATTCCATGGATATAGCGCAGGGCGAAGCGAATATGCTTCTTGCCCGGGATATCCACACCCATCATTCTTGGCATGTTGTTTTTACCTCTTTTCTTAGCCCTGCCGCTGCTTGTGGCGCGGGTTCGTGCAGATTACGCGCACGACGCCTTTACGGCGTATGATGCGGCAGTTCTCGCATATGCGACGAACAGAACTACGTACTTTCATTGTTGTTGTTTACTCTTTAGAGTGGTCGAATGAACGAGTATTGTATCATATTTGGCCGTTAGCGCGCAAGGGGGTAAATTAAGAAAAATTTTGCCTCCTCCGAGGCGGGTTTCAGGGGCGGGTAGAACGCCCATATAATATGGTAAAATAGAGGTATGGCGCAGGCCAACGACTTCAACTATCCTAAAGAGCTCCCGATTTGCGAACATCGGGAGGAGATTCTCGCTCTCCTCGAGAAAAACCCCGTCGTAATCGTCTGCGGCGATACGGGCTCAGGAAAGACGACGCAGCTCCCGAAGATGGCGATGGAACTCGGCCGCGGGAAGAACGGCCGGCGTATCGCATGCACCCAGCCGCGCCGCCTCGCCGCCGTCACGGTCGCAGAGCGCGTCGCGGAGGAACTGAAGTCGCCTGTCGGCGGCATTGTTGGCTACCAGCACCGCTTCGGGAAGAAAGTCTCCGACTTGACGCGCGTCAAGTTCATGACCGACGGAGTCCTTCTCGCAGAGACTCGCTCCGATCCGCTTCTCCGTTGCTACGACACGATCATCGTCGACGAAGCGCACGAGCGTTCGCTCAACGTCGACTTCCTTCTCGGGATTCTCAAGCGCATCTTGGAGAAACGGCACGACCTCAAGGTAATAGTCTCGTCTGCGACTTTGGACACCAAGCGTTTTTCGCAGTTCTTCGGCGGCGCGCCGACGCTTTCAATCCCCGGGCGTCTCTTCCCGATAGAGATACAGTACCGCGAACCGCCCGACGGCGAGGAAGCAGACCTCCCACGCGAAATCTCCGCCGCGATACGGACGCTCCCGCCAAATGACGACGTGCTCGTGTTCCTCCCGGGAGAGCGCGACATACGCGAGACGGCGGACTATCTCCAGCGAAGCCAGTTCCACCGCGACGACGAGACGATTCCACTTCTCGCGTCGCTTCCCGCAGCCGAACAGCAAAGAGCTTTCCGTCTCTCAGAGAAGCGCCGTGTGATACTCGCGACAAACGTAGCCGAGACTTCGGTGACGATTCCCGGCATCCGCGCCGTAGTCGATTCGGGGCTTGCGCGAATCTCGCGCTATGTCCACAGGACGCAGGTGCAGCGACTCCAGATCGAACCCATCTCGCAGGCGTCGGCTAGGCAGCGCGCGGGGCGTTGCGGCCGTCTCGGACCTGGCACCTGCATACGGCTCTACTCCGAAAAGGACTTCGAATCGCGCGAAGCATACACGCCGCCAGAAGTGCTGCGGTCGTCGCTCGCGGGCGTGATACTTACTATGCTCGACTTGCGGCTTGGGAGCATCGAGACCTTCCCCTTCATCGATCCGCCGAGACCGACGATGATACGCGAGGGGCTAAGGGAGCTCCTCGAGCTCGGTGCGATACGCCACGACGCAGACCACGACATCGCGCTCACCGCGATAGGCCACAAGCTCGCGCGGATTCCGGTAGAGCCGCGCCTTGCGAGAATGCTGCTCGCGGCGTCGCAGTTCGCCACGCTTCCGTCGGCGCTCCCGATTGTCGCGGCGATGAGCTGCGACGATCCGAAGCGCCGCCCAGTCGACGAAAAGGAGAAGGCGGACCAGGCGCACGCGCAATTCCGCGTTCCAGGATCTGACTTCCTCGGCACGCTGAAGCTCTGGAAGTGGTGGGACGAGAAGTCGAAGGATCTTTCGCAGACGCAACTAAGGAAACTCGCGCCAAAGACATTCCTCTCGTATCCGAAGATGCGCGAATGGCGCGATCTCGTGAGACAACTCACGGACCTTTCAAAGCACCTCGGCCTCGACATCGAAAGCGACAACGGCGGTCCTGATGCGCTGCACCGCGCGCTTCTAACAGGGCTTCTCGCCCGCATCGGGCACCTCGACCCCGAGACGAACGACTACCGAGGCGCTCACGCGCTCAGGTTTGCGCTGCACCCAAGTTCCACTTTGGGAAAGCGCAGTCGCACACCACACGCTGCACAGCACAAGGCGAACGGCGAAAGGCGACAAGCGGCTCCCGAATGGATCGTTGCAGGCGAGCTCGTCGACACCTCGCGCCTCTTTGCACGAAACGCCGCCGAGATCGACGTCCGCTGGATAGAGCCGCTTGCAGGCGACATTGCAAAGCACAGCTACCGCTTGCCAGAATGGGACGCGGAAAACGGCTTTGTCCGCGCGACCGAGCAAGTCACGCTCTACGGGCTTGTAATCGTTCCCGCAAGGCGACGCGACTACAGCCGCATCGATCCCGCGCTCTCGCGGCAGATGTTCCTTTTCCACGGACTTGTAATGGGAGAGTTCCCGCGCCCTCCGCCTTTAGTCCGCGAGAATGCCGCGCTTATAGGGGAGATTAAGAAGCGCGCCGAACGGTTGCGCCGCCCAGAGCTTTTCGACGCGAACGCACTCGTCCGTCACTTCGACGAGGCGATTCCGCGCGAGATCGTATCGACGCGCGATCTCACAAAGTGGCTTCGCGTGGCGACAGACGAGGAGAAGTCTCGTTTCCGTCTCGACAAGCGCCAGTGGCTCCCGAAGGTCGGCATCTCGTCCGCGGCGTTTCCCGACTCGATACGCATAGGCGGCGTCAAGCTTGCGCTGTCTTACCGCCACACGCCTAACGATCCGGAGTGCGACGGCATAACATGCACGGTCAGGAAGTCCGATACGGCGGTGCTGAAACTCTGGAGCGCCGACTGGCTCGTGCCGGGGGCGCTTCCTGAAAAGCTCGCGTTCCTTCTCGGCATACTTCCGTCTTCGCTGCGGCGCGTCGTCTCGCCGATTTCAGACACGGTGGCAATTATAGCGCCGCTTCTCTCGCCGGGAGAAAAGCCGCTCGTCGACGCCGTGCGCGAAGTCCTGAAAGTCCACAACGGCATCGCGATTCCCGCGACAGCGTGGGAGAACGTGAAATATCCACCGCACCTGCTCGTCCGATACCGCATCAAGGACGAAGATGGAAGAATCGTCGTGGAGACGCGCGACCTCGAAACCGCTCTTGCCACCGCAGGCGTCGGCGGACGAAGCGCAAGCGCATCGTCGCCGCACGATGACGAGAAACACTTCAGCTGGGATTTCGGGACTCTCGACGAAAGGCAGACGGCTTCGTCTGCGGGGTGGACGCTCATCCACTATCCCGCGCTTTCAGACGAGGGCGACGGCGTGAGAATCAAGCTCTTCAAGTCGGCGGATGATGCCGCGCGTGCGCACGAAGCCGGCGTAGTCCGGCTCTTCTTCCTGCGGCTCACGCAGCATACGCGCCCTTCTTTCGCAACAAGCCGCCTGCCGCTTTCGGCAGGGCTCTATCTTGGCACGATTGGCTACGAGCGATCGCGGATCGCAGACGACCTTCTCTGGGCGGCGATACGCATGGGCGCTGTCGCGGGTTTCGCACCGATACGCACGAAAGAAGATTTCGAAACGCGCTTGAAGGAGCGGCGCGGCGCAATCGACGCGGCAAAGGCGGAACTCTCAACCCTTTTCTCGTCCATCCTCGAATCGGCCGCGGGATGTGCGGAGCGACTTGAGACGGCCGCACCCGCCGAGGACATCTACGACGCGGTGGAAACACAACTTGCGTGGCTCGTGTTCCCTGGTTTTCTCAAGGCCGTTCCGCCAGAACGGCTAAAGCACTACGGCCGCTACCTTCGCGGCATTCGCGTCCGCATCGACCGCGCGAGGTCGAATCCATCGGGAGACAGGACGAAGGAATCGCGCGTCGAACCATACTGGGAGCGATACCACGAGGCGATTCTCGGCAAAGGGCCAAAGATCGCAAACCGCGATGCGCTCGCGGAGTACCGCTGGATGGTCGAGGAGTTTCGCGTCTCCGTCTTCGCGCCCGAGGCACGTGCGGCAATCCCCGTAAGCGAAAAGCGCCTCGACGCGAAATGGGCAGAGGCACTTGGCGAGTAGCATACTACAGCCCGCAAACAAACTTCTCGAAGTCAGTCTCGACCTGTTCATTCGTGACGAAGCGGATGGCGTTCCAGCCGGCCGCGCGAGAGCCGTTGACGTTCTTCTCGACGTCGTCGATGAAGCAAAGCTCCTCGGCGGGAAGGTTGATGCGCGAGCGAAGGAGATCGTATATCGCCCTCTGCGGCTTCACGATTCCCTCGTCACCGGAAATCACCATGGCGTCGGCAAGCGCGATGAAGTCGGCAAAGCGCGACCTGAAATGCTCGCGAGCGAACTTGGGAGCCATGTTCGTGAGGATGCCGATCTTGAAGCCGCGCACTTTAAGCGCCTTCATCCACTCAAGCGTCCTCTCGTTGCGGTAGCACCAGCTTTCGTCGTCCGCCTTCATGAACGCGGCGGTCGTCTCGTCAGAGACGGAAAGCCCGGCGTCGCCCCAGATAAGCGCATACATCTCGCCAAGCGTGATGTGCCCGGCGTCATAGTCGAGGCGGTGCGCGTTGAACCCGTTGACAAACACGTTCCAGTCGATGCCCTTCTCCTTCGCCAGCGCGATCACGCGCTGCGGCATCGTCGAAGTCGTCATCACGCCGCCAAAGTCAAAAACCACTGCACTAATCTTCATCGTCGTCCTCCCGCCAAGTTCACAAGACCGCCTGAGCCGACTCGAGATGTGGCACCGCGCCGGACTTCGTAACAGAGACCTTCGCCGTGCGCACCTTCTCGCCGGAAAGGCAGATGTCCTTCACAATCTTCGCCGCGCGTTCGATCATGCGGCACTTCGCAGACGCAAGCGCGGCGCGAATCCTCTCCGTCAGCGCCGCATAGTCCACGGTGTCGGCGAGCGAATCTGTCTCGGCCGCGTCGTCTGGGATCTCGAGTTCGACATCGACGCGTAGCGTCTGAAGCCGAGTGCGCTCGTCGGGGCGCTCCCCGATAACGCAGTCGACGTCTATTCCGTTGAGCCTGAGCGTCATGCCAGAACCTCGAAGCGGATTACAGCGCCGAGCCAGGGAAGAAAGTCCCGACGGGCTTCCCCGCGATAAGCGGCGCGAGTACGCTCTTGCGCCCGTTTGCGACGTAAGTGTCGATTCCGGACGAGACAGCGGCCTTGACCGCCTTTAGCTTCGAGTCCATGCCGCCCTTGGAAAGCGAGCCCTTCTCGCCGGCGCGCACAAGCCGCGCGATGTTGCGGAAGCTCTCGACGCGGGGGATCTTCTTGCCCTGCGCGTCAAGAAGACCGTCGACTGTAGTGAGAAGGACAAGCGCATCGGCCTTGACGAGCCGCGCAATGAGGAACGACAGCCAGTCGTTGTCTCCAAAGGTCTTTCCCTTTAGCTCCTCATCCGCGACAACGTCGTTCTCGTTTATGATCGGCACTATCCCAGAGCGCACGAGGTGGTCGAGAGACTTCCTGACGTTCTGCGCGCGATGGTGGTCCTCGAAATCGAAATGGGTGAGAAGCACCTGGCCGATCTTCACGCCGTGGCCGCCGAAAAGCCGCTCGTACTCGTAGATGAACCGCGCCTGCCCGACGGCCGCGCACATCTGGACATCGTTCACGTCCGCCGGCCTAGACTTGAGCCCAAGAGCTTCGACGCCTGCGGCGACTGCGCCCGACGAGACGAAGAACACCTCGTGCCCGGACATCCTAAGGGAGCTCAACTGCGCGACAAGACGCTTAAGCGCCGCGTGGTCGGGCTTCCCGGCCTTGTTCGCGATCGCATGCGTGCCAACTTTCACTACGATTCTCATAAGTTGCGATATTATATCATATTCACTCGCCGCACATGACGGCGTGGATGTCGGTCTCGCCAAGCGCAAGCGCGACAAGCCGATCTACTCCGAGCGCGACACCTGCCGCGCTTCCGACGAGCGGCAGCAGTTCAAGGAATTCTCCGTCTATCGGATAGTCACTTTCCCCGAGGCGCCTGCGCTCGTCCTTCGCAGCAAGAAAGCGTTTCTTCTGTTCCTCGCCGTCACAAAGTTCCGTAAAGCAGTTCGCAAGCTCGACACCACCGAAATAAAGCTCCCATCGTTCGGCGACATCGCCGCTCAAACGCGCAAGCGACGCCGCCTCCTTTGGGTAGTCCATGAGGAACACGGGGGTCTTCGGCAGATTCGGCTCTATCTTCGTCGCCATGTCGAAGTCGAAGCGGCCCTGATTCCATTCAGTCCACGGATCCCACCCCGCCCACTTCAAGTACGCCTCGCGCACCGTAATCCGCGAAGGCGTGGCGCTGCCAGGCATGATTTCGCGAAGCAGCGATTCAGCGTCGGCGGCGATATCGAGATAAGTCGCGCCGAGGCGATACCACTCGATCATCGTGAACTCCGGGTTGTGCCTCGCTCCAAGCTCGCCGTCGCGGAAGCACGGCCCTATTTGGTATATTTTGTCCATCCCCGCTGCAAGGAGCTTCTTCATCTGGAGCTCTGGCGACGCGCGGAGATATCCCCTGCCACACGGCGGACAGTCGATGTGCGGCTCGGGCGCTGGCGCGGAAATCAGCACCGGCGTAACGACCTCAGAAAATCCGCGATTGTCGAAAAACGCTCGGACGGCGCGAAGGATTTCCGCTCGGCGCTTCAGGTTCTCGACGAGGTCGCCCATCTCACTCGCGAATCCTGAATGGTTCGATGGCCGATGGCTTCTTCGTTGCAGGATCGAAGTCGATCACTGCGCCCTCAAGAACACACGGCCCGTCGGCAACCTCGAAGCGCGCAGGGATGCCTGTGACGAACTTCTTTGTAACCGGCTTGAGGTCGCGTCCTATCGACGAGATGTAGGGACCAGTCATGCCGAGGTCGGTGATGTACGCCGTCCCCTTCGGGAGAAGCCGCGCGTCCGACGTCTGGACATGCGTGTGCGTGCCGACTATCGCCGTCACGCGTCCATCGACATAGTGCGCCATCGTCATCTTCTCGCTCGTCGCCTCGGCGTGGAAGTCGACGAACACGGAAACGTTCTTCGGAATCTCGGCGAGGACTCGGTCGATCGCCTTGAACGGACAGTCCACCGGCTGCATGAAGACGCGTCCCTGCACGTTGACGACGGCAAACTGGAACGTCGGCGCGGTTACGAGCGTCCATCCGCGGCCGGGACATTCGGGCGCGAAGTTCGCAGGTCTTACGACGCGCTCAAGGGAGCCGACCTGCCCGGCAAACTCCTTCTGCCCCCAGGTGTGGTCGCCTAGCGTGATCGCATCGACGCCGGAATCGAGAATCTCCTTCGCGAGCGCCGCGGTAAGGCCAGAGCCCGCCGCGCAGTTCTCGGCGTTCACGACAACGGCGGCAAGGGAAAGCTCGCGCCTGAGTCGCTTGAGCTCCTTCGCGAGAATCCGCCTGCCGGGACTGCCGACGACGTCGCCTATCATCAACATCTTCATTCCGGATCAATAGCCGTTCTGCTGGAGCCATGCCGCGGCATTGCGATCGCCGCGCGCGGCCATGCTGCGAACCTTCCAGACAAGACCCTCCTTCTCGTCCTTCTTGACGCCGATGCCAAGATTGTAACACGACGAGAGGTTGTCCATCGCAGGAGCGAAGCCGCGGCCTGCAGAAACACGATACCACTTGACGGCCTCCACCGGGTCCTTTTCGACACCGCTGCCCGAGTAGAAGCACATGCCGTATGCGTTCATCGCCTCGGCGTTGCCGAGCTCCGAGGCCTCCTTCAGGAGTTCGACGGCCTTTGCGACGTCCTTCTCCACGCCCTCGCCGCGCTGCAGCGCAAGGGCATAGTTAAACATGCCGTACGCATTGCCAAGCTCGGCGCTTTTCGCGAACCACTTTGCAGCGGTCTCGGGATTGGCCCTGACGACTATTCCGTCGCGGTAAAACCCGCCGACATTGTTTATCGCCTCGGGATGGCCCGCCTCCGCGCTTGTGCGGAAGCATTTGTAGGCAAGGTCTTCGTCCGGCGTACAGCCGTAGCCCTGCATGTAGCACATGCCGAGGTTGTAAAGCCCGTTCGCGTCGCCCTTGTCTGCCGCCTTCTTGAAAAGCCCGAAGCACTTCACGAGCGTGCGCGCGACTTCGTTCGTCTCCATCGACGGATTCCTTAGTGCGCCCGTAAGCGAGATTGTGCCCCACGCGTTCAGCGCCTGCACGTTGTCGCCGTCGGCCGCGCGCTTCAGAAACGACAGGTTGTTCGTCTCAAGCGAAAGGAGATACCATGCGAGCGCGTTGTTCTTCTCCTCCGCAAGGCGGCGTATCTTGTCCCTCGACTGGTCGAGATACTCCTTGCGCGTCTCGGGCTTAAGGCGAAGCTTGCGCGGAAGATCCCTGTCGTTGGTGACGAGCGCAATGACGAACTGCTGCAGCGGACGCCCCTCTTTTGCGCCCGCCGCGACAATCTTAGCGGCCTCCCTGAATTCGCTGCGGCTGCCGGACGCACGCGAATTGAGAAGCGTCACTATCGCCTCAGACGCCTTGTCCGCCGCCGCAGCGACACAGACGAGCGAAAGCGTGCAGAGCGCCGCTATGAACATCTTCTTCATGGCGCGAGCACGACCTCCCTTTCTTCGCGCGTCGAAAGGTCCTTTACGCGCACAGTGCCGCGCACGACGTCGTCTGGCCCGAGGAACGCGGCCTTGGCTACGCCAGACTCGGCCGCATGCGAAAAGAACTTCTTCGGCTTCTGACTCCTGAGCGACAGGTCCACGCTCTCGCCGGCCTTGCGCAACTTCGCCGCAAAGGCCACTGCCGCATCGCGCTGCTCGGGGAACATGAAGCCGACGGCAACGCCCTTCCGCGCGGTCGCGGCATCCTCGCCGAGACGCGCCTTCAGGAGCTCGGTCACGACGACGTCGCCGAACCCAAGCCCCACCGCCGTCGCGGGCTCGCCTCCAATCGTCGTCAGGAGGTTGTCGTATCGACCACCGCCGAAAATCGCGCGAAACTCGCCCTTCGTGTCGAAGCACTCGAAGACGACGCCGGTGTAGTAGCTGAGCCCGCGGATGACGGAAATGTCGAACTCAAGGCAGTCCGCGAAGCCGGCGATCCCGGCAAGACGAAAGAGCTCGACGAGCTCGGGACACGCGGAGTAGTCCTTCGTCTCCATGATTGCGAAGGTCGCCTCGATCTCGCCGTCGGAAAGGCCGCCGTCCTTCAGCATGGCGGCGATCTCTGCGTCCGGCATCTTGCCGCGCTTGTCGAGCGCGAGGAACACCTGGTCGTGGCGGTCCGCGGCGATTCCGCTCTTCGCAAGAAGCTCGCCGAGGAACTTCCTGGAAGAGACATGCACCTTGAAGTCTGCAGCAGAAAGCCCCATGCGGCGGAGCGCGTCGCAGGCGGCGCCGATGACCTCGACCTCGGCAAGTACAGAATCCTCGCCTATGATGTCGAGATTCCACTGGTAGTGCTCGCGCTTGCGGCCCTTCGTCATGCGCTCGTAGCGGAAGCACTGAGCGATCGTCGTCCACTTGAGCGGGAAGGAAAGCTCCTTCTGGCGCTGCGCGACCATTCGCGCGAGCGTCGGCGTCATCTCGGCCCTAAGGGCGAGATGGCGCTCGGACTTATCAAGGAAGTGGTAAATCTGCTCGCCGACTTCCTCGCCCGCCTTGCGCGCAAGAAGCTCGTAGCTCTCCACGACACACGCATCGTACTGACGGAAGCCCGCCGCCTCGCCGGCGGCACGAAATGCGTCGAACACGCGATTGCGCCAAGCCATGTCCTCGGGATAGAAGTCGCGCATCCCGCGAGGTGGTTCAAAACTAATCTTGTCTGCCATGTGCGGTATTATCCTAAAAAACGCAGGCGAGGTCAAGGGGGCTGCCGCGCCGCAACCTCATTCGAGAACGGCCCCTATACCCCACAGGCAAGGGGCGAAAGGCCAGCACGGACGAGCATATACCGGCGTTCGCCATCCGGGCGCAGCACGATCGCCGCGGAGTCGAGGAACCGCGGCCAGTTGTCGGGATTGAAATCGGTCTTGACGCCGCGCGCATGAAGGAACGCCGCGACATAGACGTCATGTGTCGCGAAGATGCCGAGCTGCGCCGAAAACACCGACAGCGCGTGCTCCTCAAAAGCGTTGGTCGCTGACGCGAGCGGGTTGAACCCGCGCTGCTCGCCTGCTTGCATATACTCGCCCATCCGCTGGAAGAACGACCCATCGCGGAAAAGCCGCCAGACCTCGAGCTCGGACGCGACGTATGCGGATCCGTTGCCTACGAGCGCATCGCGGACGACTTCTGCGCCCGCGAGCCCCATGCCCTCGGCGACGAGCTCGGCCGTCATGACCGTGCGAAGAAGCGGGCTCGCCCTGAACTCGACGCTCGGCGTCGCACCCGCCAGCATCCGCCCGAACTCGACGCACAGCCGCCTTCCGTTCTCCGTCAGCGGCAGCGACGCGCCGAAGGTCTTGTCCTCGTAGCCAATCTTCGGACGCTCCGAATGGCGAAGGAGCAACAGGACGCGGCTCCCGCGCCCCAGCTCGGCAATGACATCCGAAACAGAAGCCTCGCCAAAAACCGTGACCGGGTCGGCTACGCGACCGAGCACATCAGCCGCCATGCCTTTATCACAACCTACCATGTTCTCAGACATTTCAACCTCATTTTTAAGACAACCCCAATTCTGAGACAACCATCATTCTGGTAATTATACCTAACTTAACTCGCAACACCAACAACATCTTCCACTCGCTCAGGTTTAATCTTCCATAACCGCCGCAGCCACCATGTTTTTTTCGTCCGCTCCGTAATCTCATTCGCGTACTTCTCCCTCCACTCCGCCAACATGTTCGCATCCTCGACCCGCGCGGGATCAACCAGCGCGTCTAACCGTTCGAAAAGCGCCGTCGCACTCTTCCCTACGCCCCTGACAACCTCCTCCCATATCGCCCTCGCCCTTACGACTTCCACCGACGGCACCTCGGCAACGTGCGGTGCCATCGCCTCGTTAGACGACAAATGCACCTCAGGATCCTGCGACTCCGGCATCTCGACAATCCCAACATGCGGCATCTTGGCAATTCCACTATGCGACACCATAGCAATTCCACCCGATGACCTCGCGCTCTTCGCCTCTCCCGACGCAACCTTCTTCCCTACCATTATCTCATCCGCACCGTAATCTTGTTTTACCTCCACCCTTTCAGCTGCAACCTGGGGAGGCAGGACCACGTCCATCGGCGTCGGATCTGAAAGTTCTGTAATCTGCTTAAGCTTCTTCACCGCTGCCTTGTAGCGCATCACCGTCGTATACTGGAGCGCAAGCGCTGGAATGTTCTCGCGTAGCCACCCCTTCACGCCCGGATTGCGACCGACAATCACGCCGTCCTCGTCGCGCCGAAGTGAATTGTCGATATAGCACTCGAGATCCTCGATAAGACTACCGAAGCGGATCGCGTCCTCGTGCGATTTGCGCCGGGCAATCCATGCGTCGAGAATCTGCTCCTTCGTGGGGCAGTCGTTGTCGGTGCGACGGGCGCGGATTTTGCGACGCTCTGCCGCGAGGGCGCGACGACGCGCGTTCTCGGCTGCATAGTAGGCAGGTCGGCGGACATAGGCCTTCAGCCGTGAAACTCTCCTGCCACTCGCGCGGCGCATGAAGTCGAGGTAGGCGTAGTAACCGGCATCGCGAAACAGGATGCAAGCGAGCTCCTCGCCGTCAAAAAAACCGTCCCTACGCCAACGGACGGCAAGACCATCGGTCATCTCGCAGATATCGCCGAACTCACGCGCACGGCTGCGGCGCTTCGCCTTCGCGCGACGACGGCGACGCTCCTGCGCTGAGACAATCGCTTGCTCGACCAGACCGTATTTTGCCCACCAGCCGTCAAGCGCACCATCTCGTCCGCAGCCGGCAAGGGGCCTCTTCGGTTCTTCAGAAATCTTTTCCTGCTTCAACAATGGCTTTTTCGACTTCATGAGAACAGCATACCATAACGCTCGGACGAAAAGCAACAGAAAAATGAGATTACGGTGCGGACTAAATCTTGTAGAATGGGACAGGGGTAGGAAATCAAGGGGATGCCAGTTGCTTCAGCCGATAACCTTTGCGTAAGATAAGGCTACGAGAGCGGGGGAAAGCATGCTGTCGAGACAGGGGAAACTATCCTCTCGGCGCAAGGCGATTAGTACTTCGTATCAATCCAAACGATGCCACCCGCAATATCGAAGGTGCAGCCGGTCTGCTCACAGGTATTCGTCAACACTTCCCAAAAAGTCACCATTTCGTAAGACCCCTGCCCGTCTGGAATTAGCGTCTCCGACTGCGGCGAGCGAGGTGGAAAGACCTTCTTCGCCGCCCTGTCGTTGCAGTAGAACCGAATGCCGCGCCGCGCAATCGGCGAAAGCGGCTCGGCAAAATCCTTTGACGCCTGCCCTAAATACTCGGCAAACTCGCCCATCGAGGTCGGCGAATGCAACATCGGTTTCGGCAAACTCGTCGTCCTCAGCCAATTCGCCGTCTGGTCAGAAAGCGACTTACACCAGGCTTTCCCCCATGTTTGCTGAAACCTCCAATCATCCCCTTCATCGCTCGTCTTGTCGAAAAGCCGTCCGTCCGGACCATACACGAGAACCGCAGGTCCAGACGCAAGGAATCGACAGGGCCTCATATCAACAACGACATAATTCGTGCCGTTCAGCAAGCAATCACTAACAAACGTTACATCATTCGTCTCAGCCGCAATCAACGCATCCTTGTTTGGATAGGAACAATAGCGCCTGAACCGCTTGGCTCCAGGAATATCTGGCAAGACACTCGCCACCATCAATAGCACAAACACTCCCACTGTCGCCAATGTATATTTAGCAACTATCCAAAAGATATTCAAGAACCGTCGCATAATCATGCCGCCTGTTGTAGTCCTATTTCATTTCAGAAGTATTTTACCAAATACCGAAACACCACGGAGTCGGAACCGCTGAAACAAGATTACGGTGCGGACGAAATCTATGTACCAATAGACCACGATAGGGTTTTACAATTCCTGTTTAGGCGGGTTGGTCGACTTGATAAGCCAGATGCAGATTAGACCAAGCGCGACAAATACGATTACCGAGATGAACGGTATCACATCAAACGGCGCAGTGAGCCAGATTGCCGTCGGGCCGTCCTCGCCGCCGATGATGAAAGGACCCCAACCCACGGTATTTAGGCCGAACTCGAACCGCACCGGATCCTGCACGCGGTCGATGTAGCCGAGAATCGCCTCGTCGTAGCGCGGGCGATCCGCGCCCGGCTCGACGACGAGCGAATACTTCTCGCCAGGGGTAGCGACAAAGACGATGTCGTACTGCGTCACCTTTAGCGCCACTGGAATCCCGACGCCTGCGTCCGAAGTCGTCTCAAGAGTCAGCGGCGGATTGTCGTCGTTTTCGATCTCGACGCGAAGCGCCATTTCGCGCACTTCGCGCCCAAAGGCGATCTCAAGGTTGCTCTTCCTCTCTCCCGGAAGGTTGACGGCGCTGATACGGCCAGAGGCAAGCGAATGCCAGCGCCCGTCCATACGGCGGAAGACAGAGACCTTGCGGGAGAAGTTGCGGTCGGTCGCGTTGACGGCAATAGCCGTCACTGGAAGTCCGAACACCGAGGTCTCGAGCACAGTCTTCTTCGCCTTCTCGTCCGTCTCCACCGTGCAAGCGGTGCTCACTATCATCGGCGGAGCCGCCTCAAACGACACGCGCGTCCTCAGAACGGCGACGGACAGGGAGTCGATGCGGAAAGGACGGTTAACGACCGACTCGCGCACGCTCTTCGCCTCGAGCTTCCCCTCGCCGTTCTCGCGGATCGTCCTCTCGAACGCGGCAGCCGCCGCCTCGCTCGTCGGCTTTGCGAAAGTGACGGTCAGCGTGCGGCGATATGATGCCTCGAGCGGCATCTCGGTTACGCGAAGGTCTGCGAACTTGCGGTAGTCGCAGAGAACTCCGCTCGCAAGCGGCACGCCCTCGGACGACACTTCGACGGACTGCTCGAAGTCGGTCAAGGGCGTTGCGACCTTGAGCGCGAGAAAGCGCTCGGGGTTCGATGAACCAGCCGGAAACTCGGCGTCAACGACGAGCCGTCCGTCCGCCTCCGTGACACGCGTTATCTTGAGCTCGCGCCACTCCTTCACTTCGTCGACAACGCGTGTCTTCGCGGCGCGGAAGGCATATGGGATGTCGTGCCCTTTCGAGTCGCGGACGCGTAGTTCGCTCTTGATGGCGTCTTCGCGGCCCTGCGTCGCCGCCGCGTAGAGCATCGGATGGCAGTTGACGGCGACAGCGCATTCTTCGGTGACAACACCTGTCAACGGCCAGGACTGAGGTTCCTTCGCAGCAAAAACGGCGAGCGGAAGGATAGCGAGCAGAATCGACTTATGCATGGTCTTCAAACCTTTCTTTGAACTTCATGTAGAGGAACGCGCCGATGATGAGCAGGACTCCTGCAAGAGCGAACACGCCGACGCGCGCCGGCGTCGCAAGCCGCGCCGTGTCCATCAGAAGGACCTTCACGACCGAGACGCCGAGAAGCGAGAGCGCCGTGATGCGCGTCGCGCGACTGCGGCGGACGATGCCGGCCCAGAGCCCCGCGAACGCGGCGAGAAGCCACGCGACGGAAACGGTGCCCGTCTTGAGCGCCGGCAGGAATACGTAGCCGAATATCCGCGCCTCGCCGGTGAAGAAAAGAAACGCGACTATCAGCGCGGCAACGGCGAGAGCGCCCATCTTCACACGCCGCGCAATAAGCGCCGCCGCCACAGGAAGCGACCAGAGGCGGACGAGCCGCAGGACGAGCTCCTTGAAATACGCGTCTGCCGTCAGCTCCGTCAGCTTGTAGACCGGCCGTTCGCAATAGGCAAGCGGTGCGTAGTAGAAGAGCCCACCGAGCGCGGCGACGGCGAGAAGCAGATAGGAGAGGACGCCAAGTATGCGCTCCCCGCTGCGCGCCTCGGCCTCGGAAGCGGCGACGGCAAGCGCCGCCCACGAGACGATGCACCACGGATGGTCGAAGAGAAGGAGTGGCACGATCGCGAGGAAGACGAGCGCGAACACGAGAAGAATGTTCACCGTGGCGCGATCGGCCCAACCGCGGCGAATCGCCAGCGTCGCGACGGCAAGATACGCGGCGACGAGTCCGAGGAGTATGAGCCCCGCGTATCTGCTGGAGAACGATTCGCGGAAGACCGCGGCGAGCCAGGCAAAGTAGGCGACTGCGTTGATGCAAAGCCCCGCCCACGCAATTGCATTGCCGACCTTGCCGCGCGTCTTCGACCCGACGATGACGCCCGTCATGTAGAGCGCGTGGACTGCCGAGAGAAACGCGAGGTTTACGAGCACCGCAGACTGTCCACCGCTGTTCGGGTGGGATGCGCTCCAGATAAAGCACATCAGGACAGCCAACATGGACGCGAGGAAGTTTAGCGCCGACCAGAGGCGCTTACGCGAGACGTAGAACGCGCCAAGGTTGAGGACGAGAAGGTAGAGGTCGAGTCCAAGCGGAGATCCGCTGTCGCGCCCTGCGATGACCGGCACGAGATAGCCGCCGATGAGCCCCATCACCGCGATGTGCGGCGAACGGAGGTAGACGGCCATCACTCCTGCGAAGAGCGTAACGCCGGCGAGCGCGGCGAACGCGAAGACTGGCGAGGCGATGACCGGCGGGTCGAAGAAGCGGTGGCCGAGTCCGAAGCCAAGATAGAGGGCGACGACGCCAAGCGCTGATACGGCGTGTCCAATGAGTGAATATCTCCCTTTCTTGACGAGCCACGAGCCGCCGACGCAGCCGACCATGCCCCAGAAGAGTGTAGCAGCGACGCGCCCGGTCGGGCCCATCCAGCCACGGTCGATCGACAGCTTCACGAAGTAGATGATCGCGCCGATGATAAGCACTGCGCCAACGCGGATGAGCCAGCGCGTCGCAAAGGCGAACTCGTGGGTCATTCCCTTTGGAGCGAAGTCGCCGCGAACGGCGAACCAGTCCTCGATTCGCATCCAGAACATGTCGAACGCCGTCGGTTCGTAGGGGGTTCTGGGAAGAGGGGTCGGGGGAACGGATGGAGAAGAAGTTGGAGTTGGAGAGTTGGAGTTGGAGAGCGGTTTTTCAACATTCTCTTTTGCTGCCGAAACTTTGACTTGCGTCGGGGCGACCGGCGGTTTGGCGGCCGGCGGCGCAGCAACTGGCGACGCGACGACTGGCGACGGCGCGGCGACCGCCACCTTCTTCTCTGTGTCTCTCGGCACTCGCTCCGCTCGGCTTGGCTCGCTACGAATCGCGAGCCCCGCTTGCGCGGCGGTTACATGTCTCTGTGTGAAATCAATCACACCAACTTTCTTAGTGATGTCGGCGACCTTGTTTTCAAGCCCACAGACCTTCACGAGTATTACGATAAGCAAAACCGGCACGCTCAAGAGCGCGAGCACGGCAAGTACTATTCCTTCCATCATTTTGCCTCCTTTTATTTTGTTTTAGCCACGATTAACAAGATTAACAGAATTTTAGGACTTAGCGCAAGAAACTTGTAATAACTCCACTCTCCAACTCCAACTATTTTCCCCAACTATATCTTAATCTTGTAAATCCTGTAAATCCTGTCTAAAAAAATTACTTCAATTGATTTTTAACCTTCTCAAACGCTGCGCGCATTTCGGACTCTCGCCCCCATGCCTTGCGAAGCTTGTCCGGGTCGATGATGCGGCAGTGTCCGGTCACCTTGTTCTTCTCCAGCTTCCAGCCGCCAGACGAATCGAGCACCGTCCACCAGATCTCGGAATCCATCACATGTCCTTCGACCCCGGGAAAGCCCTGCGGGACCATAACCTTCCCAGACGGCTCCTCGCCGCCGAGGATGCGACGCGCATACTCCAAGTAGAACTTCTCGTGGTGGTTGGCAATGTCCTTAAGCGCCTGGCTCTTCGCCCATATTCCATCGATGCTCGCCTCGCGCGTGATGTTCGTAGGCGTCACGCACTCGACGACATTCGTGCAGGGCGTCGGCGTGCCGTTCGCGCCAAACGCGACAGACCCCTCTCCGCCGACCGTCGCGTAGACGTAGCGGAGAACATGGTCTTTCGGATTGCATACGGCGAGAACGGGAAGCTCCGTCGCAAGCCCCATCTTCGCGAGATCGGGGTCGTTCGCCGGAATCGCCGCACCCATCAAGATCGCCTGCTTCACCTTGAGCCCATTCTCGGCGAGCCGCGCGAGGACGCGGGCAGTGATGCGTCCGCCGAGCGAGTGCCCGACGAGCGTCAGGTTCGTGCGCGCCTCAGGCGGCATCATCGCGACCTCGAACGCGAAGCGCCACGACTCCTTGTCCGCCGAGTCGACCGAAAGTGGCCACACGAGATTGTCGCCGTCCCACGCCTTGAATTGGACGCTCGCCTCGGGGAAGGCGTTTGAGACGCACTCCATAATCCCCTCGTGTGGTTCCGCCGTGCGGAGCCACCCGGGGATAAACCACACCGTCGCCGCCATTATCGCCATTGTCATCTATTCTCCTTTTCTGAGTTTTATCAGATTTGCCGTGGTCGTCTTGAACACATCTTGTCCAGTGAGGCAGACATCCATCAGCCGAGCGCGGCGGTTCTGCCGCCATTCGTCGAGTCCGAGGTAATAAAATTTTCTCAGCCCCTCGGCAATGACAAACGGCATGATGCCGTTCTTCAGGCACTCCTTGAGCATCAAAAGCCGCCCGACGCGTCCATTGCCGTCCTGGAACGGATGTATCGCCTCGAACTTCACATGGAAGTCGATGATGTCCTCCAGCGTTTTTCCGCTCGCCGCATATTCCCTGACGAGCGCCGCCATCTTGCGCGGCACCTCGCTCGCGGGGCAAGTCTCGCGTTCGCCCACCACATTGTCGAGCTTCTTGTATTCGCCCACGGCAAACCACGCCTTGCGCGAATCGCTCGTACCGCTCTTGAGCTGCGCGTGAAGACGCTTGATGTAGCTTTCCGTCAACGCCGCGCCAGCCGTCTCGATGACGATGTCAAGGCAGCGAAAATGGTTCGCCGTCTCCACCACGTCATCCACTGGCGTGTCCTCGCCGAGCGAACCAATGGTCTTGGTCTCGAATATCCAACGCGTCTGCTCGTGCGTCAGGCGGCTGCCCTCCATGTGGTTGGAGTTGTAGGCAAAGTCGATTTGCAGCCGATGGTAGATTCCGTTCTTGGTTCCCGAACGCTTCTCCGCCTTCAGCACTTCCCAAATCGACTTCGCCCTCACCTTGCGCCGCGTGCTCTGCCCTGGATCGACCGCATCCGCCGGTATAAGCCAGCTTCTGCCCTCAATGGTCGCGCCGGGGACATGCCCCTTCTGGCACCTTAACCGCACATTACGCGCGGTTTTACCCCATTTCTTGGCGGCCTCCTCGACAGAAATATACTTTTCTTTATTCATGACTGCGGACATTATACCATGTTTAAGGAAGCGAAACCAGTGGTTTTTGCCATCACTTTTCCTTTTTTCATTTCCGCAACACCTAGTGTTTGTTCTTTACGAGTTTTATTATACCATTTCCCACTCAACTATCTCCAGACGGGGATGAAGAGAAGATCGAGCTTCTTCCCCTCCTCGGGGTCGTTCTCGTAGCGGAAGAAGCGCCAGAGGAAGGACGTCTTTGAATAGCCGTTCGTCTTAGAGTCGTAGGTGAAGCCAGGGAAGACATCGAGCGCGACATCTCCGTTCTCCTCTTCCCAGTCCCAGAGCTTCCAGAGGACTTTGTGGCTCGTGTAGCTCGTGCCTTTCACCGTGTCCGCGCGATGCTCTCCGTTGTAGAGAAGCAGAAGAAGCGATGTATCGCCCTCCTCGCTGTCGGAGATCTTCTCGCGTGTCGCCGTGTCAAAGCAGACCTTCCGATTGCTCTCGTGGTTGAAGACGAGCTTGTTGCCAAGCTTGTGCCTTTCCGTCATCTCGTAGCGGTTCGTGACGCCATAGGGCATCCTGCCGTGGATCGACTTGTCGTTGTCGAAGACAAGAAGATGCGTCTTCGTATCGGACGCTGAGACATAGTCCGCATGTTGCTTCGGCCCGACGACGCTTTCGTGAGTCTTCGTCGTAGAATTCCAGACGTCGTTCGTTTCGATCCTCGTCCATATCTTGATGTCTTCTGGCATCTTTGCCGCAGCGAGCCAGGACTCCTTCTCGTCGAAGTCGGCGTCCTTCTTGTAGTTGAAAATCGGGAACATCCAGCCGCCTTCCTTCCGGCCCGACTTGAGGCCCGCGAGCCCCGCCGCGAAATATGTGTTCGTGTATGCCGAGCCGCCGCCGCTCCATCCAAATGGAATGGAATAGAACGACTCACCCTCCTCGCGGAGAAAGAGCGGAAGCGCCCAATTCGTCTTGTGCGAGCCAGTGGCATTCGACGAACCGCCGACAAGCCCCGCAAGCGTGAACCAGGTCTTGTCGCACGAATTCGTCTCCCAGTTCGCGCCAGAGAGAAGCGGAAGGGAGAAGAAGCCGCGCGTTCCCTTCTTCGCGTCGTCCCAATACGAATAGACCGGCGAATTGAACTGCGACTCGTCGCGGCAGTAGAGCGGGAAGAGCCACGACGCCTCGCCCGACTTCCCGTAAAGTGGAGTGATGAACGACTCCTTGTTGCGGTAGTAGAGGGGAATGAGCCAGTCGCTGCCGTCCTTCTTGTTGCGCCCGTAGAGCGGCGTTATGTATGTGCGTTCCTCGCCGTCGAAGTAGACGGGGAAGAGCCAGGTGCGGCACGGGTTGTGTCCGTAGAGGAGAGTGTAGAAGCTTTCGCGGTCCTTGTAGAAAAGCGGGAACACCCAGCTCGCGCCGCCTGTCGCGTCGTTCCAGACATGGCCGCCAAGCCCCATGAGAAGATAGAGAAGCCGATCGCCGGTCTTGTCGTCGCGTTCGTATCCCGAGAGAAGCGGGAGAGAAAACGCCCTGTCGATCTCGCCGTCCGACCCAAGCTGCCGCCAATAGGGAAGCGAGGCGAAAGTCCTCTTGTTGCGCCAGTAGAACGGCACAACCCAGTCGGCATCGCCGTCCTTGCCGCCGATCAGCGTCAGGAACTTCTCTTTGTCCTTGTAGTAGAGCGGCAGCGTCCAGTTGGCCTCAACCGTCTTGCCGTAGAGCGGAGTGAGCATCAAGTGCTCGTCGTGGTAGTAGAACGGGATAAGCCAGCTTGCATCCTTTTTCTTGCCGTATAGCGGCGTCAAGAACTCGTCCTTGGCCTTGTCGTGTGAATAGAACGGGAAGAGCCACGACGCCTCGTAGTCGCCGTTAGTGTTCGAGTCGCACCCCGCGAGGCCGCAAAGGATTCGACTCTTGATGCGGCCGTCATCGGTGTAACGCGAATACGGCAGCGAATAGAAGTCATCGTCGTCGCAAAAGTAGAACGGTAGGCAGCGATGGTTGGTGAATTTACCGTCGCGGCGATTGAAGCCCGCGAGCCCGCAGAACGCCCAAAATTTGCTTTTCTCTTCGCTCCACGAGGAGCGCTCTCTCGACTCGTAGTAGTAGAGCGGCCAAATCGTGTTCCACAAGTCTCCGCTCTTCTCCCACCCAGCCCAGCAAAGCGGGAAGACGCAGAAGCCGCCATCATCATCGTCGTCGTTGTCCCAGAAGATCGGGAATACTCCGGCAAACTCCCTGTTCCACCACAGGGCAGGGAAGAGGCAGAAATATGGCTTGTCGCTATAGCTCTCTCCCCAGAAAAGCGGGAACACGCGATAGTCCCTGTGCCTCGTGTCGAACTGCGAGACCGGCCAGAGGAAATTGAACTCGTCGTAGTCGTCACCGCTTTGCTTGTACTGCGAGTAGAACGGACGGAGCGCAAGGTGGTCGTCACCCCATGAGATGAGCGGCCACGCGAGCGACCCGACGGGCTCGCGGTAGTACGCGACCGGCCAGAGGTTCACGCGATCCTCGACCGCGCCTGTGAACTTCACTTCGTTTCCTTCGTAGAACGGCGACGAGGAAAACTCCTTCATCTTGCATCCGCCCAGCAGCATCACACCGAGAACGGCAGTCATTATCTTTTTCATGTTTCTCTCCCTTCCTTTAAGCTTTGTTTTGTTTTAGACAGGATTTACAGGATTGACAGGATTAAGAACATTACCCCCGCGCCAAATAATCCTGTTAATCTTGTCAATCTTGTCTAAAAACTTCATCACGCCCCTCCTTGCCTCCGCACGAATCGGCGAAGTTCCTGATTTCCTGCAGATATTCGTCTACGCCCATCACAGCGGGGAAGTTGTTGTGATCTCCGCCATCAATCGAGACGAACCGCTTCGGCTCGCGTGCAAGTCCGAAGAGCGCCATGCCCTGCTCATACGGTATAACGCGGTCGTCTGTTCCATGGAAGAACAGCACCGGACACTTCACGTCGCTGATGCGCTTCAGGTTCGGGAACGGATCGACAGGCAGTATGCGAACCTTCGTCACGACACGCGGCGCGGAAAGAAACGGCGCCTCGAGTATAAGTCCGCCGACTGGTCTCGTCGCCGCAAGCTCTACGGCGGGTCCGGTTCCGATTGAAAATCCGTCGACGATGATGTCTTCGGGCTTGAAGCCGCGAGTCTCAATGAGCCAGTCGTAGAGACGGTGAACATTTCGATAGCATCCCTCCTCGGTAGGGCTACCATCGGAGAGTCCGTAGCCGGGATAGTCAACCGCCGCGACCGTATAGCCGTCGCCGCAAAAATCTCCGACGGCCCACAGCGTCTGCACCATGTTCTCCGCGTTGCCTTGGCAGCGAATGAGCGCCTTCTTGCCGCGTTCGGGCCCACGCACGACCGCCGCGATCCTGACGCCGTTCGTTCCGATGTCGACATATCCCGCCGTCGTCTCGCGGTACCCGCCGCGGCACATCTCGGGATGGAACATGATCGAGTTTATGCATCCCGTTCCGATCACAAGCGCCAGGACGAAAACGCATCCCACGATCCTAAAGACTGATTTCATAATTGATTTTATCATTGCTTTTCTCCTCCTAGATTATTTGTCACCACCATACGCGCAAGAGCGGCAAATACGGCGTGGCGTCGCTGCAATTCACAATGTTCAGCAGACCAATCTGACAGAACGCGCCATGCACATTTCCTTCGGGCGCTTCGACAATATTAACGACCCCAAGCTGAAGTCCGTTTACAATTACATCACTGCCAGCAAACCACCCCTTTACTGTATTTCCGATCCCTATCTGCAGCCCGCACAATCTCCCCATCATCACATCGTTTGTCAAACCCATCTGCACGCCATCGAGACGATACTCCTTTGTGCTGAGCCCCCAAGGGCCGCCAACCTGCAATCCGTAGAACCGTTCTCTTCCCTTCTGCGCACCGAACTGAATCATGTCGACATAATCCGTCAGCAAAGGCGCCATCGACACCTGCTCGTCTTCCAATTTTGTCATTTGCCCGACAACGGCCCAGCAAGGCACCGGCACAGCAAGGGACATCAACAATAGAGCCATCAGCCGTTTCGTCTTCATGCTTCCGCTCCTTTCTTAATCCTGTCAATCCTGTTAATCCTGTCTAAAAACCTTCCCACGACGGCCCGCGCAAACATCATCCGCGTATTCATGAGTTCGCTTCTTTCGATTGCATTGTTGCGGCTACTTGAATGACCAACCAAGCACTGGGGTTATCCAACCGTTGTGAAAGTTCAAGACCCCGATTTGAAAGCAGGAACCATCATCTGAAAGGTTGAGTCCGCCAATCTGCAAACGGAAACCTCCATCTGCTCGATTAGCGATGCCGATTTGTAACGAATTCGCGGAACCCTTATCCCAATCAACTTTCCAAAAGTGTGAATTGAATACACCAATCTGCACTGCCGCAGAGTGCTCGTCAAATATATTCCAAGCACCGACTTGAAGACCGCATCCTTGCATCACATTCAGACCGCCGACCTGAACGCCACGCAAGTTTTGGGTCGTATTGACGCCAGCGATCTGAATCCCGTAAACATCATCCGCGCCTTGAAGACCAGCTCCTATCTGGACACCGTATATGGACTCTGCGCACCCGCTTAGACAGCTTGCCTGTAACCCATAGACAGGACAATCTTCTCCACTTAGCAAGCACAACGACAATCCCGCCACATTGTCGCATGGGAATGGCGGTATTGGCCTAGCCATCGTGAGGCAGACAGACACAGGGAACCAGTCGGCAGAACTCGCGCCCCATGTGCAATTCGTCAACAGCACCATCGCCGCTCCTGCGACGGCCCGCGCAAACATCTTTCGCGCATTCATTTCGATTCCTTCTTTCCGCTTTGTGCTCTTTGTGTTCTTCGTGGCAAATCTCGCACTGTTGAAGTCTTCAGTTAGTCCCTTTGCCCGTTGGCTTCCTTTTCGCGTTTCTCTTGGCGCGCCTTGAGAACTCTCGTTATCTTCTGGCTCATAATATCGGCATCCCGGAGAACCATCAGTTGTTCGTCGCTGAACTTCACATTGTCCTTGTCGTCCCCAGACGCATTTAGAATCGCCAGCTCGATTTCATAAGGAATCACCTGAAACATATACACTTTTGTCGCCTCTTTAATCTCAACAAGCCCTTTGGTCAACATATCCAGAGATTCGCGGTCACAAGATTTATCGTAAACGGCTTTAACGATGCACTGGCATACATCCTTCCGTCTCCAGTCAATATCAACCTTGCCTTTTAGCCAAGATCTCAGAATAGAGAGAATAGCTGACACCTGCCTTCCAGACAAGTTCTTCAAGTCTGATTTCTCCGAAAGCCATCGGCTGAGATACCGGATTTTATCTTCATCCTCCCAATACGCCGAATCCGCAAGCGTTGCATCAAGATTGAACTCCAGCAGCCGCCTTGTATCCTGATAGTTCTCTTCGTCAATCTGCAAGAGCCAGTTGTCTAGACAGTCAATAGGCAGTAAAATTGTATCATACGCCGGAGCCACGGCGCAACACTCGGCTGCATTAACGACAAAACCAGCAGGCAGAAGCGTCACCCATCCAACAACCGGTATCAACGCGCCCATGAACATCATACCATCTCCAGTCGTGCGTAAATGCGGCCACCATTCACCGTGTCGGCTCGACCAAGCCTCTTTTGTAGAGGCGAAATATTTTCCTTCCCGGTCAACAAACATATAGCATCCCTGCTGCAACAGGCACACTGCCGCAAAAACAATCGCCGTCATTATCTTTTTCATAATCTTCTCCTTTCCCAATCCTGTCAATCTTGTTAATCCTGTCTAAAAACACTTTGCGTCCTTTGCGTTCTTTGCGGCTAAAATCACTCCATCGTTATACCACTCCTCCAGTTTTCGGTTGAACTCGAGCCGCGTCAAGCTCGACCATTCCTTCACTCGGTCGGTCAGGTCCTCGATATGCATCGTCACGCGGCGGCGCGGAACGAACGGCGACCAGAAGAACCACAGGAATACGCTCTTGATGAAAGTCGGCACGAACGAGGGCGAGGTCTTGCGCCCCTTGCGCGACCAGATCGAGCCCCAGAGTCCGCGCGTCCGGACACCAATAACGCGCACATTCTCCGGCAAATCGCCGCACATGTTGTACGCAAGCTGGCGCGTGCCGATGTCTTCGCGCTCGCCCTCGGTCTGGATGTGGCCAGACGGATAGAAAATGACGTTCCCGCCGTCCTCGAGCGTCGTCTTCACGATGTCGCCAAGACCCCGCGCGATTGTCGCGCCCTTCGCCGTCCGGTGCTTGCGAAGGTCCGGGACAGCCACTGCGCCAAGAGTCTTGAGGACATGCGGCGCGACGATGCCGGTGTGGAAGAAGAGTTCGTCCGAAAGCGGCTTCAGCGGCGTCTTCCAGAACGTGACGCCAACCAGCATCGGGTCAACCATCGCCGGATGATTCGGCAGAACGAGGAAAGAGGTGTTTTCTCGTTTTTGAAAACAACTTGAACAACTTGAAACAACTTCTTCTACAAAGTTGTTTTTGCCGTTGTTTATGTTGTTTTCCAAAACTTCTTTCATGCCCTCTACCTCCACCCGATACCGCCTTGCGAAGACCCAGCGGCCAACGCAGAGGAGAACCGAGCGGTAGCAGAACACAAATAGGAACGGCGCGACGAGAAAAGCAATCGCGAGCAGCAGCAGAAACGCCTTCGGACCGAACGCCCAGCTCACGAGCGCGTAGCACCCGCTCGCCGCGAGCATGAAGAGAAACGACACTTGGTTGAAATACGAGAGCATCGTGTTGAGCTTCGGACCCTTAACGACCTTCTGAATCTCGGCGTCGAACGGCAACTTGAAGAATCCGAGGTCAAACGCGAGAAGCCCCAGCACGACTCCAAATGCCGTGGGCGAAAGCGGCGCGAAGTAGAGAACCGCAAGTAGCGCCGCGGCGATCCAGCCCGTGAGAAGCGTCGCGCCGAGAAGAAAGCGCCGCCGGTCGACAAATCCCGCGACGATCTGCCCTGCGACAATCCCAACCGCCGCGCCGCAAAGGAGCATTCCCGTGCCGGTGTCGCTCAAGTTTAGCCCCGCCTCTGCCTTGCCATAGACGAGAAGCCCCATCTGGAGCATCGCCGCGCCCCACCAGAAAATGGAGAGCGTGAAGATGACGGCGTTGAGTCCGTTGTAGCGTCCGGCCATTCGGTAGGCGCGGGCAATATAGCGAATCGGATTGATGGCGTGGAAAGAGCGGTTGAGCTCTTCCTTGGCGTGAATTGTGTAGCTGGCAAGAAGGCCAAGGGTGGCAAAGGCGACAAGAAGGAGATATTTAGTCTCCATGCCAGCCCTATCTGCTACTATCGCGCCCACAACCGTTCCCATCAAGACACCGAGAAACGAGACGCCCTCCATGCCGCCCATGCCGGTCGAGATTCTCTCCGCGCCGCCAATGTCCCTGACAAGCGCGTACTTCGCGGGCGAGTAAAGCGAGCTTTGAAGCCCCATTAGGAGTATCGCGCCGATGACGAGCCAGGGCGACTTCATGGCGAAGCCCGCTATCGCAACGGCCATGATCGGCAGTTCCGCCCACTTGGCAAACCTCACGATGCGACGCTTTTCCAAGACGGCTGTCAGTCGGTCGGCAAGCGGCGAACAGAGGATATAAGGCAGCACCAGCGCCCCGGCAGTCACGCCCATCGCGACCGACTTGACGCGCTCGTCGGAAAGCCAGCCAATGACGGTAAAGCTCGCGAGCGTCTTCAGGAAGTTGTCGTTCAACGTCCCGAAGAAGTTGGTCACATAAAGCGGCAGAAAAGAATTATTCTTCATTTCCCCTCCTTTGTGCGGGCACAGAGGCCCGCGACACCGAGATCATGGCGCTCGCCACCCGCCACCCCGAAATTGTGGCTATCGCCGCCCGGCACCGCGATCATTGGCGGTCTAAGTGCCGCGATAAGCGAAGCGAGGGTATGACCTGGTGTGATATCGCCCGCCCATACCTCGGCTGCATTTTTCAAGATATACTCGTTACACCAGACGGCTCGTTGCTTGTTGACGCCTGTGCCGCTAGGAGCGGGAGAAATCAAGAGCCCCCGACCTTCATTGCAGGCGGCGGCAACAGCCGGCTCAAGCTCGCTTTCTAGAGGTATGCCGCCGGGACAAACCTTGACAAACCGCCGCCCGCTCGCGAGCGCCTTGGCAAAAACCGATCGCTCCTGTGCGCTGGTAAAGGTGGAAATAAGCGGCGGCTTATCGCGGGGACAGAGCCCCGCCTCCCCGATCTGCTCTGGGTGGCGGGGCTCCGTCCCCGCCTTAACCCACAACTGCCTTGGCTTCAACTCGCTTGTGTAAGCACCTTGAGAGGCGACAAAACCAATTAGGTGAGCGTTCAATAGCGTGACATTGCCAAAAGTGTAGCTCGTCACCGCGCCAAAGCGGTCGCGCGTCCATTTGGCTGGGTTCTCGCGAATGTAACGACGATAGCCCTCAAGCTGCTCAGGCGTTGTAACAAGCTTCTCCCAAAAGTCTCGCTGCCACGGCGTCGCCCCGACATCGACGGCCTTGCCCTCGGCCACCATGTCGCGATAGACCTTTGAAATCCAGCTCTTGAAACGGCCGACGACAAAGCCCAAATCGATTTTGCTGTGGCCATCGACGCCCGTCTTCTTTGGGCGAGCGCAGAGGCTCGCCACTCCAATCTTAATGATAAAATGCACATGGTTCGGCATTACCACAAACTCATCGATCTCAACGCCGTCATAGCGCTCGCCAAGAGCCCTAAGACATGCTGCAATAGCCTCGCCCAGCTCGTTCAACACGCACTTCTCGCCGACTATCGCGCCGAAGATCGTCTTATTGAAAGCCGCCTGAATCGTTACAAAGAAAGTGCCGCGCGAATAGTTGATATTCGCGTTCCTCAACATTGGCCGACGCTTCACGCCTTGGCTGATCTCAACTATACTTTCCCTCTTCATTACTCGCCCCCATTCATATCGGGCTGGCGGGGTTCCAACCCCGCACCATCCACAAAACTCTTGATCAGCTCATAGTAATTGTCAAAGCCCATGTCGTCGACGAGCGTGTTATGGTCGCCGTCTTCGACTGAGACAAAGCGCTTCGGCTCGTTGGCAAGCTTGAAAAGCGTCTGGCCTTGCGAATACGGAATCACCCTGTCACCCGTTCCGTGGATCATCAGCACACGGCACTTAACGGCGCCGATGCGCTTCAAGTTCGGAAACGGATCGACCGGCAACAGGCGCACACGAGTGAAGACGCGCGGCGCGGAAAGAAAAGGCGCCTCAAGAATAAGCCCGCCACAGGGCCGCGTCGACGCAAGCTCGGTCGCAGGGCCAGTGCCAATGGAAAAGCCGTCGACGATGATGTCTTCAGGCTTGAAGCCACGCGCCTCGACGAGCCAGTCGTAAAGACGATGAACATTCCTGTAACATCCCTTCTCGTCGGGCGAACCGTCGGAGAGGCCATAGCCCGGGTAATCGACAGAGGCCACCGTGCAGCCATCATTCGCAAGCTCCTTCAGTGCCCAGAGCGTTCCCAGCGCGTCTTCGGCGTTGCCGTGACAACGGATAATCGCCTTCTTGCCACGCTCGGGGCCATAGACAATCGCCGCCACCTTCACGCCATTCGTACCGATGTCGACATATCCCCTCGTAGTCACATTGTATCTACCCTTCACAGGATGGAACATCAGTGAATTGATGCACCCCGTGCCGATGAGGAGCAACAGCACGACCACGACTGCGATTATCCTCACTGCAGATTTAAAAGCATCCTTGATCATTTTCACTCCTTTGTGCCCTTTGTAACCATAAACACCTGTTCGCAGATGCTGTCCGTGACCCTCTCGGCCCAAGCGCGATTGTCGACGCCCGCAGGACGGAAGGACTTGTGCCATTTGACGTCTGCAAGCGCATAGACCGAGACCTGCGCCCAAATCGAAGTCGTGAGAAGTTCCAGCCGCTCTTCGTCCTTCACCTTCATCGCAAGGAGTTTTCTGAGCCCTTCGTAAACAGGGCGACCAAATGCCTCCTTGAACTCGTCATGGAATTTCGTGGGCCGCGTAACCTCGTGACGAAAGAGACCAGCGCAGAGTTTCTGCGCCCGCTCGGTCGGAAGCGTCATGAAAAGCATGTCGTCAATCCACTCCCTGACGGCCGCGCGCCACGACTTCTCGTCCTTTACACCGTCTGCAAGCGCGGCGAGAGGAGCGCCGAGGTCGCCGAAGAGCCGCTTCGCGACGAGGCGGTAAAGCGCCTCCTTGGAGCCGAAGTAGCGGTTCATGAGCGCCGAGTTCGCACCCGCGCGGCGGCAAATCTCCCGCGCCGAGGCAAGCTCGAAGCCCTTCTCGGCAAACTCCTGCTCCGCCGCCGCGAGTATCGCCTCACGCGTCTCCACGCCGTCCTGCCGCGCCTTCCTCGCCCTTTTCAACTGCATCTCGAAATCTCCTTTTATCGTAATCACGCGATTACTTTATCATAAAACGACCGCCCCTGTCAATGGCGAACTGGAAGAAATTAATTTCCTGCAAGTGCGGCCTTCAGCCGCTCTTCCACCTGCGCGGCGGATATGCCGCGGAGAAGTATGCGCTTTTGCTTCGACGTCTCGCCGCTCTTGAAGACTACGGCAGACTTCGCAAGAGCGAACTCGTCGGCAAGCGTCTCCACAAGTTCCTTGTTTGCCTTCCCGTCGACAGGTGCGCAGCGTATGCGCACCTTCACGGCATCGCCAATAAGCGAGTCGATCCCCGCCCGCGACGAGCGCGGCTGGGCCCTTACGTTTATTACCACGCCGTCAGGCGTCTCGGAAAGACATTCCATACTACGAATTGCGCCAGTTGGCAAGCGACGCGAGCGGCGCCGCCTCGTCTGCGGTCGTCGCTATCGACGGCTTCAACGTCTTGCAGCCGATTGCGGCGAGGTCGCGCTCAAGCGCGGCATACTGCGCCTCGTCCTCGTATGTCCCGACGATTGCGCCGCCAGAGCCGGCGAACTTCGCGCTCGCGCCGCTCTTGCGAGCCGTCATCACCATGCGGCGGTTCTCCTCCGCGACATTGAAGATGCGGTCGCGGAGATTGAAGTTCGCGTCGACGAGCGCTGGGATCTTCTCTGGGCGGCCCGCGAGAAGCGCGTCGCGCCCCTGCTGCGCGATGTCCGCGAATTCAGTCATCGCCGCGAGGACGTCGGAGTTCTTCGCCTCGAAGAGCCGCTTGACTTCCTTGTGCGCCTCGCCCGATTCCTCCGCGCGCGCCGCGTCGTAGGAGACATAGAGCTTCGGCATTAGCGCGGGGTCGATGCGCTCGTACCTTCCGCGATTGTTCGCCTCGACGAACGACTTTTCAAAGTCCATGAAGACGACACCGTTGTACATCTGGATTACGCGGTCCTGGAAACCGCAGTTGATGCGAAGCTCCTCCTTCTCGGCCTCGAGGCAAATTGTCGGCGCAACTTCGAGCGGAATCTCGACTTCGTAGAACTTCATCAGCGCCTTGAGCATCGCCGAGCATATCGCCGACGATCCCGAGAGCCCGACGAGGCGCGGGATATTGATCTTGTACTCCGCCGTGAAGTTGCGCTTCGGCAACGTCACGCCGTTCTTCTGGCAGTATTCCCAAAAGCGCTTTGTGACGGCCTTCAAGAGCCGTATGCCGCCATAGTAGCCGTAGAGCCGCAAGTCGCGCACAAGCTGCTCGGGCGAGTCGAACGTCGCGTCGTCAACCTCGCCTGGAACGAACCTAAGCCGCGACGATTCCGTGAGCGCAAGCTCCACGCCGAAGTTGGAGAACGCGAACGACACCGTCTTCCCAAAATATCCGTCAGACGGATTTCCGAGGAATCCGGCGCGGGCGAAACTTCTTGTCTTAACTGTTTCCACGATATGCCTCCAGTGCTGCAAAATAGCCGTCGGGGTTTCCGATGTCCTGGCGCTTTCCGGGATAGACGTAGGCGTAGGCCTCGCGCTCGGAGAGCATGCGCTTGATAGCGTCGGTGAGCTGTATCTCGCCGCCCTTCCCCGGCGTCTGCGTCTTCAGGTAGCCGAAGATCGCGGCAGGAAGCAGATAGCGTCCTGCGACCGCGATGTCGCTCGGCGCTTCCTCAATCGCGGGCTTTTCGACCATATCCACGATGCGATCGCCTTCGAGCTTCATTATGCCGTAGCGCGAGACTTTCTCCTTCGGAACTCGCTCGCAGCCGATTACCGCCGCGCCGCCGTGCGCCTTCGACACCTCCACCATCTCCTTCGCGGCGCAGCAGCCGACAACAAGTGCATCGCCAAGAAGTATCAGCGCGTCGTCGTCGATCTCCGCCTGCAATACCGCGTGGCCAAGCCCCTTCTGTTCCTTCTGGTAGACGAAACGGATGTCGCCCTGTCCTTCGAAATACTTTCTAATTAACTCCTTGCCCTCGGAGATGACAATCACAATCTCGTCCGCGCCCGCTGCCCGCGCCTCGTCGACGATCAGCTCAAGCGCCGGCTTCGCGCCAATCGGGAGCATCTCCTTCGGCACGACGCGCGTCACCGGGAGGAATCGCGTTCCGAGCCCTGCCGCCGGAATTATCGCCTTCATCTGCGCCCGCCTCCCTTCTGGCCGAAGTCTGCCTGGCGGCGGCCCATAAACGATTTGCGTCCGAACGGACGTCCGCCGCGGCCCTTCTTCTTCCCATGCCCCTGGCCGTATCCCTGCCCGCGCCCCTCGCCCTGGTTCGCGGAACGCACCCACGCCGGCGGCGGCAGGTCCGGCTGCGCCTCGAATGGATGGTCGCGGTCAACGGGAATCGATTTCCTTATGAGGCGCTCTATCGCCTTGAGCTGGCCGCGTTCCTCCTGCGTCACGAACGAGATTGCGGCGCCCGACTCGCCCGCGCGCGCAGTCCGGCCGATGCGGTGAACATACGACTCGGTCTCGAGCGGCAGCTCCATGTTTACGACGCACGAGACGTCGGGAACGTCGATGCCGCGCGAGGCGATGTCGGTCGCGACAAGTACGCGCACGTCGCCGCGGCGGAACCCCTCGAGCGCGCGCGTGCGCTGGCCCTGCGTCTTGTCGGAGTGGATTGCGGCGCAGGCGACACCGGTCCGCGAAAGTTTCTTCACGACCCGGTCCGCGCCGTGACGCATCTTCGTGAAGACGATAACCCTGTTCCATTCGGGATGCTGTTCGAGGAGATGCGCAAGAAGCGCGTCCTTCTGGCTCTTTGCGACGAACATCACCTTCTGGTTGATCTTCTCGACCGTCGGCGTCTCGGGCGAGATCGTGACCGATGCTGGATCATGGACGAGTTCGCCAGCGAGCTTGAGGACAGGCGGCGGCATCGTCGCGGAGAAGAAAAGCGACTGGCGCGACTTCGGGAGCTTCGAGATTATGCGCCTGATGTCCGGGAGGAATCCCATGTCGAGCATGCGGTCTGCTTCGTCGAGAACGAAGCATTCAACCTGGTCGAGATAGAGTATTCCCTGGTTCATCAGGTCTATGAGCCGCCCCGGGCACGCGACGACGGTCTCCGCGCCCTTCTTGATGTCCTTGACCTGCCCGTACTGGCTGACGCCCCCGATGAGGCACGCGAAAGGCAGCTCCGCGTACTTCGAGTACCGCTTCACGTTCTCGGCAGTCTGCACGGCGAGTTCGCGCGTAGGCGAGAGGACGAGCGCGCGCGGGTGGCCGATATGCCGCGGCCGCCGCACGCGGACGAGGTGGTTCAGTATCGGCAGCATGAACGCCGCAGTCTTGCCAGTCCCGGTCTGTGCGCAGCCGATCAGGTCGCGCCCATCGAGAAGATATGGGATCGCCTTTTCCTGAATCGGCGTCGGCGTCGTGTAGCCCGCGTCCTTTATAGCGTGCTGCAGCTTCTGGTCGAGCCGCCCGAATACGGTGTTCTCAAACATGTCTCTTTCTCCTGGTCCCTCGCGTCACGTCTGGTACGGGCCGAGGAACGCCTCCTCGAAGTCGTAGCCGCCGATAAAGCTCTCGTGCGTGTCGTTCTCGTCCTTGCCTATGCGGTGCGATTCCGCGAGGTTGAACATCATCTCGCCAATGTCCTCGCACGACTTGAGCCCCCACTCCGTCAGGACGCGGTAGGCGAGAGGCCCGAACTGGTCGAGCGCAGTCTCGCGGAACTCGTCCATTATGTCTTCCGCATTGGCATGAGCGCCGTCCTTCGTGAGATAGTGGACGACATCCATCAAAAGCGCATAGGCGCGGCCGTTATAGCGGTCGTCCTTCGCCACGATGTCCTCAAATGTGTCTGCCTCGAAGTCGATCTCTTCCATGACGCCTATTATACCAAAAGCGCGGCGGGGTCAGGACACGAACGCGAGGACCTCGTCCTTGCCCATGTATCCGACCTTCTGCGCGGCAAGTTCGCCGCCCTTGAAGAGAAGAAGCGCTGGGATAGACATGATTCCGAACTTCGCCGCGAGGTCGGGGCTCTCGTCCACGTTCACCTTGCAGACCTTTAGAGCGCCTTCCTTCTCCTTAGCGACTTCCGCGACGACAGGCCCGAGCATCATGCAAGGCCCGCACCACTCGGCCCAGAAGTCGACGAGAACAGGAACATCGGAGCGAAGCACCTCTTCCTCAAAATTGTCGCCGTTTACATTGACCTCCATCTCACTTCCCCTTTCCCGGCGCATTTGCCGCGCCGCTGTCGCCGGGACACCCAAGACAATCCGCAAGCCCCAGCTCTGCAAGCGGACCCATTACAAAATCGCGCATCCGCGCACGCGGATGAGGAAGCGTCAGTTCGGGATCGTCCGACACCATGCCGCCGAAGTCCACGAGGTCGATGTCGATGGTGCGCGGTCCGTTGCGAACGGTGCGCCGCCGCCCGAGGGCGTCTTCCACTTCATGCATCCTCTTGGAGAACTCCCTCGCCGAAAGCGCCGTCTCGAACACCGCGACCTGGTTCATGAACTTCATGGCGGCGAATTCGGGCGGAACGTCAACCGGCTCCGTCTCGACAACGCCGCTCGCCGCGACAAGCTTAGTCTCCGGAAACGCGGCAAGCGCATCGACGGCGCGGGAAAGGTACTCCACGCGCGGCTCGATGTTGGACCCAAGCGAGACAATCGCCCTGACTCTCCCCTCCTCAACCTCCATGCGCACAGTATACCAAAAATCCGCAGCTGCGGCACGCCAACCTGTCGTGGAAGTTCTTGCTTCCTTTGCGCTCGTCCGCGACCAACTCCTGATATCGGCTTATTTGCGTGGAGGCACTGGTTTCATCACGCGACCAACAAAGAGAATCAGACCGGTGCGGGTCTCGCGGATTAGGAACAGAAACGGGCGGTCGGCGACGAAGGAACGCTGAGGAGCAGGGTCATCATGGGGACGGCCCCGACCCATAGTCACATAAGACGCCGCGGCGGCTTCCGTGCCCTCCTCGTCGACGGTGACATTCGCCTTCTGGATGGCCGTGGTGATGGAGAGGCTCCCCGAGGCGATGCCGCGGAAGTTCGCGACCAGCCCATTAAACGGAGCGGTCATGCCCATGGAAATAAGCATGGACTTGAGGTCGTGCTCGGAATCGAAGTCAAACTTGGGGAGAGCAATGTCGGCCATCCCCCGCCAAGGTCTCTCGACGAGACGCTCAAGCCATGCTCCGGACATCTTCGCCTCGACGTCCGCAAGCGTATTGGAGAGTGACGGCAAAAGCACGAGCATTTCTGTCTCGCTGGAGCGGTAGGGCAGGCGCAGCGCGGCGCACTCGGGCGCATCGAGAATCTCCACGGTGCGCGTAGCGTGCATAAACGGGACGTCGACGTCGCCGGAAGGCGCATGAAAAGTCTGATCCTGCGTGGCGCGCTTCTTGAAGGGATCCTGCCACTTGGCCTTGAAGTAGACTGTGTCAACGGCGACAAGGAGCGTTTCCCGGTTCTTGAGAACGCCGGGGGCTATTAGATCTTCGATGCGCCCGTGTGTCTTCTTCGAGACAAAGTCGTTGATGATCTTGCGGCCGACGGGGCCCATTTCGATCGAATGCACCGACGCATCGAAGGCGTCGCGGAGTCGGTCGGAAAATTCTGGCTCGACGCTGAATCCGTGTGCAAGCCAGAGCGAGTCGGACAGCTCAAGCGCAACGTCGGCATTTGCGACGCTGGCGAGGCATGCGCGGGCCGCGCGGAATGTCTCGGCGACGGCATCCGAAGTGGGCGTCTCTGCGCCGCCAAGTTGCAGCGTGCGTGCCATCTCGCGGGCGGTGTTACCGCGCGCACCGGTCTGGAGAGCCCCGAAGAGCGACGCCACACTCCATGGCGAGATGAGGAAGTTTCCGTTTTCTCCTGTAGCAACCGCAGCTTGTCGATACATATTGGCCGCGAAATCGGTCTGCCTCCATTCGGCGCACGAGGCTGGCTCCCGCGCAAAGGCAAAAAGCGAAAAGACAAGAACAAGAAACGGAACAATCAGGCATTTCATATATGGGCATATTATAGCGAATCATCTGCGCTGAAATCAAGCACGCGGCAAATCGCGTCACTAACGCGCAAACAGGCCTTTTACAACGGTTCCGCGGGGTCCCCAACCATTCCAAACTTGCCGCTATATCCTCGCCCTGAGGTTCGGGATCTCGATCGCTGACAGTTCGGTGAATGCAAAGCATTTCCATCCAAGGTCTTTCAGCGACGCCCCAACGAGATATAGGGTCTTGTCGTCGACTACAAGAAACCTGTCGTGGAAGTTTTTGCTTACGGTGATCGTCAGACCACCATGCTGCGTATTGAACTTGGCAGCATCACTCGTAGATATTTTGTTGCCGCGACGAGATGTTACGATCTCGACCGTCACACCTTTTGCTTTCTTTGCTAGCAGTTCAAGCGTCATGACATCCACCCAGCTATCGATGAGAAGAATCGACTTCTTCGCGGACAGGATAAACTTGGCGGCAAAGACATGCGCGTCAAAGACCTGTCCGTTGTAGAACACACCCCGCACCGGCGGTTGCGACGTCTGCACGAAGAAATCAACCTTCTCCGTCAACTCCACAATCTGCTGATCGTGCTTCGCGAGCCGCCGATCCATCTTGTCCTCAAGTTGATTCAACCTGGCATTGATGGAATAGCCACGAAGCAGATACTCCTTCAAAACAGTATTCGCCCAGCGCCTGAACAATATCCCCTGTGGAGACTTGACCCTATATCCGACTGAAAGTATCACATCGAGATTGTAGTACTCGACTTGGCGCACTATCTGGCGACCTCCCTCATTTTGAACTGTCGCAAATTTTGCGACAGTTGGCAACACATTTCCCTTTCGAGTTGTCGCAGATTTTGCGACAACTGACAATGAAGCCTCACCCTGAGGGTGTTCCGCCATCGCCAAATCAGATAGTTCCTCATTCAGTGCATTGGCGATATGCTTGCCTATCGTCTTTACATCGCGCCCAAACAGTTGCGCCATCTGCTGACGATTTAGCCACACCGTCTCATTTTCGAGACGCACATCAAGCCGAACAGTCGCGTTCGGTTGATAGACGATTAGCTGATTCTCTGCCATAGCCTATTCCTTCCTGTTCTGCCAGCGCATTGCGCGACCGAACGCCAGTCACAGGGTACAATACGCCTAAGGCGCATTTTCGGAATAGGCGATGCCTCGCCCGACGCCGACGACGCTTAGGCCGCGCATCCTTGCGCTCAAGCCTGCGGAGGAAGCCTCCTCCTCGCGTTCCAAATCGGCCGCCGTGGTTCCCGACGTCAACACCCCCTCCCGAACCGTCCACCCACCCTTCAGGCTTTTCGATCCGTTCTCAGCAGGACTCGGCCAGTTTCAACCC
>JAZSLQ010000012.1:0-38743 GCA_045535455.1 Kiritimatiellia bacterium | reverse complement strand
CGGTGAAAAAGCCGGAAGCGACCCGATTTTGACGCGCCGCCATTTTGCCGAAAGGCTTGACAGCACAGGCAAAATGTAAAAGGCCGCAAAATCGATGTCGCCACCGGCTTTTTCACCGGAGCTGTGCCGCGTATTCGCGGCACAACTAGCGAGCCCTAAGCCGAAACACGCCCCGCCGCGTACGCGCCACCGCTATTCAGCGCGCAAGCGTCTCGACATGGTCGAGAAGGTTTGTGCAGCCATCGACGAGCTGAGCGCCGCCCACGATGCAGATCGCGGTGGAAGACGCCATTGCATCGAGTTCGTCTGCGAAGGCGCGAAGGTCCTGCTTCGTGGTCTTGAGCATTTCCGAGCGAGTGCGCTGCAGATCGTCAGGCGTGCGGCCGGAAAGCCACAATGACGACGCAGAGTATGTCTCGGCGCTTGGAGTCTGGTACGGCTCCGACCTGGCGACGGCACTCACTATCTGGCTGTCTAACGAATCCGCACCGTCAGCAAACTCCCTGAGGGCTTTGCCGCACCCTGCATATACGTCAAGCGTACGCGCCGGCTTTGGATCGTTCCAGGACGACCAGCTGGCGTCGCCACTGCGCCCAATCCCAAAATGGCCGCCGTAGGCACCACCCTTCACGCGTATCTCCTCCCAAAGATAGCCATACGAAATCGCACGAGCGGCGACAATCGCCTTTCCGCTGTACGGGTTCTTGGCCGGATGGGCAACCATGGCTGTTCCGCTTATGGTACCCAAAGTGCGGAAGCCCTCCTTCTTCTTTGGAAACGGCTTGATTTCCTGCCGAGGTCCGATCTCGCCGCGTGGAAACGCCTCGGCAATGCGCTCGGCCCAGGAAAGCGGGATGTTGTCGGGCAGGCACACGACGAGGCGGTCTCTCGTAAAGAGCTTTGCAGCGAGGCCAGCGAGTCGTTTGGCGTAGTCCGCGCCATGCTCTGCGAAGTCGTCGTCCACCTTCTGCAGATGGCGGATATGGGCAATGCCGCCGACAATCTCGTCCATTGCACCACGAGATGTCAGCTGTGCGGTTGCACGGCTACTCGCAAAATGGGAGCCCGAGATCCCGTTCGGCATCTGCTCCGCGTCAAGACGATTCTGTCGCAACAGCTTGCCAATCGCCTTTATGTCGTCGAACTGCGTCTCGCGAAGCACTTCGGAGACGAAGCCGAGCGCATCGTCAGCCCGAGACTCGAGAGCCGACACCCTGACGGAGAAATACGGACGGCCCTCGCCGTCCTTTGGCGAGGCATAGACGCCGACCGACGAGAAAAATCGTCCAAGGCGTCCATCACGGAAGTTGCGAAGATCGTCAAGCGAACGACGAGACGTGCGAAGGTTCGTGAAAAGATGCGCGAGGAAAGGAAGGTCGGCAAGCTCCTCGGCCGTAAAGTCCTCCGCGCTAAAATGGCATTCGGCGTGAAGGACGCCGTTTGCATGAGTGTGCGGACGTATGACGGTCACTCCGCCTGCTTTGACGATCTCGCGGGGGACGTACGTGCCCTTCTCCGGAATGTCGGACAGCGACAGGCGAGGGAGCTTCGCAAGGTCTTCGGGCTTGGACGGCTCTGCCTGGAATTTCTTAAGGGCGCTACATTCGGCAAGCACCTTCTCGAGTTCCTCTTTGCTCCACCCGGCCTTTATCGCGGCGAGCGCTTTCTTTTCCGCCTCAGCGCGCTCCGCGGCGATCGTCTTGGAAGGCATCATCGTAAGCCGCACGACGTGCGGATTGTCGATAAAGCACTCCTTGAGCAGCTTTTCAAACCCGCCGGACACAACCTTTCCGCGAAGCGAGGCGAATATCGCATCGTTACGGAACGCATCTGCCGGATCGCCGCCGTAGTTCCATAAAAGGGACGCGTCGAAATAAATATCAAGCCCACGCGGCGTGGAACCAGTGTCTTTCTCCCTGACATGAAACTCCGTGCGGTCGAGAACCGCCTCCAAACGGGCATGGTCGAGCCCTTCTGCCGCAAGGCGGGAAAGCGTTTCGCGAATCGTGCTGCGGACGGCATCGACATTCTCGGACTTGACGCCCTTGACCGTCAATCCCGACCTTATCTGCGCCATCTGACTGCAACCCCAGTAGAGGTCTTCGCAAAGCCCCGTGTCGACGAGCGCTTTTTTCAGCGGCGACGAGTTGTCGCCGGCAAGCACGGCGACAAGCACGTCAAGCGCACGGCTTTTCTCGCGCTCGTCGAAACGACCGCAAACCCATCCAGTCGCGACATACACCTTGCCCTCGGCCTTTTCGTCCGCCCCTATCTCGTATTCCATCGTCTTCTCGGCAGTGACTGGACGCTGAAACTCCACGGGCGCGTCCACGACCTTGCGCTCATACGGCGAAAGGAAGCCGTCAAGCTTCGCAAGAACGGCCTTCACGTCCATGTTGCCGTCGAGAAAGATGCGGGCGTTGGACGGATGGTAGAATCGGTCGTAGAAGGTCTTGTACATCTCGAACGTGAGCGTCGGTATCGCAGCGGGGTCGCCACCGGACACAAAGCCATACGTAGTGTCGGGGAAGAGCAGACGGGAGACCTCGGTGTAAAGCAGCCGCTCGGGGTTTGAAAAGCCACCCTTCATTTCGCTGTACACGATGCCATTGCGCTTAAGTTCGCCATCAGGCCCGTCCAGCTCGTAGTGCCAGCCCTCCTGCTTAAACGCCAATGGAGACCGGACGCTCAATGGATGGAGAACGGCATCCATATAGACGTCCATGATGTTGAGCAATTCCTGCTGGTTGCGCGAGCAGACGGGGTAGCAAGTGCAGTCCGGAGACGTGAATGCGTTAAGAAACGTCGCAAAGGAGCCCTTGGCAAGCTGCACGAACGGATCCTTCACGGGATATTTCTCGGAACCGCACAGCACCGAGTGCTCAATTATGTGCGGCACCCCAGTGTCGTCGTACGGCAGCGTGCGGAAACCGATGGCGAACGTCTTGCAGTCGTCGTCACGATCAAACCAGACAAGCTCTGCACCGTTCTTCTCGTATTCCATTCGAACCATTCGACCCTTGATCTCAGGGAGATCCGTGATCGACTTTACCACGAACCCGCTGACCTTGTCGCCTACGGCGAACGTTCCGTCCGCGCAAAGAGGCCTTGCCGCTACAACGGCAAGCGCCACAACTGCCATTACGGTCTTTTTCATTCTGCTTCCTGCTGTCTTAATGTAAAATCCCTTCCGTCACTCCGCCTTTGCGGACTTTGCCTGCGCTGCGAGGAACGCCGTCGCATCGGCCATGGCGCGGTCTGTAAGCGCCATCAGGCACCAGTTCTGCATTGAGTTCGTCGAAGTCTTGTCCGATCCTGCGGGGCTGAACAGGGGAATCGGCCCCCATACAAGCGCAGAGTAGCGCTCGGAATAGTCGTGGTGCATGAGCAGATTCCCGCTGGCTACGTCATATATCTTCAGCTTCGCAGTCCATGTATGGACGCCATAGTCTGCTGTGAGAAGCGAGAAGATATTCCACGCGGCCTCCGCAGCGCGCTCACTATCGGACACGAAAGGACCGCCGAATTTCACTTCTATGCGGTACTCTGGCTTTTCAGTCTTTGGATTAAACCCGTTGAGCTCGAGAATCTCCGTCGCACGGTCGATGTAGGACGATGTCATCCTGGTTTGGGGGACATACGTCTCGGTCATCACGGTTGAAGGCCCCCAGTAGCCGTAGCTATGGCGGCGACCGTAGTAGTGGTGGTAGCGGTAGGACGTCTCGTATCCGTAGAGGACTTCGTACGTAGTGGCAGCTGCCTCGAAGCCGGAAATCTGCACCTTTATGTCGGCATTGCCGGCCGAGGCCATTTCTACGGCAGGATATTCGCTCTCGAAGATCGTGAAGCAGCCCGCAAACGCAAGCAGCGACAATGTCATTACCGTCTTTTTCATTTCTTCCTCAGCTCCCCCGCTCGTTTGAGCACTTGGTCGGACATCTCCTTCTTGCCAAGGCGTCGAAGGCTCATGCCGTATTTTAACACAGCCGACGCATCCGTCGGGTTTATGACAACCATTGTCTCGTAGCACTTTGCCGCGGCAGCGACGTTGCCCACGGCAAGAAGCGTCTCTGCATTGCGCGACAGCTTGTCGAGCCGGTCAAGCAGCATAGGGTCTCGTGGGTTCCTTAGCATGGCCCGAGCCCACACTTCGGTGGCGTCGTCCGCCCTGCCCTCGGCGGCAATGAGGTCGCCCTCTATGACAAGCCGACGCACAACCTGCATCGAGCGCATTTCGGCGAGAGTCGCCTTGTAGATGTCATCGTCGACGTCGCCTTGCGCAACCCAGTCAAGCGGGGGGATGTCCTTCGTCACAAAAAACTCCGGGCGCACTGCAACCGAGAGGTTCGTCGACGCAAACGCCCCCGAGACATCGGCAAGATTCCCCACATAGCTTGCGAAGACATCGGAAAGCGCTGTCGCCTTTGCCTCGGCAAGCGCCTCGAACGCCACTTCGCGGGAAAAGACATCCAACATGGCGTCAAGCTTTATCTTGCGTGGCGAACGGCGGCCGACGAAAACCCACTCGTCCGTGCTCGGCATCCAAAGATGCGCCGCTTCGCAGGGGAACGACTCGACGGCCGCCTTGAAGTCCGTTGCGCTCATGTCCTTGACTGCAAGGCGCCACGCAAGGACGCCAGTCTCGCCCATGCGTCCAAGCGCTGCCGACAGCTTTTCAGAATCGGCCCTGCCGGCAAGAAGGACGATGTCGAATTTCGATTCAGCGGAGGCCTCCTCGTTTGAAACGCAGATCATGCCAAACGAGGATAGGAAAGGCCTGAACGTCTCCGCCTTGTCGTCTGCAAGCAGCACTCGCGTCGCAGTCGGTTTCTCGATGGCCGCGATGCAGACGGTAGTAATCTTTACGGGGCGGAACGCGCTTTCTTCCGGCTCAAGCTTCGTCTTCTTGGCATCGTCGCCACCCTTCCCGCAGCCAGCGACGATGAGAAGGAGCGCAATGCAGACAAGAGCACGACGTATCGCCTCGACGCACTTCGGGACGACACCTTTGCGGCGTTCGACGGCCGCCGCCGCGCGTGCGCCAAGCCCGCTGTCATCGGCAAAAGAACTCTTCACGAATTCTCCAAGCTCGCGCTCGTCCTTCACCTGACGTATGGCGTCGGCAGCAAGGAGATCGCTCATAACGGGACGGAAGTTCTCGGTGTAAGGCCCAACGGCTGTCGGCTTGCCGCAGAGGCACGGCTCTATCATGTTCTGGCTTCCGTGGGCGCAGAGTGACTTCCCGACAAACACGACGTCTGCGATACCGTAGAGCCCCATAAGCTCGCCCGTCGTATCTGCGAGATAGACTTTCGAAAGATGTTTTGCAGTTTGGACATCACTATACTCAGACTTGTCTGCTTCTCTGCGTCTCTGCGCCTCTGCGTTAAAAATTTCTCTTGATTGAAAAACTTCCACGCACCTGCTTCTGCGGATGCAGTCGTATCCCGCCGCTTTTATGTTCGCCTCGACGGCGTCTGCTTTCTCGAAGTGGCGAGGGGCGATGACGAGCTTGACTTGCGACACGCCTCCCTGCGCCTTTGCGATATCGGAATAGATGCGAAGAAGCGCCTCGTCCTCGCCAGGCCACGTCGAGCCGCCGAGAAGTATGCGCCCAGGGCCAATCCATTTCCTGAGCTCGCGCTCCTTCGCCTCGTTGCGGTGCGCGACGTCGAACTTAAAGCTGCCCGTCACCTCGACGATTCTTTCAGGGGCGCCTGCGGCGACAAGACGGGACGCGTCGAGATCTGACTGCGCGAAGATGCGGGCGAACGACGAGAGAACGTCGCCGAAGAACAAGCGGGCGGCCTTGTAGCGCGGCGCGCTGCGGTCGCTGACTCGCGCGTTTATTAGGAACACCGGTATGCGGTAGCGTCGCGCCGTCCAGATGAAGTTAGGCCAGATCTCGCTTTCGGTGAGGACTACCGCACGAGGACGTACGGTCTTAAGCGCACTCTTGACGAAGTTTGGGAAGTCGAGCGGATTGTATATGAGGACGTCGCGCTCGGATATTTCCTTCTCCGCCATCTTCCAGCCGGTGGAGCTCGTCGTGGAAAAGGCGAACCTGACATCTGGCTCGACCTTTCTCCATTCGCGCATCAACTGACCAGCAACCTGAACCTCGCCGACGGAAACGGCATGAATCCATACGAAAGAGAGCGCCTGCGCACCTTCGGCGCTGGTGCTTGCGCACGGCAAAGCCGCGCTGGTGCCTGGTGCTCTACCCTTGAACTTGGCCAGCACCTCGTCCGGATAGAGGGCAAACCTATCGCCCATTCGCGCGGCATATCCGCCGCGACGCAGCATGCGGACGAGAAAGCCAGGCAGGAGAAACGGATAGACGACGGCGAACAGCAGGTTATAGACAACCTTCTTCAGCATCGCGCCTTTCGCCGTCTCATATCTTGGTATTGGCCGGAATGCTTTCCTTGACGCCTGTGCCGCAGCTAATGACTGAGCCGGTGCCGATCGTGATCCAAGACATCGTCGAGGCGTTGGCAAAGAAAGAAACGTTGTCCTCGACCTTTACGCCAGAGGCGACGACAGTTCCGGGGCCCATGTTCACGAAGTCGCCGAGACGTGCGTCGTGGCCAACAACGGCGTTCGCGCCGACTATGACGAAACGCCCGAGTTCCGCGCCGACCTGCACGACTGCGCCGGCAGCGATGAACGCGCCTTCGAGGAAGTCGGTCGTCGGGGAAATCTGCGCCTTCGGGTCGATGATCGCCGGGAAGTCGTGTCCGCACAGGCGCTTCGCTATGTCTGCGCGCTTCGAGTTCTTGCCGACGGCAATGAAGACGGACGCACCGGGATAGTCGCGCGACGCCTCCTCAATGGTCCCGAGGATCGGGAATCCCTCGAAGTTGTCGCCCTTCTTCCACTTAGGGTCATCGTCGGCGTAGCCAATGATGTTCCACTGCGACTGCTGCGAAAGCGCGTTGATGCGCTCGACAGTCCAGATTGCCTCGCGGCCGAAGCCGCCCGCTCCTACGATAAAAAGGTCTCTCATGGGAATTCTCCTTGCTGTGCGTAAATTATACCATAATTTGCTATAATAGTGCCGTGAAAAGAGTCATTGAATCTCTTGCCGTGATTGTCACAGCTCCCCTGTGGGTCCCGATTGCCGCGCTCGTCGCAGTCGCAATTCTGGCCTTTAACGGCCGTCCCGTCTTCTTCAAACAGGATCGCGCCGGCAAAGGCGGCCGCGTCTTCACGATGCTCAAGTTCCGAACCATGCGCGGCGGCGATGGCACGGACGCCGAACGTCTTACGCGGCTCGGACGGTTCCTGCGCACGACATCGTTAGACGAGTTGCCGCAGCTTCTGCACGTCCTTTCCGGCAAGATGGCCCTCGTTGGCCCGCGCCCTCTCCCCTCGAGATACCTTCCGCGTTATTCACCTGAGCAAGCGCGCCGCCATGAAGTCAGGCCCGGCATAACCGGCTGGGCGCAAGTGAACGGCCGCAACGCACTTTCGTGGGAAGAGAAATTCCGCCTCGACGTCTGGTATGTCGACAACCGCTCTCTTCTCCTCGACCTCAAAATCCTCTTTCTTACCGTCTTCAAGACGGCGAGCCGGGACGGCATAAACCATCCCGGCTCAGACACGATGGACGAATTCCTCGGCTGATCACCGCGTCGGCGGCTGGGGGCGCGGAGGAATCGCAAGACCAGGCTGCAGCTTTTCGAAGCAAAGCTCGCGCCATTCCACCGGCGGCTTCTGAGCCGGCTCTTCCTCGGCGCTCTCGCCCTCGGCTTTCTCTGCCGACTTGTCGGACTCTTCACCAACCTCGGCAGGCGGCGGGAACGCGATGTCGAGACGCACATCGTATATGTCATTCGACGCGGTCGCTCCCATGATCGTGTATCCCGATGGAACATCTTCTGTCGTCGGCTCGCCATCGAACGCGACTCCCGTTGCGGCGGCGAGCGCCGCCGACTTCTCCTTCCAGAACTCTACCTTGTTCGTCACCGCAGCCGCGTCGCAGGTGCCGACGCGAATGTACGCCTTGCGCCCGTCCTCGGACTCGAATTCGCGCCCACCATCAAGAAGCGCTATCCCCTTCTCCGTGCGGATCTTCTCGACCGCCGCGTGGTTCGCCTCGAGCACCTTCGCCTTTTCCTGCTTCCATACGGCCATTGCCTTGCGGTACTTGTATTCGGCAAGCCGCTCGGCCTGCGCTTCGACGGGTTCCCACTGACCGCAGCCAGCGCGGCACTTGTCATTGATGTCGAGCATGCAAGACCAGGTCCCGTCCGGCTTCTGGCCGACGAGGCACATTACGCGCAAACGCAGATACTCGGCGATCCAGCACTTGTCGAAGTCGTGGAAGCGCTTCGGGGAGAACTTCTCGGCGATGATCTTGCGAGTCTCCGCGAGCGCCGCAAGAGCGCCTGCTTCGTCGGGATAGTAGGACGAGAAATACGTCTCGCTCGTCTCCCACACGTTCTTGTCCTCGTTCCAGTGAGAGATGAAGCCGTTTATGCCCTTGCGCCCGAAGTTCTCGGACTCTTTCTTCCACATGGCGAACCAGGGCTCGTCGGAGTCCTTGACATAGCCCTCCGGCACCTTCTCAAGAGGCATGCCAGGCGCTATAACGCCGGCGGCTGCGATGATCGCCTCCTCTTCCGGGCTCATTGGATATTCCTCGCACACGCTCAGGACGCGCGCCGGGACCCAGTTCGTGACTGTTGGGCCAGTCGTAAAGAACATGTTGTCGTCATCAGCAATGTCTGCGCCCTTGTAGCCGAAACGTTCGGCTTCGTTTTTGGCACATCCCGCGACAAGCGCCGCAACGGCGGTGACCATCATCAGTTTCTTCATTTTCTTTCCTCCTTGGGTTAGAGAACCTTCTTGAGACGTTCGACCGCCTCGAGGACATTCTCGCGCGAGTTGAACGACGAAATCCTTATGTAGCCCTCTCCGGCGCGGCCAAAGCCAGCGCCAGGCGTCGTGACGACATTGGCTTCCTTGAGAAGCTTGTCGAAGAACTTCCAGCTGTCGCCCTTCACGTTGACCCAGAGATACGGCGAGTTGCCGCCTCCTGTCACCTCGTAGCCGAGAGCCAAAAGCGCCTCCTTCATGAGCCGCCCGTTTTCAAGGTAGAAGTCGATCGTCGCCTTCGTCTGCGCCTGACCGTCAGGCGAGTAGATCGCCTCCGCGCCGCGCTGGGTAATGTAGCTCGCGCCATTGAACTTCGTAGTCTGGCGACGCGTCCACATCGGCCTCAGTTCGACGGGAGTACCGTCGGCCGCGAACGCCACCAGCCCTTTTGGAACGACAGTATAGCCGCAGCGGACACCGGTAAAGCCGGCGGTCTTCGAGTAGCTGCGGAACTCTATCGCGCACGTGCGCGCACCAGCGCACTCATAAATGGAGTGCGGAATCCCAGGAGTCCTTATGAATGCCTCGTAGGCGGCATCAAAGAGGATTAGCGACTTGTTCGCGTTCGCCCAGTCGACCCATTTTTGGAGCTGTTCCTTCGTGGCGACTGCGCCAGTCGGATTGTTAGGATAGCAGAGGTATACGATGTCGGCGCCCTCGGCCGATTCGGGGCCAGGCACAAAGCCGTTCGACGCATCGCACGTAAGATAGACAAGACCAGCATACCGCCCGCCGTCGTTGGCAGCGGTGCGACCAGCCATAACGTTAGTATCTACATAGACGGGATAGACAGGGTCTCCGACCGCAATCTTGACGTCTTGCCCGAAAAGCTCCTGAATATTGCCGCAGTCGCACTTAGCGCCGTCGGAGATGAAGATCTCGTCGGCTGCGATGTCAATGCCGCGGTCCTGGAAATCGACCTTCGCGGCCTTTTCGCGGAGGAACGCATAGCCCTGCTCAGGGCCGTAGCCGTGGAAGTCCTTGCGCGTCGCCTCGTCGTCGACGGCCTTGTGCATCGCCTTTACGACTGCGTCGCAAAGCGGCTCGGTAACGTCTCCTATGCCGAGCCGTATTATCTTGGCATCGGGGTTCGCCGACTGGTGCGCAGCGACACGATGGGCTATCTCCGTGAAGAGGTAACTTGCCTGTATCTTCGAGTAGTTTTCGTTAACGTGGAGCATGTGATGGCTATTGTGATTTTAGAGTTGTTGGTTGGAAATCGTGATTATGAATGGTGACCGTGCTTCTTGATCCGCGGCATGAAGCCGTCCATCGCGACAAACAGCACGAGAAAGAGCGACAGCACGGCCGGAGACCTGAGGATGCAGTCGCCAAAGGCATGTATCATCGTCGCGACGGCTGCCATCATAAGGCAGAATACGGGAGCAGGCAATACAAATATCTGTATCGGCTGCGGCGGCCGCTCTTTGGGAGAAGTGAAGCGATAGGCATTGACGAGCTCTTTCCACACCTTGCCAACAGGCCACACCGACGCCAGTATCACGGCAAGGAAAAGCCCGAGGCCAACGGCGCCGTGCTCGGCCAGGAACTGCAGGTAGTCGTTATGTACGTTTATGCCGCCGACCGTCTGTATATTGCGGAGCTCCTTGTCCGTCATAAACTGGAGGCAGAAGTGCTTGTAGCCCCATCCGCCGACGCCGAAGAGAGGATATTTCTTCCATATCTCAGTCGCGACGCGGACATGGTACTGTCCCTTTCCAGTCACGCGATCGAGCACGCCGACCGTATCGATTGAGTCAACCTCCTTTTGGAGATCGCTCGGCATGAACGTGACGGCGCAGATAGAGATGAGCGTCAGCACGACGGCACCGACCACAGTCGCCTTCACGCGCTGCGCCTTCTTCATCTTCGCGAAAAGGCAGACAAAAGTGTGGAGGAAGAATAAAACCGCCAGCGCGGTAACGAGCATAACCGATGCGCGGCAGAGCGTGTCGAGCGCACAGAAGAAGAAGATCGCCGTCGGAATTAGATGGTAGTGCCTGTTCCAGAAGGATACAGTCTTTTTCGTCCCCCACGAATGGATATGCGAATGGTGGCGATGACCGGAGCCGGAGGATTGACCTTCGCCCTTTGACACCGACTTCTCTTCACTTGCAGTCTTTTCGTCGGCGCGGGCAATGGCGGCATTCATCTCCGCCCCCTTCCTCTGCACGTCCTCGAGATGCCAGCGCCACAGGCCAAAGGCAATTGCAAAAAGCGTCGTGAAGTAGTCGCCAGCCATATTCGGATATCCGAAGGTGGAGAAGAAATACGAAGTCTGGTAACATTCCTCGATCCAAAGCGGACCCTGAGCTTGCGTGACTTGCTGAACGGCGCCGACGATGCCGAGGGCAAGACCGTTCCAGACTATGAGTTCAAGGAGCATGCGCTTGCCGCGCTTGAGCGTTGCGTGTTTCACTGCAATGACGGCGACGAGCGAAGGCACGAACCACAGGACCACATTCAGATGCTGGGCACGATTGACGCAGAACGGAAAAAACGGAATCGCCGGAGACGGGTCCGCACCTGCCGCTATCTCGGGATAGTCGCACACGGGGCAGAGCCCGACATTGAGGAACGGAACGAGCAGTAGCGCGATAAGGCCAAGCGCCGTCCAGACAAGCGGATCCTTCTTGAGCGCGGACCACACCCTCGACCTCGCCTCGTACGACGTCTCGCCGTCATGCTGCTGGGGGAAGCATATCATGGCCTCGACGAGAATCGCCGTAAGCCACGGCATAACCGTCACGATATACTCGGCGCGCGTACCACCTATAAGCCACGCGAACGCGGCGAGGACAAAGAACACCGATAGGACAACGACATTATCGTAGAGATAGCGCATATTCAATCACCCTTCCTGCGGCGTCTTCCTCGGACACCTTGCAGACCTGTTCACCCTTTACATACAAAAGAAACTCGCCGTCGCCACCGCAGAGCGCGACATCGGCGCCCTTCGCCTCGCCGGGGCCATTCACGACGCAACCCATGACGGCGACACGCGGGAGCTTCACGCCATCCTTCGCAAGCGTCTCAAGCGCAATCTCGACCTGCGAGGCAACATGCATCAAATCGACTTTTGTGCGCCCGCAAGTCGGGCACGATGTTATCGCGGGGCCTGGCTCCCTAAGGCCAAGCGCACGAAGAATTTCCATCCCGACCCTGACTTCCTTCTCAGGCTTTGCGGTGAGCGACACCCTTATCGTGTCTCCGACTCCTTCGGAAAGAAGGATGCCGAGCGCAACCGAGTTCCTGACCGCGCCAGGGATAAGCGTCCCCGCCTCGGTAACGCCGACATGAAGCGGACAGTCAGTCCTTTCTGCAAGAAGCCGGTAAGTCGCAAGCGTCTCGAGGACGTTCGACGCCTTTGCGGAAATGACGACATCACGGAAGCCCTCGTCTTCGAGTATCTTCAAATGTCCGAGCGCCGAGCGCACAAGCGCCTCGGGAACGTCGATTTTCCCTGCGTCGAGTTCTTCGCGGAGGTTTTTTTCGAGAGAGCCGAGGTTTACGCCGATGCGGATCGGGATTTTTTTATCCTTCGCCGCGCGGGCTACTGCCTGAACCTTGTCGCGCGAGCCGATGTTGCCGGGATTGAGTCGAAGCGCGTCCGTTCCCGCCTCGATGGCGGCGAGCGCGCAGCGGTAGTCGAAGTGGATGTCGGCGACGAGAGGAATAGGAGAGGACTTCTTTACCTCGCCGAGAACTTTCGCCGCCTCGACGTCGGGAACGGTCAGGCGGAAGGCGTCGCAGCCAAGCGCCGCGCACGAGCGAACCTGCTCGACGAGCGCCGCCGCATCGTGGGGGTCGACGTTCGCCATGGTCTGGACGCTCACCGGCGCTCCACCGCCGATGGTGAGCGAGCCGACCTTAATTGCTCGCGTTGTCCGTCTCATTCGTGACTGTGATAACCGTATTAGTTCCAGCCGTCTCCTCGGCCGTCGGCTTGTAGGTGTGGATGCGCCAGCTGCGCTGCGCGTCACGGAAGATGAGTATCGCCATCGCGCCGAGAAGAAGGACCATAAACGCCATGGAGAGCGTGGATACAACCTTCTCGGGAACACGCCTGCGGAAAACAAGCGCCAGCAGCGCGAACATAATCAGCCCGCCGTCGAGAACCGGTATCGGCAGGAGATTCAGTACCGCGAGATTGACGTTGAGGTAGCGCAGGAACCCAAGTCCATCCCAGAAGTCGTTCCGCACCGACTTGTAGATGCTCTCGACTATCATGGGCGGCCCGCCGAGCGCCTTTGCCGTGTTCTTCATCTCCTTGGGCGTGACGAGACCCTTGAGGACGCGGAAAATCGAACCCGCGTCCCACGCGAGCTGCCTAAACGGATTCCTCGCCGGCAGCCAGTGCGTCATGCCGTTCTCCTTCGGCAGGCTTAGTGCGCCGATTGCGAATATTCCCGTCACCTCGTCCTGCATAGGCGAGATCAGCACAGTCCGTTCGGCGCCGGCCTTGTCGCGGACGAGGAATTCCGTCTCCTTAGATCCGACAATCTGCACCTCGACCTGCATATCAGACCAGGTGGAGACATTCTTTCCTCCAACGGACAAAACTGTATCCCCTGGCTTGACGCCTGCCTTTTCCGCCGGGCTGTCCTTAAGCGTACCAGAGATTTCGCACGTAAGTTCACCAAACTTCTCTGAAGGCAGCGCTGAGAGTATTAGCGCAATAACAAGGGCGAGAAAGACATTCATGCCAGGCCCAGCAACGGCAACGGCGATCTCCTTCCACGGAGAAATCGTCTTCTTCTCCGTTTCCGTCCCCCCCTCTATCGCTTTCGTGCCTTCGGGGTCGATATCTGGAATCATGACATAGCCACCAAGCGGAATCCAGCTGATGCGGTATTCGACGCCCCTCCAGGTCTTCTTCCAGATTGCGGGGCCAAACCCAATCGAGAAACGCTCAACCCTGAGCCCAAGCTTGAGTGCGACGATAAAGTGCCCAAACTCGTGAATCGCAATTGCGAGCGAAAAGAAAAGCACGCAAATCGCGATATAGCCGATTGTAATTAAAATCTCCATTTTCTTTTCTTTTTCTACGTCCTTTTCCGCTTGTAGTGAATCACAGACTTGCCTGACAATTGCGATACCACTTACGTTGAGTTGAATATTATACCAAATACTGGCCCAAAAATGGGCAAGTATCGCATTACGCCCTGGGAAGGACTACTTTATTCGTCTTGCTGCAAAGTTGCGCAAAGTTCTCCCGTTGCGCCTTCGCCGACGGCGACAAGCTCGCCTCGAAAGGTTTTCATCGTTGGGCCAGCAAGAGATTCGAGGCTTGTCGCATCGCCGTTGCACATTCCGCGCAGCCGCATCCCGCCAACGGCTTCAACGACAACCGTCCTGTCGTCGTCTGGCACGATGTTTCCGTCGGCGTCGACAAGCGCAAAGTGGAAATATGCCAATTCGCCGTAACGACTGACTGACAGCGTTTTCAGCCCGACCGCCTTCCCCGTAGTCCGAATCGAGCATGTCGCCGCCTCGCGCCCGTCGCGGTCGTAGGCAACAGCGCAAACCTCGCCCGGCTCGTACACGACATCGTTCCAGCGAAGCCGGAAGCGGTCAAGGCGAGACGATTTGTCGAACTTGCGGCGACCTTGGGAAATCCCATTGATGAACAGCTCCGCCTCTGGCCATGACGTATAGACGTATACCGGCGTGATCTCTCCCTCACGCCCTTTGAAATTCCAGTGCGAAGGACAGATGTGGAGAGTCGGCGACTCTTTGTTCCAATGAGCCCGGTAGAGCCAATAGCGATCCTTGGGAAGCCCGGCGAGGTCGAAAATCCCAAAGTAGCTTGACCGGCTTGGCCAATGTCCGTCGTATGGCGTCGGCTCGCCGAGATAGTCGAAGCCAGTCCATACGAATTCACCGAGCGTCCAGTCGTTGTCCTCCTGCATCGCCCAGTCGTCGTCCGGCAGATTCGACCAAAAGCAGCATTCGACATCGTACCCGCTGCACTGCCTGTCGGGATGGATTGCGTTTTTCGCCTCAACGACCGGAAACTTGTATGTGCCGCGGCTCGACACGGTCGAGGCGGTTTCTATGCCGAGCACCACGCGATTACTCGCCGAGGCATCGCGTATTGCGCTATAGAACGGCAGACGATACGTAACGGCGGGTACGTCCATTTCCGCCATGATTCCGTTCTCTATCGCTTGCGGCATCGAGGACATCCCGGCCGTGACAGGGCGCGACCGGTCCGCGTCAAGCGCATGCACATGGTCCTGCATCGCCCGGTACATCGCCGCCCCTGCCTTGACGTGCTGCTCTGGAACCTCGTTGCCGACCGACCACATGACGACGCACGGATGGTTGCGTCCGAGGCGAACGAGCTGCTCAAGGTCCTTTTCCCACCAATCGTCGTAGAAAAGGTTGTATCCGTTCGCGCACTTCGGCATCCGCCAGCTGTCGAACGTCTCGGCCACCACCATTATCCCCATCTCGTCGCAGACTTCGAGAACGCCGCGCGCTGGCGTGTTGTGCGACGTGCGTATCGCGTTGCACCCCATCTCCTTCAGGAGAGCGACCTGGCGGCGGAAGGCATCCTTGGAGAATGCCGCGCCAATCGGTCCCAAGTCGTGATGAAGGCAGACGCCCTTGAATTTGCGGCGCACTCCGTTCAGTCGGAAACCGTCGCTGTCGCACGAGACCGTGCGGAATCCAAAGGAATCGCGCCTCGAGCCGACTATCTTGCCGCTCACCGCGACAGAAGTTTCCAAGGTGTAGAGATACGGCGACTCCGGGCTCCATGTCCGTGCGCCTTTCACCTTGAGGGGAGACGCCCCTTCCGCAACGCACCGGCCGTCCGCGTCAAGGACGCGGAAACGGACGTCAACTGGCGCATTGTCTGGATTCCGCAGCTCTACAGACGCGGACACGGTTTCGAGATCTGGCGTCAAGATCGTCAGTCCGTCCGACACTATGCCGACTCGCCCGCCCCATCTCAAGCATACAGGACGGTATATGCCGGCACCGGGATACCAGCGCGAACTCTGCGGAAGGTTCTTCACCTTGACCGTAACGACGCCGGAACGCGGAAGCTCGACCTTGAACGGAGAATATCCGTATTTCCAGCCGCCGATTCGTTCGCCGTCTAAAAACACCTCCGGCATCGACATGACGCCGTCGAACTCGAGCTCTGCCCATTCCGCACCTTCGGGAATGTCGACACGGCGGCGGTACTCACCTTCGCCGATCCACGGCAACGCGCCCGTGCGCCCCGTCTTTTCCGTCGCGTTCGTCTCTCCGTTCTCGACAATCGCGACGACCTGAACGTCAAAAGCCCGGTCGAACGGCCCTGCTATCGACCAGTCGTGCGGCACGGACACGGAACGCCAGGAGCCACCATCGCGGCGAAATTCCCAGTCGGAAAGCTCCGTCACTCCGAAAGCAGGCGGCGTGGCGGCAACGAGCTTTGAGGAAAGTGGCGGCACGACGATGCCATCCACCGTGGTGGCAGAACTGCCGTAGTTTACGACAATGCTCTCGCCGTTGGAGTAGGTCGTGCGGAACACGCCATCCGCAATCTTCTCGTGGCGATCCATGAAGCAGAACTGGAGATGGCTGCGTCCGGCAAATTCGTCAAAGCCCTCCTTCATCCATGCGACGCCCTGGCGCATCTTTTCGTCCGTCGTCGCCTCGAGATCCCACAACCCCATGCTCGGCGAAGCGCCCGTTACAAATATGCTGTGCCAGTAGAATGTCGGGCGACCGCCGAACTCCGCGAGCTTCAGCGCATACCGCCTGTCTGGATTGGCCGGACAGTTGATCATCGTGCGGAACGGAGTCGACACGATGATTCCGTGATAAACGAGCTGCCACAGCGGTATGTAGCCGTCGACAATCGGGTTCTTTGGCGCATCGAAGGGAGACACCCACTGCACCGTAAGCGCCGATTCGCAAGTCCTGGAGCAAAAGTCATACGCGCCTTCCGACGCCGCGCCGCCAAAAGTCCTGCCGATCTCGCGCATGATATTGTTCTCCCACACGGTACGCTGTCCGTTGTCGAGTCGATGGCGAGCGTCTGGGCACGGGAAAAGCGGCCGCGACGTCGTGACGTCGACGTAAAACAGACCCTTGAAACCAAGCGTCTTCATTTCTGCGCACTGCTTCGGGCAGAACCGCTCGTATGCGCGCTGGGGGCACATCGTATAGAGGCGCCCTCCGCTCCACGACGTCTCGCCGCGCTTGAGCGACCCGTCGGGATTCTTTTCCACGACATATTCAGAATCCCACGTATCGGCGATCATGTAGCAGTCGCGGAACGAGGAATGGCCGACGATCTGATAGCCGCTTGCCTGTGCATGGCGGATGCATTCCTTCAGCTTCTCCTCTCCGCCAAGCGACGGTTCGACCGGAAAAATTTGGGGATACGAGCCGTCGTGTCCGCCACGGTTCCACCCGACGAGACAGAACTCCGCGCCGCCAACGCCTTGTCTCCTGCTTTCGTCGACGATTTCCTTTACGCGGTCAAATGTGACGACGGGCTTCACCGGCGGCTCATTGCGCGTCACCTGTTCCATTACCGGGCTCGGCGCGGGTTTCCAGGCCTGGCGTATCCGCACCTCGATGTTCGTAACGGCGTAAGAAAGCTCCGGATTCCCCTTCGACTTCTCGGCAAGCGGGACAGCCGCTCCGCGTTCAAGTTGATACTTCCTGTAGCATCTTGCGATTCCGGAATAGTCCGCGTCGTCTCCCGTCAGAAAATGGTAGTCGATTCTGACGTCTTCGTAGAACTCAATGTCCTTTTCGGAAAGAAAAACCGCACTCTGTGCATACACGCCGTCCTTCGCGCGGACCTCGACGGCGAGAGAATGCGGCATTCCTGTCACGATAGCGCAATACGTCATGCGCGGCGTCTTCATCCCGAACATCGGCATAAAGACATGCCAGTCCTGGTATGCGCGGCCGTTGTCGATGCGATACGTGCCGAACGTGTTGTCCGGCATGACCCAATAGCCGTCCTCACCCTTCTTTGCCGTTGCGAAATCCGGCGTGACCGTCAGGCGCTTTGCCTTCATTGAATGAAGTTGCTCACGACTTACAACAAGCCGCATGCCGCCGTCGAAAGGCAAAAGCTCCCGAGTCTCAGAGACCACCGAGCCGTCCGACATCGTCCAGTCAAGCGCCGCTACAGCGGCGAGCAAAGCAATCGTGTTCACGGCTATCTTCCTGTTTCGAACGGCGCTCCCGGACCGCCGCGCAGAATCTCGACTTTCTTGGCGTGTTCCTTGACTGGCATGCCGATAAACCACGACAGTATAACGTCGCCGTATTCGACCTGCTCGTACCAATCGGTGAAGCCGAGGAAATTCTCGGAGAAGGCAACCTTGCCCTTGCCATAGACATTCTCCTGGCAGACGAGGATCGCGAAGTTCCTGTCCTTGATGATGGTGACGGGGGCGAACTGCTTATCCTTGTCCCACTCGCAATAGACGAGACGCGGCTGGGAGCGTCCGCTGTGCTTCGTCCAGAGCTTCGAGATGTACAGTGGGTGGTTCGTCGGCGCAGTGCAGTCGCCCCAGCTGTCAACGGGACACTTCTTCGCTGTCGTGGTTGGGTCGAAGACTCCCGCGTCCTTGAGGAACTTCCGCGCAGCAGGGCCGGTTCCAACCTTGTCGAAGAGAATCGCTCCGCCGCGCTCCAATAGCGCCTTTAATTCGCCCGCGCAGTCCGCAAAGAGCTCGTCGCTCTCGTTCGCCTGCGCCCGGATGTGAACGTAGTCGCTTCTCGCAATCGCCTTGCGGCAGAAAGCCGGATCGTACGGATGCGCCGCAGGATGCTTTTCCTGCCAACTGGCAAGATCATCCGTCTTAAGCTCTTTCATGAGCTTCTCCTCGGACTTGCAGACGTAGGTGATATCGAACGCGGCGCTCTGCGAGCGGCGAACCTCGACCGGATTCCCGCCTGGGGCGTCGGCGAACTCAAAGGCGCGGGCGGGGCGGAACCCGGCATCCTCGCTCTTAGCAACGGGCTTGCCGGCCGGGAACGTCGCAACCGCGCTCGCGCCGGTCCATTCGCCCTCGTTCGCCTCTGGAATCGCCGTGAACTCGTCGCTTCCGATCAGGTAGTGCCCGGTGTCGTGGGGGCCCGCCTCGATCTCGAACGTGCCGTCGACGATTGGGGTGCGAATGCCGCGCTTCACGTCGAGGACGTAGGCGTTCTCAGGCAGCGGAACAAGAAGCTTCACGGTTCCCTTGTCTCGTGCCGACGTGCTCGTGTTGTAGACGCCGAGGTAATATCCGTCGGCCGATTTCTGCAACATCGAATCGAGAGATTTCTCGCCGGTCACTTCATAAGGCACCTTCCCGCCGACTGCCTCGACCGTCTTCTTGAGTTCCGCCGTCTCCGTTGGCCAACCGAGCCTGTCAGTGATCGGCTTCTCGAACCAGACGATCTTGCCTTTCCCTAGTTCGCGCACCTCGCGGTCCTTGAGAGCGAGAGCGGCAAGTTTTTTGTTCTTCGTCGTCAACCCCTCCACGATTGCGCCGCCGCCCGCTTCGACGAACGCGAGCAGCTCCGTGGCGAGGGCGTCGGAAAAGACCTCGTCCTCCGGGATGAATACGACATTGTAGCGTCCGAGCGACTTTCGGTTGAAGAAGTGGTCGATCACGATGTCGAAGTTGTAGTTGCGGATGCGCCCAAACGTCTTGCCGCGCCCGTCCTGCTGCGCATTGTAGGGCATGGGCGAGCCGGTCTTGCCGGTCAGGATGTCGTTCCTGAAAGCGGCAGAGTCGCGTAGCACGGCGAGGTTCTTGACTGGCCCCATCCTCGCGACCTTCTCGCCGAGACGCGTGTATCCGGCGAAGCGGTGGAAGTCCGCGACGATCTCGCTAAGCTCTCGGTCGAAGTTCTCGTAGGTTAGGTTCTCGTGCGAAAAGCCGTTCACGCCGCAGACAAACGGCAACTCGATCTCGCTGATGCGCCTGTCGCAGTCGGGGGTGAAAAAGAAGTAGTGGTGGTGGACGGTGCGTCCGTCCTCGTTGTCGAACAAGGCGCGCATGCGCTTGGCGACATGCTTGACGTGGCCCATGTCTCCGTGCGGGATGATTTCGACCATGCACGTGTCGAAGTATCCCGCCTGCTCTGTCATCAGCATCTCGCGGGCGAGCTCTCCGTTCTCGGAGTTCCACATCACGACAGGAAGGTCCGGATGTTCTTTCTTCGCGTGGCGGTAAAACTCCTTGACGAACGCCGTGATCTTGTCCCGGTAGTCGAAGAAGTCCTGCCTGTTTTCCTTCCACAGCCAGTATTTGCCGCGCTTGGCGATGTCCGGCGGGAGGCGCGGGCCTTCACCCTGCGCACCGGCGTTGTATACCCCATCGACGCCGACCTTCGGATAGAGGGTCTGCAGCTCGCGGTCCAGCGCCCAGGCCTCGGCGTCGTAGTGGTCTTTCTCGTTGCAGAAGCTGCCCCAGATGTTCACCGCGAGCCCGCATGCGTGCGCGGCGTCCGTCATCTCCTTGAACTTCGCGCCGGTGAACTTCCCTTCGCCCCACTCCGGGAACTTCCAGCCCGGATTCGTCTTCGCCGACATCGCGGCCACGCGGTCGTAGAGTTCCTTGTCGAGCGGAAGGTCGGTCCAGTTCCAGCCGCCGAAGCGGGCGACGGTCGCGCCGTAGGAGCGTAGATGCAGCGCCATGTTGCGCGCCCAGTCCGTTCCTTCGAGCGGCTCCCCGGTCTTCCAGCCAGCGCCCGCGCCCTTGCCGAGGTTGAAGTCCGCGCAGTAGTCGTGGTCGAGCCGCGCGATCTTGACGGGATATTCGCGGTAGCCCTGCGCCGCGCCGATGGTGACGACGGGCTTTGAATGCAGCCGCCGCCATTCCTCGCGGATGGCCTCTGGCCCGCGCTGAGTAGCGACAAGCGCCCCAGATCCCATCAAGGCGTCGCGGACACCTCTCGGCGGCATGTGGCGGAAGCACATGTTGAACGGCTCGCCGCCGGCCTGCCCGTTTCCCCACTCGTCAAGCCCAATGAGCGAGTCGCGGTCGAAAATGTTCCCAACCGTGTCCTTCGAGCGCCGGTCGCGAATCGCGCACCACCCCTCCGATAGCCACTGGGTAAGCTTCCAGAACGGCTGTGGAATGCTGTCCGTCACGGCGTCTAAGGCGGCCCGGACTGATTTCATCTCGCCCGTCGCGCTCGGATAGACGAGATCGTCGTAAGCGACCCCGCCGCCGCAAGCCCAAGAAAGATGGATGTAGCAGGTGCGATCCCCTTCGCCCTTGATCCGGTAGGCGTAGTCGAGACGCGGCTCGCCAGCGTAGAGCGTGAAATCGAGTTCACCGTTCTTGCACGTGAAGCGGATCGTCTTCCTGAGCGCGTTGTCCGCCACGACCTCGGCGCTCGACCATTCCTCCTCGCCGCGGCCGAAGTGCATCGAAAAACCGCTCCACGCATAGCCCGTGGCGCGTTCGAGAAGCTGGTTCGGCGCGTCGGAGGCGATGAGACGGAACTTCTTGATGAAGCCCGGCGTCCGGTGGCGGTTGTCGAAGACGACTTCGAGAATGCCATTCGAGAGGCGCACTTCGTCCTCGTCCGTCTCGAGGCGCAGGTCCGAGCGGATGCGCGGCGCTTCCGCCGCGGGATTGCCCCAGTAAAGGAGAAAGGGGCGGTTCTCGAGAATGCGGAGAGGCGTCTCGAATGTAAGCGCAATCTTCGTCCCCTCCCGCGCCTCGCAGACGACGGGAATTTCCGTCTCCCATGGAGTTACAAGACGTACTTCCTTCGGATTCACCTTCTCGCCCGGATCGACGACAACATCAATGACCGCGCGCTTGTCCGCCGTGTCGGACGTGGAAGACACGAGGAGCGGGGCGCGTCGCGTCCACGCCTTGTTCCACCACGGGCGCGTCGACATCGACGAAAGATAGAGCCGATTCGTCTGCGACGAAACAGGAATTTCGATGTATGGCCGTGCGTTGGCCGCGCCCGCCGCAAGCGCGATTGCAACGCCAGAAAAAAGAAGTGTCCTCATTGTTTTCATTTGAATTCCTTGCTGAACAGTTGCGCTGTAGTATACACAAAATCGGCATAATACAGCAATCCCCTACAACTGTAGGGGGGCAGGGGGATCACGCCAAGGCGTTGATTTCTGCCTCAAGCTTCTTTATCGTCAAGAGGATTTCGTCAAACGACGGGTAGTCGCCGTAGATCATGTTGCGCATCGCTGCATAGTCCGCCTTCATGACCGGCATCGCATGTTCTGACGGCATGAGCAGCATCGTACCGGGCTTGCACAGCTCGAAATGTGCCCAGCTGCGCGGATAGAACTTGCGCGTGAACTCTACAATGTCCGCAAGCAGGGCAAGGTCATTCTTGGCAATGTCAAAGACGCCCGAATAGAACATCCTGCAGACGTCATAGTAGTGGCGCGAGAAGCGTCGCGGTGCCTTTTTCGTCTCGGGCCGATAATGCTCGTGATGAAGTGCCTCGATCTTCTCCCAAAATGTCCGCTCAACCTTTATGACGGGGACCGCAAAGGGCGCAATGCCAAGTTGCGGTTCTGCCGACCCTACAAAACTGATGATTTGCTTTCTTTCGCATGGCACCCAGGACGCCAAAGGTCCAATCTCCAACTTGACGTCAGGGGAAAGGTACTGGTTATCAAAAACTTTTGGATATACAACGTGAAGATTGAGCGGCTCAACGGCATCAAGCTCGACACGACAAACATCTCCAAGTGCAGCTTGAATGTGGTCACGCAACTCTCCACTGACGTATCGGCCAGCCGTTTCGTTTATCAACTCATTGAACAAACCCTGCTTCGTCTTTGAACGTTCGGCATTAGGATCTCCCAAAGAAAGGAATCGCGTCCAATCCAAGATCAAGTCAACATCTTCAGAAAAACGCTCAATGACCGCGTGAGCTTTCGATAAGGAGGTGCCACCTTTGAAGCGTAGTATCTTTGACAGCGAAGCACTGGAAAAGATGCGCTCAAGCACATAGCAGACCCAGAAATCTTTCTCTATCATCGACTCGGGAACCTTGTGAGACAGCTGGCTACAAACGTCAGAGAAAAGAATCCGCCGCTCATCTGCAGGTGCCAAAGCAATTTCGTCAACCTTCATGCGCACTCTCCCGTCGCTTCATCTCCTCCCATAGCAATTTTGAAATCCAGCCAGATGCTATGGCAGAATCTTCACAAATCGCTCTCCACTCGTCATTAGAATAGCGCGAAGCAATCTGCGTAACAATCTCTGGCGTTGCATATAGTCGCCCAAAACCCTTCAATCCTCGGATAACGAGTTTAGAATCGCGCCCCTTCATGCATGTCTCGCGTAGGCATCTATGGCTGAACTCAATTACCGTACGTCCAAAGCAATACCGTCTGCTCGGCCCATTTGAAAGATAAACAAATCGAGCCGGCACCTGCGTTGACAGTCCAAGTCCATTCATTGCGGCATCATCACACGGCATGATCGTCCATCCGAACTTCCGCGCAATTGCTTTCGCGACATCTTCTCCTCCAGGCAAGACATTTTTCTGCAATAGATTACTCCACTCAGGAATTGCATATATACCCCGCATAATGCGGGATATTCTTCCCTGTTTTGCGAAGCGGGAGAGCATTTCGTCGCGGACTCCGCGCGAAATCGAAGGCGGCAAGTCACTCGCCGAGAAGACACTTCCCGGCGGCTGCGCTTCAATCCAGTTCTCTACCGACACTTTTGTCATACCAATAGTTGATAAATAATATACACTTTTTCTCAACGCACATTATATCAAAAGTGCCCGATATCTGGCAACAGCCCATCTTTAGCTTATACAACTTGGCAAAATTCCGCCTTTGACAAATTTGGATTTAAAATCAAGATCTGCCAACCATGCGTGTATTACCATTTTTCCCGTTATTTGCGGGGACCAACCTCGCGGAAGTCGATGGGGCGGAAGCCAAGCGCGAAAGCGGGGGAGCCGTCCTTCAGACGGAAGTCGTTCTTCGCGGGATCGACGAAAAGCGGGTCTGCGTAGAGAGAGTGGACATCCTTCTTGAAGCGCTCGCGCCAACCGGCGAAATCCGTCTCGCCCTTGTATGTCGGCCAGCCGCCGTTCTCGAAATATTTGTAGTCCGCGCCGAATGTCACATCCGCTTCTGCCTTGCCGGGATTGAAGTAGAGGTTGTAGTCGAGAAGACACCCTTGCGTGCGTCTATGCATCTTCCTCGCCCCATTGCCGAACCATTGGAACTCGTAGGGGCGCGTGTCCGCCCAGGCGCCGGTCATCAGGCGCCCCTCCCGCCACCAGACGATGTTGTTGTAGAAGGCGAGCGACACCGCCTTCTCTCTGATTGCCAGCGCAAGCTGCTCGTTTTTCCCGCCGGCGAAGACGTTGTTCCGTATAACGATGTCACGTCCGTAATGCAGGTTGTAGCAGGCGTATTTCGTGTCGTACACGAGATTGTTCTCGATGGTGATGCCGCTGGACCCCTCGTCGTTGTAGATGCCCCAGCCGCCGTAAACCCGCGCATCCACGCCGTGAATGACGTTGTTGGCAATGAGCGTTCCTGGCTGCGAACCCAGCGTATAGACCGCGCCCATGTCCGAAAGGACGCCGCGCCCGATGTCGTGGATGTGGTTGAAGGCGACCGTGTTGCCGCCGAGCCCAGTGAAATGGTAGCCCCAGGACCAGCCGAGCGATACGCCGGTATAGTAGCCGCCGCATATCTCGTTGTGGACGACCGCCGTCTTCTCGGCGTAGCGCGAAAGGACGCCTACTCCCGCCGCAAAATAGCGTCCGTAGTCGGAGATGGTGCAGTCGGAGATTTCCGTGTCGCTTACTATCGTCTTTGGATCTGGCAAGTCCTCGGTGTGGAACGTCTCGCCGGTGAGCGTGGCGTACGCCCAGCCGCACCCTCCGCCGGAAATTTGGACGCCGCCCGCACCCAGATGCTCGAGCGAACACCTGCGTATGCGCGTGCCGCGCGATCCGTCTTCCACCGCAAAGGCGTATGCGTCGGTCCGCGTCGCCGTGCAACGTTCGAAGGCGCAGCCCTCCGAGCGCACGAGCTCGATCGCCGCGCCAGTCGAATACGCGGCCTGATGGTCGTTGCGGTCGTCCTCGGACAACTCGAAGCGCGAATCGGCGAAGACGATGTTTTCGAACCGGATGTTCTTAGCGCCCTCGATGCGGACGAGCGTCGCGAGAAACGGAACCTCGACCACGGCTTTTCTCATGTCCTCGCCCTCGCAAGGGCGGTAGTAGAGCCGCTTTTCGGAATAGGCGAGGACCCACTCGCCGGGTTGGTTGCAGACGTCGAGCGAATTCTCTATCCGCCAAAGCGCCTTGCATGGCGAAAGGCGAACGCTCTTCGAAAGTCGCAGCCACGCCTTGCCGTCGTTATCGACTTCAAAAGCCGACGGAACCGCATGCGAATCGTTCCAGAAGTGATAGAAGACGACATCGGCATCTGCAAGTTTCCATTCGGGATGGGCATCCGCCCGCTCGACCGCGACGCGGTGCTTGTCCGACAAATACTCCCAGTCCATCCAGCCGACTCCGGCGTATTCCGGGGCACGGCGGTCTGGCGCCGTGAAATACCCTTCGTCCGGCGCCTTCGCCCTTTCGCGGCATACGCCGTTCACGACGATGTGGTGAAAGCCGTCGCGGCGGCTCGAAACCCACGGAACGGTCGCGCTCCAAAGTCCGTTCCCCTCGTCGCGCCAGCTCGTCACTATCCTTGCGCCGGACAGAATGGTTTTCCCACCCGTCGCGCCGCGAATCGTGCAGTCGGAATGCCTTGCGTCGATGACAAGCGTTTTGTCGAGCCGGTATTCACCGGCCTTTAGTGTAACCGTCTTCTCATTCCCGATCCGCGCGAGCAACGCATCGGTCGTGCCGGCCGGCAAATCGAACGCCAATGCAAAAACAGCAACGGCGCAAAACGTTTTGATGTTCATCGCAGATGTCCCCATTTGTTTCAACCTCCAAGCTCTAAGCTCCCCTTACCCTTTCAACCTATATGCCCGCGCCGCATCAGCCAACAGTCACGTCGACGGAGCTGGGGAATGCGGGATTGATACGGAACTCGCGGCGGACGGTCTTGCCGTTTGCGGTCGCCTCGAGTTCGTATGTTCCCTTGAAGCCGCGAAAGGCAAACTCTCCGCCGACATCACGCACGAAATTCGTGCGCCACTCCTTGCCAAAAAGATCCTTTACGACCTTGTATGCCGGCTTGGGCGTCATGTCGAAGCGGCAGAGACCGCCATAGTACCGGTTCTCGCCGTGGGAGAAGTCGCCCGGCTCGGCCGCGTTCGCATAGCCGTCCGGGAGATTCCAGTAGACGATCGCCTCCATCGCGGGATGCGAGAACCAGATGCGGTAGAGCTCGCGCACGATCTCGGCCTGCACCTCCTCGTCGCCCGGATCCTCCGAGTAGGCAGGGATCGTGGTTTCCGTAATCTGGAGCGGAAGACCCTGTGCAGAAAACGTGTCCATCACTTCGAAAAGGCAAAGCGGATCGTAGAAGCGGCGCGTGGAAGCAACGGCGTCCTCTGACTTGTAGAACATGTGGAACTGCATTCCGATCGAGTCGATGCGCGCACCTTTCAAAAGCGCGCGCTCGATTTGCATGAAGTAGCGGGCGCGTGTGCGAAAGTCCAGCGTCTCGTTCCAATAGTCGTTGTTGGACTCGTTGATCACGAGTTTGTTGGCGGGGAAGAACCGCTCGGCCAGCTTGAAGCTCCACTCGACGAAATCGTGCTCACGATAGAAGTTGGAATTGCGCATCCATGGGCCGCACAAGGTTTCGTTCGTCACTTCCCACATCGGTATGCGAGCGGCGTAGCGTCCGGCAAGTTCGCGGAAGCGCTTTTCGAGAAGCAGTTTTTCGCGGGCTACGCTCCCCTTCGCCCACTCAGGATGGAAAAAGCCATAGTTCAGGCAGTGCGCCTTCGGCTCGATGCCGTGCGCCTCGCACCATTCGACGCAGAGATCCGGCGGCGGGCGGCGGTAGATCTTAGGAGAGTTCTTCGCATATCGCGGCTTGCCTTCCTCGGGCTCGAGGTCGTTCCAGTAGAACGGCACGGTCGCCAGGTTGAAGGCCGCGGCGAAATGCTCCTTGTACGCCTCGTTCTTCTCCTTGCTGTCGCCGATTTCGTCCAGCATGAAGATGTTGGCGCCATACTTGAAGTCGTGCGTCTTCTGCACAACCTTGACACGGACGTTTTCCAGCATCTTGCCCGCAGCGTCCTTGAACGTGAAACGCATCGGGCCTTTCCTGTTCGCCTCTATCCCCGCCTTGACGCGGGCGTCCGTGTCAGCGGCCTGCGATCGGAAGCGCTTCAGCACCGCGTCGCGGTCGTACTTCATCGCCGTCTTTAGCGACGACCCGAACGCACTCCATGCACCATACGCTCCCGCCGTCGCAAGAAAACCTCTTCTTGAGACATCCATTTGGCTTATCTGACGAAGAGAATGAAGCCGCTGGAATCAGAACGCGAAGCGTAGGGCGTATTGCCGTAAAAGCCGAGGTTGGCGCGGCGGCCGTTTGGAGACGGCTCGTTCGCGTAAGGCGAGCCCTCCCTGCCCGCGTCGATTGCCGGGCTCATCACACGCGGTGTCCGCACGAGCTCGCCCGTCGTCTCGTCCGTGTAGCCCGTCTTGCTGCGGAGGTGGGCGTTGATGGCGCACAGATCCGTCGCGTTCGACGCGACATTGTAAATGAAACCGCCGAAGGCCGTCGTACTTGCAATCGTCCAGCCATCGTAGGTCGTGCGGTCCGTCATGAAAAGCGGATCGCCGTAGAGAACGCCCTCGGTTGTGATCGTGCCGCCCTCGTCGCAGCTCACCCTCGCCGCTTCATTGGCCGTCACAAGCGAACTGGAAAGATTCAAGACTGCGCCATCGAAGACACAGATATCCGCGCCGCCTGTCGCCTCCGGCCCCCGCTGGTTCCCGAAGAGAATCGAGTTCACGACGTTCGCCGTGCCGCCATGGACTTCAAGGCCGCCGCCGCCGAAGAGCGAGTCGCCGAGGTTATAGGCGATCGTGCACTGGCTGAAATCGACAGTCTGCGCCGTGTTCGAGAGGCGCACGCTCACGGTGCCGGAGTAATTGATGTAGCGCGTAGCGCCGTTGTTTGCGGAACGGCGGTAGGAGCACGGCGTCTGGTTTCCGGCGAAGAGGCAGTTCGTGAAGGCCGAGCCGCCGCTCGCGCCGACAAGCGATACGATGCCGCCCGTTTGCCACGCATGCCCGGTGTTCCCGACGAAGCGGCAGTTCCGCGCGACGACCGGCGCCGCATCGGCCTTGAGCGCCACGCCGTCGGGTCCGGTATATTTCGGGCCGAACGGGTTGGCCGCCCCGTCCGCGATGGCGATGCCGTTCGTGACGAAGCTCGTGTCGACGAGAACGAGGCGGCCGAGGCCCGTCGCGGACAGCGCGCTGCCGACGGCAGGAGCGTATTCCTGAAACGAGGCGAATTCCCGGCTGGACAGGTTGCCGTCGAAGAGGCAGTTCGTGACCGTCACCACGGCGCCGGCGCCCGTGAGCTTCAGCGCGCCGCCGGTGTAGTATTTCGCCCATCCGCCGTTGTCGAGGAATCGGCAGTCGCGGAACGTCGCATCGCCGGCTCCCGTCTTGGATACGCCCCAGGACGTCGCCCGTGTGAAACAGAGCCGCTCAACCACGAGGTCGAAGCCCGCGCCGTTCCCGATGGAAAGAAGGTCAAAGCTCCCCGCGCCGTCGAGCGTCGCGGACGATCCTGCCGGACGCGCCGCCGCCGTATCCTCGACGCCCGTGAAGCCGCCGCGGATCGTAAGCGGCGCCGCAAGATTCAGCGTCCCCGGCGTGGAGTCGTAGATGATGTTTCCGGCGATCCATATTTCCGTCTTGTCCGCCGTCACCGCCAGAAGTGCGCTCTTTATGTCCGGGAACGCATTGGCCCAATCGGAGCCGTCCATCTTCGCGTCCGCGCCCTCGCGCACGTGGACGACCGTCGCGCCGCCGCCGTGGCCGACCCACGGTGGGATCGTGCCAGTCACAACGGCAGTGGACTGCTCCGCGACCGCCGCGGTGCCGATAACATACGCTTCCACGCGAATCGAATAGGTGTCGCCAGCCGTAAGGTATTCGTTCGGGGAAAGAACGCTCGTCGAGCCCTGCGCGGCACCGTGGACGTAGTTCGTCCATGTCCAGCCGTTCGGCATCGTGCCCTCGATTCCACTGTAGAGGACGATCTCCGCCGTATAGGCGTCTTCCGAATCCGCGAGCGTCACCGTGACATCCGGCTTCGAATAGCCGTTCGGGAACGAAATCGTGACCGATTCGATTTCCGCCGAGACAAGGCGCGAGCGCGAGGCCTCGGCCGTGTTGCCGTAGAAGCCCAGGTTGCGGCGGGCGCCGTTGGGGTCGCCTTCGCGCGAGAAGTCCGACGCCGGATCTGCCGCGTCTATCGCAGGCGAGCTTTCCGTCCCGTTCTCGACGAGCGTCCCGTCGTTGAGGAAGTATCCAACCTTCGAGCGCAAGTGCAGGTCGAAGCCGACCGTCTCTTCCTGTGTCGTCTTTGTCGGGTCATAATAGGCCTTCGATGTGCCGGAAGTTATCTTGCTCGAGACCGTCGCGTTGTCCGTGACGAAAAGCGGGTCGCCATAGATGACGCCCGTTCCGGCGACGACGTTGCCAGAGCAATAGGCGTCCGAGCTCCCCGTGACGAGCGAGTAGGCGAGGTTGACCGTGCCGTTGTCGCCGGTCATGATGTCTGAGCCGACTGTGGAGTCCGTCCCCACGCGGTTTCCGAAAATGATGGAGTCTCGCACATCGACCGTGCCGGTTATGACCGAGAGACCCGCAGCAGCGAGTTTGCTGCCGCTGGCGTTGTAGGCGATTGTGCAGCCCGAAATCGATAGCGTATCCGCCAGCGCCGACATATTCACGTTGATCGTACCGAAGGTCGTATGGTTCCATCCAGCTGAAATCACGTTGTGCTGGTTGGCGGCGAAGAGGCAGTTCGAAATCGACGAGCCGCCGCAAGCGCCAGAGAAACCGACCGTCGATCCTTCACGCGCGAAGTTGCCGAGGAACCGGCAGTCCGAAATCGCGGTCGGAACGCCATTCACATAGATCGCCGTGCCGTAGAAGCCGCCGTTGCAAGGTGTAGAGCTTGGGGAGTGGCCATTGCCGGCGACCGAGAACGGCACACCATTGGTGATAAAGTCGCAGTTCTCGACAACGAGGGATGAAAGCTTAAACGCGTAGAGGCCGCCTCCTTGGGGGCCAGTGGAGGCAGGATTGGTGATGATGTTCCCCGCGAAAAGCGAGTCCCTGATTGTCACGACTGGTCTTGACGAACCGCCATCCATGTTCAAGTACGCGCCCGTGCCGTTTTCGCCATTTCGTGCAGATCCGTTCGCCACGAACTGGCAGTTAGTGATTGCGAGGTCGCAGCCGTTATTCGGGGAGCCGGCCGTTATGCCGTGCCGAAGGCCCCGGACATAGCCGTGCGTTAGACACAGACTGTCAAGCGTGACGGATCCTTCCGCCGTTTTGGCGCGGACATAGACGACTTGCTCGCAGTCCGCCGAATCCCCGCCGTCGAGGACCGTCACGGCACCGTCGGCACGGGTCGAGTCGTCCGTCCAGCCGCCGGAGAGCGTGATGCCCTTCGTGATCGTGATCGTCGAAGTTACGTTGATCGTGCCCGCCTTGAGCTTGATCGTGTCGCCCGTCTCGGCGTTTGCGACCGCATCTGCGAGGTCGGTGTAGTTGTCGATTGGAGCCGCTGACGCGCTCATCGTCAATTGTGCGGCGACTGCGATGGCGGCAAGGTGTCTAATGTGTGTGAGTTTCATAGAGTTCCTCCAAGCCGACATTTTATAAAATTTCCCGAAAAATGCCAATCCCCTACAACTGTAGGGGGTGGGTGACGATGGCTTATTGCGCGGCTTTTCTCTGGCGGTCGATGACGCGCACCACTTCCCCTGCAATAAGCCGAGATCCCTCTGGGGTGTAGTGGACTATATCGACATACGGCACGGCATTGTCGCGGACAAAGGAGTAAAGATCGTCGATTTCGACGCCAAGCGGCTTCAGCGCGGCGACGGCTGCCGCGTTATACTCTTCGACAATGGCATTGCCCAAGGTGTGTTGTTCGCACTTGATGGACGTGTTTATCGGGGTCGTCGTGGCGAAGACGATCTTTGCGTTCGGGAAGTAGCGGCGAAGTTCGCCGTGGATGCGGACAAGCGTCTTTACATAGTCTTCACGCGGCGTAAGAGGTTCTCGACCGTCACGTTGCCCTATATCCCATAGACCGTTGTTCCAATGCACGACATTGATCTTGGCTGGGTCTGGCATGATATGCCGCCAGTCGTAGAGGAAGCGCAAGGTGTAGTGCGCGAACATGCAGTTACCTTCCGGCCAGAAAACCTCTGCCCTGTCCTGCATGGCTTCACGGACAAAACCACAGTAGCCCATGCGGATCGAGTCGCCGAGTAGCAATACGCCGCACTTGTTGGTCGCGTCTGGATTGACGACATCGCAGTTGTCGGCGATCACCCCAGCCGCGCCCGCCGCAAGCGCGATTGCGACGCCAGAAAAAAGTAGTGTTCTCATCGTCATCATGTGAATTCCTTGCTGAACAGTTGCGCTGTAGTATACACAAAATCGGCATAAAACAGCAATCCCCTACAACCGTAGGGGGTGGGCGACGAGACAAAGCGCAACAGCTTTTAGTCATATCGCCAGCTCTATCGGCGATTTTATTGAAGAATTGCCGACAGTGTTGGCAATTTGCTATTGACATCTCATTCGTATTCTTGCTATAATCGCGCCATTAAAGCAGAAACAATAGCTATAGCATGTATATCGCTCGAAAACTTGATGTCGCACCTGTGTTGCAGACAAAGAAGTAGATGGAATATCCATCCTTCCCTGGCGGAATTTCATCGACCGTCTGTGGTCTGGAGATCTTTTTTAGCCCGCCTCGGCCGCACACGGCAAATTCGACAAATGAACAGAATCTGTCTATACCTGGCCTTGACTACACTCGCGCACACGGCGCTGTGCGAGGTGCCGTCGCTTGCCATACCCGAAATCCTGAGCGGCCGGCACGACTATGAAGATGCCACGCTTACGGGAACCATTGCTGACGTCCTCGACGACGAGACTGATCCCGAACACGTGTTCATGTTCGTTCGGCAAGGAGGCGACAGCATTCTCGTGCCGGTCAACAACGCAAAAGCGCGATACCGCGAACTTCGCGAGCTCGTCGGCGCGACCGCAACGTTCACCGGGCGGTGCGACGCGACGGTGCAGTGGAACATGCGCCGCCACATGGGACGCCGATTCAATGTCACCTCACCGGAGGACATCGCCGTAGTCACCTCGGCACCCGACATCTTCGACGCACCCGACTGCCTTTCCCTCGATGCGTCGCGCCCAGAGGAAATCGCAAGCTCTCGGCGTCATCGTGCGGTCGGGCGAGTCCTCGCGGCGTGGAACGGCGACAACGTGCTTATCCTTACGCCCTCCAAACGCCTCATGCGCATAGAACTCGCAGACCCCGAGCCGCCGCGCTTCGGGGAATCGGTGGAAGCCGTCGGCTTTCCAGAGACCGATCTCTACCACCTCAACCTCGTGCGCGCGCGGTGGCGTCCGACCACCCTTCCAGACGTACCTGTGGAAACCGTGCGAGACACAACGCTCCGCGAACTGTTCGAAGACCTCCCTTCCGGCAAGCCGATCTTCCAGGAAAAGCTCTACGGCAAGACTCTTCGGCTCAAGGGACGGGTAGAGGACATGCCGCGCGACGGCGTGATGAAAATCGCAGACGGCGCTTTCACCCTTGCCGTGGACATAAGCGCACTTGACCGCGAACTTCCGTCGCAGCTTGACGCAGGATGCATCGTCGAAGCGACCGGCTCGTGCATAATGGACGTTCCAAACTGGCGTCCGCACGCGCCCTTCCCCAAGATCAGCGGCATCACGCTCGTCGCACGGACGCAGGACGACATCCGGCTACTCGCATATGCGCCATGGTGGACGCCAAGGCGGCTTCTCGCCGTGATCATAGGGCTTGCCGTTGCGCTTCTCGCGTTTTTCACGTGGAACCGCATCTTGCGCCGGATAGTGGAGCGGCGCGGACGCGAGTTGTTCAAGGAACAGGTCGCGCACGTTAGCGCGAACCTGCGCACACAGGAGCGCACACGTCTTGCAATCGAGCTGCACGACTCAATCTCCCAGAACCTGACCGGCATCGCGCTTGAGCTGAAAGCCGCACATACCGCCGCAGGGGAAGACCTGCCGACGGCGCTCTCGCACCTCGCGATTGCAGAGCGGTCTCTCGCGTCGTGCCACGGCGAACTGAGAAACTGCCTGTGGGACCTGAGGCACGGCACACTCGAGTCGCTCGACATGAACGAAGCCATACGGCAGACGCTTCGCCCGCAGATAGGCGACGTCAACCTCGCCGTTCGCTTCAACGTGCAACGGCGTCGCCTCACGGACAACACGGCATATGCGATCCTGAAGATCGTGCGCGAACTTGCCGTAAACGCGGCAAGGCACGGCAAGGCGACGGAGATAAGAGTCGCCGGCGCGATTGATGCAGACCAACTTCAGTTTTCGGTCGCAGACAACGGATGCGGCTTCGACCCGAAAGCCGCTCCCGGTCCCGCCGAGGGTCACTACGGACTTCTCGGCATCACAGAGAGAATCGAGGGACTTGAGGGCAAGATGAACATCGAGAGCGCCCCGGGGCGCGGAACTAAAGTCACCATTTCGCTAAGCATGCAAAGGGAAAACGAGGTGCCAGGTGGAAAAGATTAGAATACTTGTCGCAGACGACCACACGGTAGTCCGCATGGGGCTCTCGGCGCTTCTCGACATGCAGCGCGACATGCATGTCGTCGGCCAGGCGAAGAACGGCAAGGAGGCGGTGGAGGAAGCGCTGCGGCTCAAGCCGGACGTCGTCATCATGGACTTGATGATGCCTGTCATGGATGGAACCGAAGCGACGAGGAAGATACGCGAACAACTGCCCGAAACAAACATAGTCATCCTGACGACATACACGACAACCGACGGCATCGCATCTGCCATCGACAGCGGCGCATACGGCGCGGTTTTCAAGAGCGACGCGAACGACGAGCTTATCACGGCCATACGCACAGTCGCGGGCGGAGGGAAGTTCGTGTCGCCAGCCATCGACCGCCAGTTCAAGTGCGACCCTCCGGCCGACCACCTTTCGCCGCGTCAGATAGACATCCTCAAGAGAATAGTGGCCGGCAAGTCCAATACCGAAATCGCCAAGGAACTCGGCATCAGCCCTACCGTAGTCAGGGATCACACGACGATAATCTTCGAAAAACTCGGCGTCTCAAACCGCGTCGAGGCCGTAGCCGCGGCCCTTCGCAAACAGCTCCTCAAAATCTGATGCGAGCACTTTAAGCCCGCAGATGCTTCGATACCCAATCCGTCGCCGCCCAGACTGAGTCGAGGGAATCGCAGGGGATTTCGGGAGCATGCTCTAAGCAGTCTGCGACCGTGGCCGCGATGTCGGTGTACTTTATCTTGCCGTCAAGGAACGCCTGCACCGCAAGTTCGTCCGCCGCGGCGAGAACGGCCGTGGCGCATCCGCCGCGCGCACATGCCTCCTTTACGAGCCGCAGGCAGGGGAAACGCACAGGGTCAGGCGCGCGGAACGTAAGAGAGCCGAGCGCTGCGAGATCGAGCTGCTCGCGTTTTGACGCAAGGCGGCCGGGCCAAGTTAGCGCGTACTGTATCGCAACGCGCATATCGGGCGGCGAGAGTTGTGCAAGCGTCGCTCCGTCCGAGAACGTGACAAGAGAATGGACAATTGACTCTGGATGCACAACGACGTCGATCTTCTCGACAGGCACGTCGAAGAGCCAGCGCGCCTCAAGGATCTCGAACCCCTTGTTCATCATCGTAGAACTGTCAATCGTGACCTTTGGTCCCATCTTCCAGCGCGGATGGTTGAGCGCCTGTTCAACAGTAACTGCCGAAAGATCGGCGGGCTCATCGAGAAACGGTCCGCCGCTTGCGGTCAGGACAATCTTTTCAACCGATTCGCGCGGCGACCCTTGCAGACACTGAAAGATCGCCGAATGCTCGCTGTCAACGGGAAGAAACCGCACGCCCTTTTCCCTCGCACGGCGCGTGACGAACTCGCCCGCCATCACCATGACTTCCTTCGTGGCAAGCGCGACATCCATCCCCTTCTCGATTGCGGCCATCGTCGGCTTTAAGCCAGACATTCCCACAGTCGCGACTAAGCAGATGTCAGCGTCGTTCTCCTCGACTGCACGAACCGCGGCGTTTTCGCCGCAATATGGCTTTGCGCCAAGCTCTCGGGCAAGTTCCTCGCATTGCTCGCGAGAATTACGCACAGCAAGCGCGACAACCTTGAATTCGTCAGGATGAGACAGGGCGACGTCAATCGCATTTCTGCCGATCGACCCCGTCGCCCCAAGAATGATAATTTTCTTTGCCACTCCTTTTCCTGACTCCTGACCCCTAAACCTTCTTCTCCAAACTCTGTCCATCACGGGAGTCTTTTACAGTCCAGCCGAGCGCGGCGATTTCGTCGCGGAGGCGGTCGGACTCGGCCCAGTTCTTCGATTTCCTGGCCTCGGCGCGGGCATCGAGAAGTTGTTTAACTTCGGCGGGAATCGCCTCTTCCTTCTTCTCGTTCTCGAAGAAGATGACGCCAAGCACCTCGTCCATGCGACGGAACACGCCCAATGCCTCGCTCGCGGCTTCGGCATCCACTTCCATTCCGTTGCATGTCCTTACAAGCTCAAAGAGGGATGCAAAGGCCTTTGGGATGTTGAGATCGTCATTGACTGCTTCGGCGAACTTGGCGAGAGGCGCGGAAAACTCCGAGCGAGGGAGGCGCGAAGCGGAGGCTCCCGAGGAGGACGTTTTCGCGACACGAGCCAAACGGTCGACACAGGCATCAATGCGGCTGAGCGACTTTCGCGCGTCCTCAAGCGCGTCAAAGGCGAAGTTGAGACCGGTGCGGTAGTGCGCGTTGATGAGAACGTAGCGGATCTCGCGCCCTGTATATCCCTTCTCGAGAAGGTCGCGGAGCGTGAAGAAGTTGCCAGCGCTCTTCGACATCTTCTCGCCATTGACGCGAAGGTGCGCGCAGTGCATCCACGTCCTGACAAACTCCTTGCCCGTCGCTGCCTCGGCCTGGGCGATCTCGTTCTCGTGGTGCGGAAAGAGGTTGTCTATGCCGCCGGTGTGAAGGTCAAACGTCTCGCCGAGATACTTCATCGACATCGCGGAGCACTCGATGTGCCAGCCGGGGCGGCCGCGTCCCCACGGTGAATCCCAGCCGACGGGCCCGTCGGACTCCTCCCACGCCTTCCACAGAGCGAAGTCGCCGACGTTCTCCTTGTCGTATTCGTCCGCCGCGCAGCGAAGCCCGGTACGCTGGTTGTCGAAGTCGATGTGGGCAAGCTTGCCGTAGCCTGGGAACTCGCGAACCTTGAAGTAGACCGAGCCGTCTTCGCTCTGGTAGGCTACGCCCTTGTCCATAAGCTTCTGGACGAGCGCGATCATCTCGGGAATGTGGTCGGTCGCCGCAGGATAGACCTCTGCCGGCTGGATGTTGAGCTTCTTCAAATCCGCGAAGAATGCGTCCTTGTACGTCTTCGTGTAGTCCGTGAGCGCGACGCCCGCGGCATTTGCGCCGCGGATTGTCTTGTCGTCGACGTCCGTCAAGTTCATCACCTGGCGGATCTTCATCCCGTTGAACTGGACAACGCGGCGGAGTATGTCCTCGAACGCGTAGGCGCGGAAGTTCCCGATATGCGCGAAATTGTAGACGGTAGGACCGCAGGTGTAGAGGCGGATTTCGTTCCCTTCAAGGGGTTTAAGCTCCTCGACCCTGCGCGTCAGCGAGTTGTAGACATTCATCATGGCGCATATTATACCAAACTGCTGCGCCACTTTGCCATCGCGCACGGCGTTATTTGTCTTTAATGGTGCCCTTCAGGACGGCGATAAAGGCGGACTGTGGAACGTTGACATGGCCGAACTCCTTCATCCTCGCCTTGCCGCGCTTCTGCTTCTCCAAGACCTTCATCTTGCGCGTTACGTCGCCGCCGTAAAGCTTTGCGAGAACGTCCTTGCGGAAAGGTCTTATGTCTTCGCGGGCAATGATCTCCTTGCCGATCGCGGCCTGCACCGGAATCTTGAACTGGTGCGGCGGGATCGTGTCGGCAAGCGCCTTGCACATCTGAAGTCCCCTCGCGCGCGCCTTGGCACGGTGTACCATCGTCGCAAACGCGTCGACAGTCTCGCCGTTGAGGAGAATGTCCATCTTCACGATATCGGAGACCTGATAGCCCGCTGGCTCGTAGTCCATCGAGGCATAGCCATGGCTTACAGACTTCAGCGTGTCGTGGAAATCAATCAAGATCTCGTTGAGAGGAAGCATGCAGTGAAGCATCACGCGCTTCGCGTCAATCGTCTCTGTTCCTTCGACTTGTCCACGGCGATCCATCACGATGCGCATAACGTCGCCAATCGACTCCGACGGCGTGATGATGCGCGACTTCAGGATCGGCTCGGATATCGTCTCGAGCGCGGAAGGATCGGGCATCTGAAGCGGGTTGTCGAGATCCTTCTCCTCGCCGTTCTTGAGCTTCAGCTTGTAGACTACGCCGGGAGAAGTCGAGATTATGTCGAGCCCAAACTCGCGTCTCAGCCGCTCCTGGACAATCTCCATGTGAAGAAGCCCGAGGAAGCCGCAACGGAAGCCAAAGCCAAGCGCGAGCGAGCTTTCGTGGTGGAACGTGAACGCCGAATCGTTGAGGTGAAGCTTTTCGAGCCCCGCAGAGACCTTGGGGAACTCGTCCGTCGACATCGGGTATATTCCACAGAAGACAGTCGGGTGGATGTCCTGGAAACCGGGAAGCGGCTCTGTCGCGCCAAGTTTCGCCGTCGTCACCGTGTCGCCAATCTTGATCTCGCTCGGGTCTTTCACCGTGCCGACGATGTAGCCGACCTGGCCGGCCTCAAGATGGTCGACTGGCTTTTTCGTCGGGGAGAAGATGCCGACCTCGTGAACGGTAGTCGAAACATGGCTCCCCATGAAGACGACGCCCTGCCCCGCCTTCAGCGAGCCGTCCATTACGCGGACGTACGTTATCACGCCGCGGAACTCGTCGAACACGGAGTCGAAGACGAGCGCCCTCAGCGGCGCGTCTATGCCAAGCGTCGTGGGCGGCGGTATGCGTTTGACGATTGCCTCAAGAACCTCGGGGCAACCCATGCCAGTCTTTGCGGAAACGAGAAGCGGGGCGTCCATCGGGATCGCGAGAATGTCTTCGATCTCGCGCGAGACTTCCTTCACGTCGGCGCCGGGAAGGTCAACCTTGTTGAGAACTGGTACGATCTCGAGCTTCGCGTCCTGCGCAAAGTACGTGTTCGCGACCGTCTGCGCCTCTACGCCCTGCGCGGCGTCGACGACGAGAAGCGCCCCTTCGCACGCGCCCATCGAACGACTGACCTCGTAGGCGAAGTCGACATGGCCGGGCGTGTCGAGCAGGTTGAAAAGGTACGTCTTCCCGTCCTTCGCCGTGTAGTGCATCGAGACGGGGTGCGACTTGATCGTGATGCCGCGCTCGCGCTCGAGATCCATCGCGTCGAGCGTCTGCTCCTTGAGCTCACGCTGCGATATCGCATGCGTCAGCTCGAGAATGCGGTCAGAGAGCGTCGTCTTCCCGTGGTCGACGTGCGCTATGATGCAGAAGTTGCGTATGCCGTCGAGCGTCACTTTGTATCTGTCGCCTTGATCCTGTCCCACGCCTTGTTGTAGAGCTCCATGACCTTGGGGTCGTCGATGCTCTTGAGGACCTGCCAAGTCGGAGGCCAA